>NZ_CADEPJ010000023.1 GCF_902829245.1 Comamonas jiangduensis | reverse complement strand
CGTCAAAGCTGGCCATGATGCAGCGCGCCAGCTGGGGCTTGGGGATGAGTTTCACGGTGACTTCGGTCACCACGGCGAGCATGCCTTCGCTGCCGATCATGGCGGCCAGCAGGTCGTAGCCGGGGGTGTCCAGCGCATCCGAGCCGAATTCGACCGGGTCGCCCTCGATGGTGAAGCCTTTGACCTTGAGGATGTTGTGCACCGTCAGGCCGTATTTCAGGCAGTGCACGCCGCCGGAGTTTTCGGCCACGTTGCCGCCGATGGTGCAGGCAATCTGGCTGCTGGGGTCTGGGGCGTAGTACAGGTTAAACGGGGCGGCGGCCTCGCTGATGGCCAGATTGCGCACGCCGCATTGCACGACCGCGGTGCGGCTGTAGGCGTCGACATTGAGAATCTGGTTGAACTTGGCCAGCGACAGCGTCACGCCCATGGCGTGGGGCATGGCGCCGCCGGACAGGCCGGTGCCCGCGCCGCGTGCCACCACGGGCACGTTGATGGCGTGGCAGGCTTTGAGCACGGCTTGCACCTGCGCATAGGTTTCGGGCAGGCAGACCACCAGCGGGCGCTGGCGGTAGGCGGTCAGGCCGTCGCACTCATAGGGGGTGGTGTCTTCGGCGTTCCACAGCAGGGCATGGTCAGGCACATGCTGGGACAGGGCTTGCACCACCTCGGCTTGGCGGGCAGCACGTTCGGAAAGGCTGGCGGTTGTCATGGGCAATGACTGTAGGGCAAGCCTGGGCGGTGCGCTGTGATTTTTCTTGCAAGCCTGTGTGAAAGCGCCACGCTGGTGGCGCAGGGTGCAACTAAAAAAATAGCTGTTAACGCAGTCGGTATAAGCGTTAGCAGCTATTTTTGCTTACATGGTTTGCGCCACCCATTCGGCGAAGGCTTTGCATTCCCAGCGGTCCATGGTGCCGGTACGCCAGCACAGGTAGTGGGCGTGGGGGCTGGGGATTTCCAGGTCAAACAGGCGCACCAGGGTGCCGTTGTCCAGCCACGGCGCGCCCAGTTTCAGGCGCACGGGGGCCACGCCCATGCCTGCGGCGGCGGCGTCGCACAGCAGGCCCACGTCGTTGAACTGCGAGCCCTCGGTGGGTTCGGCCCAGTCCAGCCCGGCGGCGAGGAACCACGGCGCCACGACTCCAGCGGCTCCGCAGCAGGGGCAGCTCGTGCGGGTTTTCGGGTTTGGTGATGGGGACGCGCTGGCGCAAAAAGGCGGGTGAGGCGACGGGGTGTACACATCGCGCGCGATTTCCAGGTGCTCCACGTCGGCGTAGTGGCCCACGCCGTAGCGCACCATCAGGTCGGCATCTTCGGCCACCACATCCAGCAGCGGGATGGCGACTTGCAGCGTCAGATCAATTTCGGGGTGCGCCTCGGTGAACTGCGCCAGCCGCGGAATCAGCATGCAGCGCGCAAAAGTGGGCGTGACGGCAATTTTCAGGCGGGTGCGGCCACTGGCCACCGGGTGATTGGGAAAGCATTGCAGCGCGCCCAGGCCTTCGCGCACTTGCTGCAGGTACTTTTGCCCGTCGGTGGTGAGGGAGAAATCGGTGCGGCCAAACAGCTGGGTGCCCAGCACCTGTTCCAGCTGGCGCACGCGGTGGCTGACGGCGCTGGGGGTGACGCTGAGCTCTTCGGCCGTCAGCGTCACGCTGCGCAGGCGCGCCAGGGCTTCAAAGGTCAGCAGACATTGAATGGGGGGAATGCGCCGCGCCGATCGGCTGTCAAAAAAACGGGTGGGGCGTTGGCCGTTGTTGCGTGGAGTTGACATGTTCGGTACCGCGGGCGGGGTGGAGGTGCTTAGGATGCTCTGTTTTTAGAAGCTTCTAGCGCTTGTTATTACTTATTTTCAGTATGTAATCAATGCGAAAACAAGAATCAACGAGCGCTAGCTGCTTTTAATTAAAGAGCAGTGCCATTTAGCGGAAGACCACCGTTTTGTGACCGTTCAAGATCACGCGGCGCTCACTGTGCCACTTCACGGCACGGGCCAGCACCTGGCTTTCGGTGTCCTGGCCGCGGGTGGTGAGGTCTTCCACGGTGTCGGTGTGGTCAGCGCGGGCCACGTCCTGCTCAATGATCGGGCCTTCGTCCAGGTCTGCGGTCACGTAGTGAGCGGTCGCTCCGATCAGTTTCACGCCACGGTCGTGCGCTTGGTAGTAGGGCTTGGCACCCTTGAAACTAGGCAGGAAACTGTGGTGAATGTTGATGGCACGCCCCGATAGTTTTTGACACAAGTCATTAGAAAGTACTTGCATATAGCGGGCCAGTACCACTAGCTCTGCGCCTTCCGCCTCGATAATCTCGAACTGCTTGGCTTCGGCCTGTGCTTTGGTGGCAGCAGTGACGGGGATGTGGTGGAACGGGATGTTGTGGCTGGCCGCGAGTTGGTAGAAGTCGCGGTGGTTGCTGATGATGGCCTTGATGTCGATCGGCAACTGGCCTGAGCTCCAGCGGAACAGCAAGTCGTTGAGGCAGTGGCCCTGGCGGCTGACCATGAGCACGGTCTTCATGCGCTCGGCATTGGAATGCAGGCTCCACTTCATGTCATACGTTGCAGCCAGCGTGGCGGTGGCTGCTTTCAGCGCAGCAATGTCGGAGCTTTCGCAGGCGAATTGCACGCGCATGAAGAACAGGCCGGTGGCACTGTCGTTGTATTGGGAAGCTTCTTCAATATTGGCGCCTTGCTCCAGCAGGAAGCCGGAGACGGCATGCACCAGGCCACGGCGGTCAGGGCAAGAAAGAGTAAGGATATAGGCTTGGGTCATAGCACAGCGATTGTCGCAGCATGGCCGGGGGCTAGAGGGAATTGAGGAAATACATGCAACAAGAGGACGCTGTCCCACGCTTGGCGCCTTTACGTGCATTGCTGCTGTATCTGGTGACTGGCTTGCTGTGGTTTGGTGCGGGCGACTTCATCATGCCGCTGCTGGTAGAAGACCGGGAGCTGTACATCACGCTGCAACAGGCACAAGACTATATTTTTGTGGTGGCCTCTGGCTGCCTGGCGGGATGGTTGGTGCGGCGCACCATGCGTGCGGAGCAGTACCGTGTGGCTGCGCGCCAGGAACTGGTCAAAAGCGAAGAGCAGCTGCGTTTGGCCTTGGATGGCAGCGGCAGCGGGATGTGGGACTGGGACATGGTGCGCAAATGCCATACCTTCTCGCAAGGCATGGCCAGCATCCTGCGTTACCAAGGCGATGACTTTGGCCGGGACTTCCATTTCCGTGCCCGCCTGCACCCCGAAGACCGTGCTGCAGTCGGTGCCGAGGTGCGCATGGCGCTGCGGACGGGCGCACCGTTTGTGGTCACAGCGCGCTTGCAAGGCTTTGATGGGGAATACCGCTGGTATGAGGCACGCGGCACGCGCCACGGGGATGACAGTGGCAAGCTGGTGCGTTTTTCCGGGATTATTTCGGACAAAACCCAGCAGCGCCAAGAAGAAGAGCGCTTGCGCTTGGCCGCCACCGTGGTGGACAACACGGCCGAAGGCATTGTGGTGACGGATGCGTACAGCAATATTTTGTCGACCAATGCGGCATTTTCACGGCTTTTGGGCTATGAATCTTCTGAGTTGCTGGGTAAGCGCCCCTCGGCTTTCAAGTCGGGGCGGCACGACAAAGCGTTTTATGACGAGATGTGGTCCAGCCTGCACCTGACCGGGCACTGGCGCGGAGAGATCTGGAACAAGCGCAAGAACGGCGAGATTTTTCCCGAGCGCATGTCGCTGAGCGCCGTCAAGGACGAGCACGGCAGAACCACCCATTACGTATGCATGTTCACCGACATCTCCCAGGAGAAGCAGCGTGAGGAGCAGCTGCAGTTTCTGGCACACCGCGACGCGTTGACGGGCCTGTCCAATCGCGCCTGGTTCAGCCAGGAGCTGGCGCGCTCCGTGCAAGCGGCGCAAGTGCGCAGTGAAAAGATGGCGGTCATCCTGTTGAACCTGGACCGCTTCAAGGACGTGAACGACAGCTACGGCCACGCCGTGGGTGACGAGGTGTTGCGTCACATCGCGCGCCAGGTGCAGTCGGCGCTGCGGCCGGGCGACCTGATCGCGCGCATGGCGGGCGATGAAATCGTGGTGCTGGCCCACCAGCTGACGTCTTGCGAAGATGCCTCGGATATTGCGGAGCGCTTGATCCATGCTGCGGCACAGCCCTGGAAGTCGCCCGATGGCTTTGCGGTGGTGGTGAGTGTGAGCGCCGGAATCTGTTGCTATCCGCAGCACGCGCAGACGGCGGCACTGCTGGTGCAGGGTGCGCATGCCGCAGTGTATGGCGCCAAGCAAGGCAAGGGCGGCAGTAATTTGTGGTGCTTCTTCAATGAAGACATGACGCAGGCTGCGCGTGAGCGAATTGCACTGGAATCGCGCTTGCGCCACGCCTTGGCGCAAGGGCATTTGCAGATGTTCTACCAGCCCCAAATTGATATTGCGACCGGCAATATTGTGGGCTGTGAGGCTTTGATGCGCTGGCTTGACCCGTGGAGGCATGATCTCCCCGGCACGCTTCATCCCTGTGGCGGAGACTTCGGGCTGATTGGCCCGTTGGGCGAATGGGCGCTGACCGAAGCCTGTCGCCAGGCGCAAGCGTGGAGCAGTCAAGGGCTGCCTGCGATTTCGATGGCAGTCAATGTCTCGCTGCACCAGTTTTTGCTCACCGACATCGTTGGCTGCACGCGCAAGGCGCTGGAGAGCTCGGGCTTCCCAGCGGTGTGCCTGGAGCTGGAGATCACCGAAAGCGCACTGGCAGAGCGCCCCGATGAAGCGTTGAATGTGTTGCGCAACCTCAAGAGCCTGGGTCTGCGCCTGGCAGTGGATGATTTTGGTACCGGTTATTCATCGCTGGCGCACCTCAAGCGCTTTCCGATTGACCTGCTCAAAATTGACCAGAGCTTTATCCGCGATATTCCCAACAGCCCCGACGACATGGCCATCAGCCATGCTGTGATTGCCATGGGCCAAAGCATGGGCATGGAAGTGCTGGCCGAAGGCGTGGAAACTGCTGCACAGTTGGAGTTTTTGCGCCAGCATGGCTGCAACCTTTACCAAGGCTATCTGTGTAGCAAGCCATTGCCGAGTGCGGAGTTCACACGTTTACTGGAGCAGAGCAGCACCGGCAGCAGCAAGTCGCTGGAGGCAACAAGTACTTGTGACATCTGATGGGGTGCAGCACCTTGCCGCGTGCAAAAAAAGAGGCCCTGTAGGCCTCTTTTTTGTGAAAGACACAGTGTGATTAATGAATCAAGACAGGGTTTTGTGCCAGCTGTGCATAGCGCTCCAGCGTGTCTTCGACCTCTTCTTCGCTGGGAGAGTTACGCTGCCACTCGTGAATGACTTGTTGAAAGAGTTCAGCCCAAGATCCATCCAGATAGACCTCTTTGCCCGAGCGTTTGTCGACGATTTCAAAACCGTGGCGAGGCAGCGCGGGCGCGGGGGTTTCCCCGTCAGCCAGCATCACTTCTGCAGGCAAACCCAAATCAGGCTTGAGATGGAGCACCACAAAAGAATCCGAGTCATAAAGCATTTGCATGGTGGCCCTCCTTTCTTGTCTGCCTGACAGTGCCTGCGAAGTCATTACATGAAGGCGTTATCGACAGTTTCAAGCCGCATGACGAAATGCATGCCAGGCCAGTATTCCATGAATAGGCAAACCGTGTGCGGGCACCCCGTCAGTGGGGCTTAAGGGTTGCTGTGGGACGTGAGCTTGAGGTCCAGCTCATCGCGTCCGCCGTCTTCCACCATGCGAATGCGTACCGGCAGGTAACCCAGGCTGGGCGCAATCCACAAGGCCGATTGCACGCCCTCGGCATCATTGCTGTCGGAGTTGTGCTCCAGCTTGATGGCCGCCATGCGCCCTGCAGGCAAAGCGAGGTTTTCTGTGCCGCGGACCGTAAATGTCCAGGGGCGACGCGGCTGGTACTGGCGGCTTGCACCGTGATGCGCGTGCCGGCTGGATAGGCCTTGGGCGCTGCAGCCAGCATGCCCGCTAGCTGAAAAAACACACTCATGCGGTCTTGCGTGCCGGGCACCAAGGGGGCGGGTTCACTGCCACGGCTGAAGCGGATTTGACCTGCTTGCGCATCAAATGTGGCGCTGTTTTCTTTGCGGCTGCGGTCCAAGAAGATTTCTGGGCGCAATCCGTTGGCATTGATCGCGCCCACACTGGCCTGACGGCGGCTGCCCAGTACCGGAATTTGCACTTCCTGCGAGGCTTCATAGCGCTGGCCTTGCGGCAGCCAGTCCAGCTGGGCCTTGGTTTGATAGGGCAGGTTTTTGAACTTGCCCTGCACCGTAAATTGCATGCGTGCCGCAGCGGGCGCTTTCCACGCCAGTGCGCTCACCACCGGCTTGCCTTGCGCGTTACGCACTTCAATCGGCGCGGCGGTGGTTTGCGCTTGCAGCGCGCCTGCACTCAAGGCCAACGACAATGCAAGGCCGCTGGGGGCGCTGCGCAGTGCAGCGCTCCACCGTAAAAAACGTGATGGCATAGGTGAACCTTAGAATTTGCGGGATTACACCGTGGACGGTGTGCCAGTGCATGCCGTCCACCCCAGTTCTCCTATTTTGGCAGTAGCCCGCTGTGGCTGCTGCGGTATGGCCCTAGCGCCTACAACTCTTAGCCCATGAAACTTGCTACTTACAAAGATGGCTCCCGCGATGGACAACTGATCGTGGTGTCGCGTGACCTGCGCCTGGCCTGCTATGCCACCGGCATTGCTTCACGGATGCAGCAGGTCCTGGACGACTGGAGTTTTATGGCGCCCCAATTGCAGGACGTGTACACGCAGCTCAATGCGGGCAGAGCCAAGCATGTTTTCGCATTCGATGCCTCGCAGTGCATGGCACCGCTGCCGCGCAGCCATCAATGGCTGGAAGCGGCGGCCTATCCTTCCCACTTGGCGTTGACGCAGCCACAATGGCCGCTGAGTGTGACCGAGCCGACGATGCGCCAAGGCGCGGGCGATAGCTTGGTGGGAGCCTGTGATGAAGTGGTCTTGGGCAGCGCAGCCATGGGGATCGACTTTGGCGCGGGTTTGGCGGCGGTGACAGCGGATGTGCCCATGGGCGCGTCCGCAGAACAGGCTCTATACGGCATTCGATTGCTGATGTTGAGCAACACTTTCAGCTTGCGCCAGCTCATGCCCAGCGCACCCGGCCATGCGTGGGGCAATGTGCAAAGCTGGCCTGCGGTGGGCTTGAGCCCGGTGGCCGTGACGGTTGATGAACTGGGCGATGCGTGGCGCGGTGGCAAGGTGCATTGCCCCTGCACACCAGCTGGAATGGGCGCAAGGTAGGCATGTGTGACGCGGGGGAAGATATGGCGTTTCACTTTGGCCAACTGATTGCGCACGCTGCCAAAACACGCACGGTGCATGCTGGCAGCATGGTGGGAACAGGGGTGGTGAGCAATGTGGGAGCCACCACCGGAAAAGCCTCCTCACGGCGCACCGATTGGCCCAAGGGCTATCACAGCATTGCTGAAAAGCGCGCGATGGAGTTGCAACAAAGCGATGTGGCCAGCACCGGCTATTTGCAGTTTGGCGACACGGTGCGCGTTGAAATGAAAAACAAAGACGGGCTCAGTATTTTTGGTGCCATCGAGCAACCATTGTGTCCCCGTTGGGCGAGGGTAGCAGCGCGTCTTAAGCATCAAAATGCCTTCTGGCGCTTTCTGGATAAGCGCTGGTAGCTCATTTTTTAGATGTTTCAGGGTTGCTGCTGTGGGCGCTGCTGGCGCGCATTGATATTGATGCCTTGGCTGTGTCCCGTGTACAGGGGTGCTGTCGCTGCTGATGCGTGTTGTGGCGTGTGGGCTTGGGCAGCTGCGCTCAGTCTTGGAGGACGAAATCCATCACGTCGCCGTTGGGCTCTTCCATGTGAATGCGCACCGGCGCATAGCCTTGTGTGGCATCCAGCCACAGCAGCGCTTGCTCTGCCTCACCAGCGGGTGGAATGCGGCGCAGGCGCAGCGTTGGTGTGGCTCCACCGGGCAAATCTAGTATTTCCGGCGCTTGTACTTCAAAGGTCCATATCTGCATGCGGCGTGAGCCCAGGGTGGGAACTTGCAGGCGTGTGCCAGCGGCACGCAGGTCTGGCGTGCTGTGCAAGATTGCAGCCAGCTGCAGAAAACACTCAGGCGGTCTTGCGTGCCGGGGCCAATCGGCGTTGCCGGTTGCAGGGGCGTGAACGACGCTTGCTGCACCTCCCAGTCCAGTGTGACGGAGCGTTTTTTGGCAAAGCGGCGATCGGTAAATTCCATCGGCTGCAAGCCCAGGGGGGTCAGCAGTCCTTGGCTGGTTTGCTCCATGGAGCCTAAGAGGAATGCGCTGATGCGCTGCCGCGCTTGGTAGCGGTTGCCGTCGATGTGCCACTCCAGTTCTGCTTGGGCGTGGTATTGCATGCCTTTGACAAAACCTGCCACCTGAAAGCGTAGCAACTTGTGCTGCGCCAGCGTAGAGCCATCGGAGGGCAGCGCCAGTGTGACGGGCGCCTGCTGCATCTTGGACATGCAGGCGCGGGCCGTTGCTTGCGCTGTGGGCGGCGACAGCGCTGGCGGCGGGATCTTCAGCTAGCGGCAGCTCTTCAGCCTGTGGCGGCAGCGCCGCCTGCGCATCTGGTGCGTTGCTAGTGGCGGTCAGCGCCGTGGCGGGGCTGACGAGGGGCATCCACTATCGGGGTTTTGGAGGGCGCCGAGGGTGCCTGTACGGTTGGGGCCCTTGGTTTGGGGGCGTCGACGTCAGAGGGCGTACCACGGGTGCAGGGGCAGCCGCTGGACGGGGGCAGCAGTGGAATCAGACCGCTTCCAGCACATTCGGGGTGTCTGCAGAGGATTGGAGGGGTGTCGCAGACCCGAACCAGGGGCTGAACAGCAGCGCCCAGTGCGCCACCGCCACCAGCGCAGTCATTCCCACCACAAGGCGCTTTGACATGGTGCTATCAATCCAAGGCCTGGTGCCTGCGCAGGGCCAGGCCCCCCATCGCCAGGCGGATGGCTGACCCGCAACTGCCGAGTGCACAAAATGCCGGAACGCCCCAGAGGCGCATATTCCAGGCAAACCAGCTCGGGCCAATGCCTCCAATGAAAGCACCAGCCCCCACGGCCAAAGACAGCAGCAGGCGCAGTGTTGGGGGAATATCTTCCGTCTTCATGGCTTTGAACCGCCATGCCATACCGGCAGGCATGGAGATGTGGGATTTGCGTGCCACGTCCATGCACGCTCGCATGGTGCAACCCAGGCACAAGGAGCCGTTGCCACGGCGGGCGATCGAGCGCTCAACCGCGACTTCCCGAACATCAACAACGGCGGCATGCAGCATAGGCCTCTCAGCGTGGGTCAATGCCATCCAGCATAAACCCTTCGAGGCAGTGTTGCGGGTTGCGGTGGGTGACACGGTGGCGGTGGATCAGCTGGGATAGACCTGTACCTGGTTGCGCCCGGCATGCTTGGCGGCGTAGAGCATGTCATCCGCCTGTTTGAACACGATGGTCTGGCTGGGGCTGCAGTGTGGCCAGTGCGAAACCCCCACCGAGATCGTGATGTGGCCGACCACAGGAAGCTCGGTAATTTCAGCCAGATTGCGCAAACGCTCTGCCACTTGCGCGGCATCTGCCAGTGAGGCTTTGGGCAACAGCAGCAGAAACTCTTCGCCGCCGACCCGGCAAGGCACATCGTCTGCCCGGCAGACGTCGCGCATTTGTGCTGCCAACTGCTTGAGCACCATGTCGCCCACGTCATGGCCGAAAGTGTCATTCACGTGTTTGAAGTGGTCGATATCGTCTGGAAGCGGGTTGATGCCCATTTTCTCCAGCGCTGGGCTGTAAAACTCGCACTTGCCCGAAGGGGTGGCAAAGCCGCCTTGTGCAAACGGCGCATCGGGCAGAGATTGCTGTGCAAAGCCGTGCTGCAACAGCTGTTCAAAGTCGATGCTGCTACCCTCCAGGGCCTGGCGGCACAAGTTTTCGTCATGGTCGTGAAAGTGGGGGGCGGCAAAGGCTGTGTCGTAGCGCGCCATGTGGGCGGCCAGTTCACGAAAGATCTGGGTGTTGCTCTTGGCCTGCCCCACCGGAGCAATCGCCGGTTGGTTGAGCAGCACGTCGGTGTGGCCGTAGCTGGTGTGGATGTCCCAATGCTCCAGCTGTGTGGTGGCGGGCAGTACATAGTCCGCGTAGTCGGCGGTGTCGGTCAGAAAGTGTTCCAGCACCACGGTAAACAGGTCTTCGCGGGCAAAGCCTGCGGCCACTTGGGCAGATTCCGGGGCCACGGCCACCGGGTTGCTGTTGTATACCACCAGTGCCTCAATGCGGGGGGCTTGGGTGTCCAGCAGTGCATTGCCAATCGTGCTCATATTGATGGTGCGCGGGCGGCGCTCCCCCAACAGCTGCGGCATGTGCAGGCGCGCGCGCTGGACGGGGGCATTGGACGATGTGGACAGCAGCAGCCCGCCGGCACGGTGGCGCCAGGCACCCACCAGCGCGGGCAGGCACGCGATGGCACGCACGGCATTGCCCCCACCACGGGTGCGCTGCACACCGTAGTTCAGCCGGATGGCGGCGGGCTGGGTGGTGCCGTAGTCGCGCGCCAGTTGCGTGATTTGCGCCACGGGCAAACCGCAGACCTGGGCGGCACGCTCGGGCGGCCATTGCAGCGCGCGGGCTTTGAGTGCTTCCCAGCCCTGCGTGTGCTGGGCGATGTAGTCGTGGTCCAGCCAGTCGTGCACGATCAACTCGTGCATCAGCGCCAGCGCCAGGGCCGCATCGGTGCCTGGCAGCAATTGCAGGTGCTCATGGCATTTGTCAGCGGTCTCGGACTTGCGCGGGTCAATGCACACCAGCTTGGCACCGTGGCGCTTGGCCTCTTGGGCGATGCGCCAAAAGTGCAGATTGCTGCCAATGCTGTTGCTGCCCCAGATCAGTATCAGCTTGCTTTCGGCAAAAAACTGCACATGCATGCCCAGCTTGCCGCCATAGGTGTGCAGCAGCGCCTCGCTGCCCGCACTGGCGCAGATGGTGCGATCCAGCAGGCTGGCACCCAGCTGGTGAAAAAAGCGCCGGTCCATGCTTTCGCCCTGCACCAGTCCCATGGTGCCTGCGTAGCTGTAAGGCAAGATGGCCTCGGGCTGGCGCTGCGCAATCGCATGCAGGCGCTGCGCAATGTCGCTCAGGGCTTCGTCCCAGCTGACCGGGGTGAACTGCCCGCTTCCTTTGGGGCCGATGCGCTTGAGGGGTGTGCGCACGCGCTCGGGGTGGTAGGTGCGTTCGGCGTACTTGCTGACCTTGGCGCACAGCACACCGCCGGTCATGGGGTGGTTGGCGTTGCCCTGCACTTTGGTGGCGACACCGCCCTCTACGGTCGTGACGAGTGCGCAGGTATCAGGGCAGTCGTGGGGACAGGCGCCAAGAACGGTGGTGGCAGTCATGGTGGTGCGTTGCAAAGCCAAGAATTGGAGAATGCAGATTTAAGCATGTGCCACATGCGCTGCGTGGCACAGCGCGTGCACTTGGTGTGGTTTTGTCACGTTCGCCCCGTCGCAGGCTGCCTTCGGCGAGCCGCCCACCGAGTGCGCGTCACCGATCACCGCTACGGTGCTGCCTTGGATGCAAGTACGGCGTGGGATGGTTGGAAGCTAGTGCGCTGCGCAGCCCTCAACACGGCGCGCAAAGCTGTGGTTTGAATGTTTAGAACGATCGTACTTTTTTGGCAAATTTTGGCTACACTGCGCCGATACCAACCATAAGGAGACCGTCGCATGTCCGACCTCAATGCTACGTTTGAAGAAGCTGTCAAAAACTCCACCGCGCTGAGCGAGCGCCCCGACAATGCCACGTTGCTGAAGATTTACGCGCTGTACAAACAAGCCACCGAAGGCGACAACGAGCCAAGAAACCCAGCTTTACCGACATGGTGGGCCGTGCGCGGGACGCGTGGGAAAAGCTCGGACACCACGCAGGACGAGGCCAAGCAGCAATACATTGAGTTGATCAACTCGCTGCGCTGATCGTCAGCAGCGCGAACAGCGCCAGCAGGCAAAGGTTCTACGCAAAAAGGCAGCCGCAAGGCTGCTTTTTTCGTGGCGCATGGGGTGATCAAAGTTAGCAATAGCTGCCCGCGCAAGCAAAACAATGGTTTCGGATATAAAACTATCTGAAACTGTTTAAATGCATGCGCTAGCAGCTATGTTTTTATGCAGGCTGCACCATCTCATCGAATTGTTCGTTGAGCTTGGCTTCGATTTTGTCTTGGAACATGGCGGCCAAAAAGCCCAGCTCCGCGTCGAGCTTGAGGTGGCTGGCGCTCACGTGCAGCTGGCCTTGCATGCCGTTGCCGTCAAAGTGCAGCACATCGGATTGCGCGCCAGCTTCATAGCGGCATTGCACACCGAATTTGGCATGGGCTTTTTCAGCCCAGGTCTGGGCATGTTGACGGGCGGCGGGCAGACCCAGCGTGTGCTGGCGTTCAATGGTGATGTGGGACACGGGCCAAATCTCTGAAGACGGGGGACAAAGGCGTGCATCATAAAAGTCCGCTTGGCCCAGGCATGGGCAAGGGCTGAATACACTTAGGGTTTGGTTTTGACGGGGCAGGCGTAGCGCTATGGATTTTTTGACGTGGATTATTGTGGGCTCGATGGCGGTGTATGTGCTGCAAGGCATAGAGCACCGCCGCCGTGTGCGCTTGCTGGGCGCGCACCTGGCGCCGACGCAGGTAGAAAAGCTCATGGGTGGCTTGATCGAAGGCTATATGCGTGCGCTGGATGAAAAAGATGCCGAGCGCAGCAAGCAGGTGTGGGCCATTTTGGACAACAGCGAAAAAACCCTGGCCGACCAGCTCCAGCGCCTGTCGGAGACGTTTGCCCAAGAAAAAGCCGAAGACACGCGGGTGAGCACCTTGCCGCTGGCACTGCCTTATTTTGACCGCCTGATGCCATCACACACCTTTGACATGCGCGAAGCCTTGCGTCTGCACGCCAAAGCCGTGCGTGCAGCGTGTGCCCCGGATGATGTGGACCTGGCAACGCGCAAGCGCATGGCCTTCACCATGACGGCTGAGCTGCTCTTGCTGCAGCACACTTGCCACTGGTTTTGCAAAACCCGTACCATTGCCTCCATGCGCCTGATGGCGCGCCAGAAAACCCCGTATGAGCAGGTGCTCAAATCGGTTGCACCCAGCACTTTGCAGGCCTACCAGCGCTTGATTGGCAAGGGGTGACAGCGGCGAAGCTGCGGCGGGCCGCCTCTTAAAAACCACAAAACACGCGAATCGGGAAAATTCCTGTCACGCCTGCGTGCAACGGCGTATTGACGCAGCGCATGGGCTGTCCCAAAAATAGCTGGCATGAACAACATGCTTGCCGCACTGGAGCGCCGACTGGCTGCACTCCCTGTCAGCGTGACCGTGGACTTGCCCAGCGGCCAGCGCATTGGCCCCGAGCACGCTCAGGTGCGTGTGACCTTGCGCTCGCCAGCCGCATTCATGGCTTTGGCGCAGGGCCAGATCGGCTCGCTGGGCGCGGCGGTGGTGGAAGGCTGGGTGGACTTGCAAGGCAGCATGCGCAACGTGATGGCGGTGGCCAACGGCCTGCTGCAAACCGATCCTTTGCGGGGCAATGCCAGTTGGTGGTCGCAGGCCATACAACGTGCCCGCTCCATGGCCTTGCACACGCTGGAGCGCGATGCCCAGCAGGTACAGTTTCACTATGACCTGTCCGATGACTTTTATGCGCTGTGGCTAGACCCCCGGCGCGTGTATTCCTGTGCCTATTACCGCGACGCAGCGATGACGCTGGCACAGGCCCAAGAAGCCAAGCTGGATCACATCTGCCGCAAACTGGCGCTGCAGGCGGGCGAGCGATTTCTGGATATCGGCTGTGGCTGGGGTGGTTTGATTATTTGGGCGGCGCAGCACTATGGCGTCAAAGCCAAAGGCATTACCTTGTCACGCAACCAGTACAACTATGTGAGCCAGCGCATTCAGGAGCTGGGGCTGGAGGCGCAAGTGCAGGTTGAGCTGTGCGACTACCGGCAGATGGCAGACCAGCCTTTTGAAAAAATGGCGTCGGTCGGCATGTTTGAGCATGTCGGGCACGCCAACTTGGCCGAATACTTTCGCACCGTGCGGCGTTTGTTGCAGCCCGGGGGCATGGTCTTGATCCACGGTATTACCGCCGGGGGCACGCACAACCGCGAATTGGGCGCAGGCATGGGGGAGTTTATCGAGCGCTATATCTTTCCCGGCGGAGAGCTGGTGCACGTCAGCGCTGTGTTGCACGCGATGGCCGAGGCGGGGCTGGAGATGGTGGATACTGAAAACCTGCGCCCGCATTACGCGCGCACGCTGTGGGCATGGTCGGACGCCCTGGAGTCACAACTGCCTCAGGCACAACACATCCTGACGGCCCAGACCGACGCCGAGCGTTCTGACCGTGCTTTGCGTGCCTACCGGCTGTATCTGGCAGGCTCTGCGATGGGGTTTGAGCAAGGGTGGATGGGGCTGCATCAAATGTTGGTCATCCACCCCAGTGGGGATTTGGTGCAAGGCGCTTTGCGTGGCGCACAATCGAATTACCCTTTTCAACGGCAATACATGTACAAAGGATAAGAACATGGCATACACCTCCAATCGCGTGCAACTGCAGACCTGATCATGCTGAAGGCTGCGGCAGAACAGATATTGAAGCTGTTGGACAAGCCTTTGCATGAAGCTGGCATTTTGACGGTGGAGCAAATTCCCGCTGCCTTGGCGACGCTGGAAAAGGCAGTGCTGGAGGACGATGCACGCCGCCAAGCGATCAAAGAGGAGATGGACGGTGTGGGCGAAAGCTCCAAGGAACAAGAGTCTGCCGCGGCAGCAGACTCCGCCAAACTGGGGCCGGTGAGCCTGCGCCAGCGCGTGGCCCCCTTGGCCGATATGCTGCGCCGCAGCGCTGCCGAAGGCAAACCCGTGACGTGGGCGGCACCGAAATAAGCCCGTTGCAGCAGTGCCGTATGGGCGCTGCGTGCATGTCGGCATAAAAAAACCGCCCGTGGATACATCCACGGGCGGTTTTTTTGCGCCAGGCCCCTCAGTGGCCTAGCCAAGCCAAAGAGGTGTGCTTAGTCCGCGAACTGGCCTGCAGCCTTGATGACCTTGCCCCAGCTCTCGATTTCCTTGGCCACAAACTTCTTGTGCTCAGCGGGCTCTACCCGGTTGTCAGCCACCACCACGGCGCCCAGGCCTTCTTGCTTCTTGATGAAGTCAGGATCTTTGACCGCCGCCTTCAGTGCGGTGTTGAGCTTGGCCAGCACGTCAGCAGGTGTGCCCTTGGGGGCATACAGGCCGTGCCATACGGTCACGTTAAAGCCCTTCAAGCCCGAGGAGTCTAGCGTTGCCAGATCCTTCAGAGCAGGCGCTTTCAGCTTTTCCAGCGTGGTCACGCCGTAAGCCTTGACCTTTTTCGCTTCGATCTGCGACGAAGTATTGGTGGTCTGGTCGCACATCAGATCGATGGTACCGCCCATCAGGTCGGTGATGGCAGGTGCTGCACCCTTGTAAGGCACGGTGGTCATTTGCACATTCAGCGCGCTTTGGAACATCAAGCCGCACAGGTGGCCCGCAGAACCCAGGCCCGAGTGGCCAATGTTGACCTTCTCTTTTTCCTTGTTGATCCAGGTGCGCAGTTCGCCGAAGTTATTGGCTTCCAGGGTGGGGCGGCCAATGACGGTCATGGGCACATCGTTGACGATGCCCAGGAACTCAAAGTCGTTGAGCACGTTGAACGGCAGCTTGCGGTACAGCGAAGGCATGGTGGACATGCCGATGTGATTGAGCAGCAGCGTATAGCCGTCGGCTGGGGCACGCGCCACCTTGGCGGAGCCAATGGTGCTGCCTGCGCCGGCAACGTTTTCAATCACTACGGTAGCGCCGCCCAAAGGCTTGCGCATAGCTTCTGCCAAATCGCGGGCGACGCGGTCGGTGGGGCCGCCTGCCGAGAAGGGCACCACGATCGTGACGTTTTTACTGCCGGGGAAATCTTGCGCCACCGCGCCCAAAGAGGCGGTTGCAGCAGCCAAAGCAATGGCAGCAATACGGAAGGGTGGGGGCATGGTGAATCTCCTGATGCTTGTCGTAGCTTGTTGGTTTGTTGGGGGTGCGGTCCTAGGAACTCAGCGAGCAGATGCACCCCCGTGCAAACCCTGATTGGCACGAGAAAAATTCTAAGAAAGGAAATTGCTTGCGGTAGGTCAAAAAGCGGTGAATCGTGATTGCTAGCAATGTCTGTAACAAAAAGCAGCAAGATCAGCTAAAAGTTTTTATTTTTATGGTTTTGAGTGATTGCAGATGGGGCGCTGCAATGGTTCGCTTCAAGTTTTTGCAAGGGTGTTTTTTGCAAGGGGCGGCCATTTTTTGTATGGCGCAACCCACTTTTTGCGATGTGAAATTAAGAGTAGCTTCTGGCGTCCTCAATCACCTTGCCATCGTTGGGCAGGCTGCCGGGGGCGACCAGTTGAATGTCGGCGCGCAATTTGGTGACATCGCGCACAGCCTCGCTGATGAGCTGTGCCAGCCCTTCCGATGTCTCTGCACTTTCCACCAGTAACGTCATGGTGTCGCTGGCCATCTCGCCACTGACCACCAAACGTGCTTTACCGACCTGGGGGAAGCGCTTGGCCACTTCAGAGACCTGGCCTGGGTGCACAAACATGCCGCGCACCTTGGTGGTCTGGTCGGCACGGCCCATCCAGCCTTTGATGCGCTGGTTGGTGCGGCCTGTGGGGCAGGTGCCGGGCAGGATGGCGGACAGATCGCCCGTGCCAAAACGAATCAGCGGGTAGTCGGGGTTGAGGCTGGTGATTACCAGCTCGCCCACCTCGCCTTCCGGGACGGGGTCGCCCGTGCCGGGACGCACGATCTCGACGATCACGCCTTCATCCAGCACCAGGCCTTCGCGGGCTTCGGTTTCGTAGGCAATCAGGCCCAGATCGGCGGTGGCGTAGCACTGGTAGCCTTCAATGCCGCGCGTGCGCAGCCAGTCACGCAATGAGGGGGGAAAGGCTTCGCCGCTCACCAGTGCCTTGCGCACACTGGGCAGGGCAACGCCGAGGCTTTGGGCTTTTTCCACAATCAGTTTGAGAAAGCTGGGGGTGCCGATATAGCCTGCGGGGCGCAGCTCCGCCATGGCCTGCACTTGCTGCTCGGTCTGGCCGGTGCCGCCGGGGAAGACGGTGCAGCCGATGGCGTGCGCGCCCGTTTCCATCATGGAGCCTGCGGGCACAAAGTGGTAGCTAAAGCAGTTGTGCACCAGCTCGCCCGCGCGAAAACCTGCGGCATAAATGGCACGGGCCATGCGCCAGTAATCGGGGCGGGCACCTTCGGGCTCATCAATGGTGCCGGGGCTGGCAAACACGCGCGGCATCTGAGGGCCAAAGACTTGCGTGTTAAAGCCGCCAAGGGCGTGCTGGCGCGCTGTGCCTGTTGCTGCGCCAGCAGTTCGTATTTGCGCGTGACGGGCAACTGTGCCAGGGCCGCGCGGTTGTGAATTTGGGTGGCGTCCACCCCGGCCAAGATATGGGCGAACGCAGGCGAATGCGCTTGTGCATGCGCAATTTGCACGGGCAGGGCTGCCATCAAGGCGGCTTCGCGGGCCTGCGGTGAACGTGTTTCCAGTGCGTCGTAATGCGCGGACATGTGGTGTGCTCCCTCTGGCTGCGGTACTGGGTGCCCGCAGCAGTGCGTGAATATCAAACGGTTTGCAATCAGGCCAACCAGCGTTTGCGGCGCTTGTAGCTCTTGACGTCCTTGAAGCTCTTGCGCTCGCTGCCACCTACGCCCAGATAGAACTCTTTGACGTCTTCGTTGTTGGCCAAGTCGCTGGCTTTGCCATCCATCACAATGCGGCCGCTTTCCATGATGTAGCCGTAGTCGGCGTACTTCAGGGCCATATTGGTGTTTTGCTCTGCCAGCAAGAAGGTGACTTTTTCTTTGCTGTTGAGGTCTTTGACGATGTGAAACACCTCGTCGACGATTTGCGGCGCCAGCCCCATGGAGGGCTCATCGAGCAGCACCATGCGCGGGTTGCTCATCAGTGCGCGGCCAATGGCACACATTTGCTGCTCACCGCCCGAGGTGTAGGCCGCCTGGCTGGTGCGGCGTGTTTTCAGGCGCGGAAAGTAGTTGTAGACCTTCTCCAGATTGGCGGCAATCTCGCCCTTGTCGGTGCGGGTGTAGCTGCCTGTCATCAGGTTTTCTTCGATGGTCAGGTGGGCAAAGCAGTGGCGCCCTTCCATGACTTGCACCACGCCGCGCTTGACCAGCTCGGCCGGTGAGAGGTTGGCAATTTGCTCGCCTTCCAGCGTAATGCCGCCCTTGGTGACTTCGCCGCGCTCGCCCTTGAGCAGGTTGGAGATGGCGCGCAAGGTGGTGGTTTTGCCTGCGCCATTGCCCAGCAGGGCGACGATGCTTTGGTGGGGCACCTGCAGGGAAA
Organism: Comamonas jiangduensis; assembly: GCF_902829245.1. Lineage (GTDB taxonomy): Bacteria > Pseudomonadota > Gammaproteobacteria > Burkholderiales > Burkholderiaceae_C > Comamonas > Comamonas jiangduensis. The sequence continues at coordinate 2,059 of NZ_CADEPJ010000023.1, read as the reverse complement.
CGCCCTTGAGCACCAGAATCACGTGGTTGTAAATGACCTCAATGCCATTGACTTCCACCAAAGGTGTCGTGGCGGCAGGAGTGGAAGAGGGGTTGTGGGTTTCGGTCATGCCAATCACCTGATTCATCAATTAAGATAGCTGTCAGCGCTTGCTGTGTAAGCGCTAGGGTCATTTTTCTTTGTGAAGCTAGCCCCCTGTTTGCAGCCCGGCTGCCGGTGCTGCACACAGGGGTGGGGCTGCAGGGATTAGCTGCAGCTACGCACTTGGATGTTTTTGTCCTTGGCGTACTTGTCGGCGTATTCCTTGACCAGTGGGTCGATCAAGGTCTTGTCGGCCTGGTACCAGTCCGAGGTGTACTTCCAGTCCTTGCCGTCCCAGGCGTACACGCGGGCGCTGCTAGAGCCCATGTGGTTGGCGCAGGAGGTCGCCAGCGGCTGCATCACGCCCTCAAAGCCCAGCTCTTTCAGGCGGTTGGCATCCAGCTTCAGGTTTTCCATGCCCCAGCGCACTTGCTCGCCGGTCATGACCTTGCCCTTGCCATATTTTTCTTGCGCCGCGCGAATGCCTTCGACTTGCAGCATGGCAATCATCATGCCGCGTGTGTGTGCCAGTGCGCCCAGTTCCTTGGCATCGCTGGCGGCGCCTTGGCCCTTGTCATAGAGCATGGCCTTGACTTCGTCGTGCACCTTGTCGCGCTCGGCTGTGTTGTGGATGGTGACGGTGTTGTAGCCCTTGGCGCCGTCAATGCCCTTGACGTCGTGGTCAGAGCCGCCCCACCAGATGGCGTACATCTTCTCGCGCGGGAAACCGGTGGCTTGTGCCTCGCGGATGGCCGTGGGCGTCATCACACCGGCAGACCACAGAATCACGTAGTCGGGGCGACCTTGGCGAATTTGCAGCCAGGTGGCTTTTTGCTCCACACCGGGCGCGGTCACAGGCAGCAAGCTCAGCTCGAAGCCTTCTTTGGCGGCACGCTTTTGCAGCAGTGGAATGGGCTCTTTACCGTAGGGAGAGTCGTGGTAGACCAAGGCAATTTTCTTGCCTTTGAGGCTGCCCTTTTCTTTCTTCAAGATGTCTTGAACGATGGAGTCCGCAGCCGTCCAGTAGGTACCCAGCAGGGGGAAGTTCCACTCAAACACACGGCCATCCACCGACTGCGACAGGCCATAACCGGGGGTGACCACGGAGACTTTGTCGATGGGCGCTTTTTCGGTCACGGCAAAGGTGATGCCGGTGGACTGGGTGTCAAAACCTGCAGCACCGCTGCCCTTGCCTTTGAGGCGCTCATAGCATTCCACCCCACGGCTGGTGTCGTAGGCGGTTTCGCACTCTTCGAAAGTCAGCTTGACGCCGTTCACGCGCCGTCGCGGGCGTTGATCATCTTGATGTAGTCCACCTTGCCGTTGGACCATGGAATACCGTAGGCCGCGTAAGCGCCGGTGCGGTAGGTCAGCTGGGGAAAGAACTGCTCAGCGGCTTGTGCCGCAGCGCTGGACACAAAGCCAGCACCTGCTGCTGCCAGCGTGGCACTCAGAATCAGACGTTGCATATTCATGGGGGAATGTCTCCTCGTGGTGAAAGTAATGACGCTTGAAATCAGAGCTGCTTGCGCTTACGAATCAATGGTTTCAGATGGTTTTGATGCTGAAAACCTTGTTCCATAAGCGCTGGCAGCTACTTGTTTAGCAATTGCTGCTTAGTGCGGGAAGGGCCACACGCGCATCTTTTGCTTGCCGGTAGACCACAGCTTGGCGATACCGTGCGGCTCCACAATCAGGAACCAGACGATCAGTGCGCCGAAGATGATGAATTCCGCGTGCGAGATGCCGGCGGTAGAAATCGACATGCCAAACAGGCTGGCCAGTGCAGGCAGCACCAGGTTCAGCACAATCGGCAGCACCACGATGAAGGCCGCGCCAAAGAAGCTGCCCATGATGGAGCCCAGGCCGCCGATGATCACCATGAACAGCAGCTTGAAGGAGATGTCCACCGAGAAGGCGGCGGGCTCCCACGCGCCCAGGTGCACAAAGCCCCACAGCGCCCCGGCCACACCAACGA
>NZ_CADEPJ010000022.1 GCF_902829245.1 Comamonas jiangduensis | reverse complement strand
GAACAACTTGGTGACGCTGTCGCGGTCACGCAGACGGTCGAACGCCAAGCGGCGGTTAGCCACGGTGTCCACCTTGGCCAGAGTGATCATGGGCTCGATCACGCGGCGCAGTTCCTTGGCCTTAGGCACGGTGGTCTTGATCGCTTCGTGTTCGATCAAAGAGTTCATCATGTTCTGCAGCATCGCCTTGCGGTGCGAAGAAGTACGATTCAGTTTACGCAGGCCATTTCCGTGACGCATGGTGCTTTCCTTTTCAGATAGTTTGGTCGAGTGGCCGGATCAGGTACCGCTCGGTGCACTTGTGTAAAAATAACTGGCTCCTAACCTTCTCAGGTCAAGAGCCAGCGATTATAGCTTGGCTAGCGAATTAACGCTTTTCCAAGCCTGCTGGTGGCCAGTTTTCGAGCTTCATGCCCAAGGTCAGACCACGGGAAGCCAAAACTTCCTTGATTTCGTTGAGCGACTTGCGACCCAAGTTAGGCGTCTTCAGCAACTCATTCTCGGTGCGCTGGATCAGATCACCGATGTAGTAAATGTTCTCTGCCTTCAGGCAGTTGGCGGAGCGTACGGTCAGTTCCAGCTCATCCACAGGACGCAGCAAGATCGGATCGAACGTCTGAGCGTTAGCGCGGCTGTTGCTACCACCACCCAAGATGCCACCTTCGCCAAACTCGCCATCCAACTGAGCGAACACAGCCAGTTGCTCCACCAAGATCTTGGCGGATGCGCGCACTGCGTCTTCAGCGTTGATAGCGCCGTTGGTTTCGATTTCGACAACCAGCTTGTCCAAGTCGGTGCGCTGTTCCACACGTGCAGATTCCACGGTGTAGCTCACGCGACGAACGGGCGAGAACGATGCGTCCAACACGATACGGCCGATCGACTTGGTCGACTCGTCACCATAGCGGCGTACGTTACCTGGCACATAGCCACGGCCCTGTTCCACCTTGATTTGCATATCCAGCTTGCCGCCTTGCGACAGGTTGGCGATCACGTGGTCAGGATTGATGATCTCAACGTCGTGGGGAGTCTGGATGTCACGCGCAGTCACTACGCCTTCGCCATCCTTGCGCAGACTCAGAGTCACTTCGTCACGGTTGTGCAGCTTGAACACCACGCCCTTCAGGTTCAGGAGGATGTTCACCACATCTTCTTGCACGCCATCGATGGACGAGTACTCGTGCAGCACGCCAGCAATCGTGACTTCCGTCGCTGCATGACCCACCATGGACGAGAGCAAAACGCGGCGCAGGGCGTTACCCAGCGTATGGCCATAGCCACGCTCAAAAGGCTCCAGCGTCACCTTGGCACGGTTGTGGCCAAGCTGCTCAACATTAATCGTCTTGGGTTTCAGCAGATTTGTTTGCATGCAGACTTCCTCTCAATACCCCCGGCTCGTTACACCGGTAAGGCTGGTGAAGCACCTAAACCGCGATGCCTCGCGGTTTAGGAACGGGATGGTTGATCGCTCAACCGAAACTACGATTAACGCGAGTACAACTCAACGATCAGGGATTCGTTGATGTCGGCTGCGAATTGATCGCGGTCAGGCACTTGCTTGAAGGTGCCTTCAGCCTTGTCCAGGCTCACTTCCACCCAAGCGGGGAAGCCCACTTGCTGAGCCAATTGCAGGGCTTCAACAATACGGGCTTGCTTCTTGGACTTTTCACGCACAGCAATCACGTCACCAGCCTTCACCAGGTAGGAGGGGATGTTCACGGACTGGCCGTTCACAGTGATTGCCTTGTGGGATACCATCTGACGCGCTTCAGCACGTGTAGAGCCAAAGCCCATGCGGTAGACCACGTTGTCCAGACGAGTTTCCAGCAGACCCAGCAGGTTCGCACCGGTGTTGCCCTTCTTCTGGTCAGCAGCTTCGAAGTAACGACGGAATTGCTTTTCCAGCACGCCGTACATGCGCTTGACCTTCTGCTTTTCACGCAGTTGCAGACCGTAGTCAGACGTACGCTGACCGGATGTGCGACCGTGCTGGCCGGGCTTGGTGTCGAACTTGGCCTTGTCCGCGATCGAGCGACGAGCGCTCTTCAGGAACAGGTCGGTGCCTGCACGGCGGGAGAGTTTGGCCTTAGGACCGATATAACGTGCCACTTGAGTTTCCTTTGATTCATCTACCGTGCTTACACACGGGAGCCACCCGGGGTGCCAAAAACAACCCGGGTGGCGGTGGGCTTACAAAAATTAAATACGACGACGCTTTTGAGGGCGGCAGCCGTTATGTGGTACCGGCGTCACGTCCGCGATGGAAGTGATACGGATACCCAGAGCACCCAAGGCGCGAACCGAGGATTCGCGGCCAGGACCGGGACCCTTGATTTCTACGTCCAGGTTCTTGATGCCCTGTTCGATAGCAGCACGACCTGCCACTTCCGATGCAACCTGGGCTGCGAAAGGAGTCGACTTGCGCGAACCCTTGAAGCCCTGGCCACCCGAGGAAGCCCACGACAGAGCATTGCCCTGACGGTCGGTAATGGTGATGATCGTGTTGTTGAACGAAGCGTGCACGTGTGCAATACCGTCAGAAATGTTCTTACGAACTTTCTTACGTACACGCGCAGCAGCGTTGTTTTGTGCCTTAGCCATAGTGATCTCTCAATCCCTTATTTCTTCAGTGCCGCTGCGCCTTTGCGAGGACCCTTGCGAGTACGGGCATTGGTGCGTGTACGTTGACCGCGCATAGGCAGACCACGACGATGACGGAAACCGCGGTAGCAACCAATGTCCATCAAACGCTTGATGTTCATGGTGGTTTCGCGACGCAGATCGCCTTCCAAGGTCATGCCGTTCAACTGGTCACGGATCTTTTCCAGATCAGCATCAGTCAGGTCTTTAACCTTCTTGGAGTACTCGATACCGCAAGCTTCGCAGATCTTGCGAGCAGTCGTACGACCGATGCCGTAAATGGCGGTCAGGCCGATTTCAGCATGCTTGTGGGGCGGATGTTAATACCAGCAATACGTGCCATATTAGTCCTCTAATACTTTCAATCAGCCCTGGCGCTGCTTATGACGCTGGTCTGTGCAGATCACGCGCACCACACCTTTGCGGCGGATGATCTTGCAGTTGCGGCAGATTTTCTTGACCGAAGCCGAAACTCTCATTTCATTCTCCTAAAACTTTGCATCCGTATTCACTTTTTCGACCTGGGCACTGCCTGTGACCGCGAAAAAATGTAGAGCACTCATACTTGCTGTTGTTGGATTCCTTCTGGTTTTACCCAAAAGGAATGGCCTTCATATCTCAGTGACCTGATGCCTTGAAGTTAGCCTTCTTGAGAAGGGACTCATACTGCTGCGACATCATGTAGTTCTGCACTTGCGCCATGAAGTCCATAGTCACCACCACAATAATTAGTAGCGATGTCCCACCAAAGTAAAACGGAACGTTGTACTTCAGGATCAGAAACTCTGGCAACAAACACACGAATGTGATGTAGACGGCGCCAGCCAGTGTCAAACGCACCAGAATCTTGTCAATGTAGCGGGCAGTCTGGTCACCGGGACGAATGCCTGGGATGAAAGCACCACTTTTCTTCAGATTATCAGCTGTCTCGCGGCTATTGAACACGAGTGCTGTATAGAAGAAACAAAAGAAAATGATTGCGGCGGCGTAGAGCATCACATAAATCGGCTGACCTGGGGTCAGCGTCGCTGCAATGTCCTTCAACCAGCGCATGATTTCCCCTGCACTGAACCAATTCACCACGGTTGCTGGTAGCAAGATGATCGACGAAGCGAAGATGGGAGGGATTACACCCGCCATGTTCAACTTCAGTGGCAAGTGCGAAGACTGACCACCGTACACCTTGTTGCCAACTTGGCGGCGCGCGTAATTCACCAAGATCTTACGTTGACCACGCTCGACAAACACGACGAAATACGTCACGGCTGCCACAACGAGGACAATGAAGATCGCAGCCAGGATGCTCATGGCACCGGTACGAACCAGCTCCAGCAGTCCACCAATCGAGCTGGGCAAGCCTGCGGCAATACCAGCAAAGATCAGGATGGAGATGCCGTTGCCCAGACCACGTTCAGTAATCTGTTCGCCCAGCCACATCAGGAACATGGTGCCAGCAGTCAGGCTCACCACCGCAGTCATGCGGAAGCCGAAACCTGGATCCAGCACCAGTCCTGGAGAGCTTTCCAAAGCCACGGCAATACCCAACGACTGGAAAAGTGCCAAGGCTAAAGTGCCGTAGCGGGTGTATTGGGTAATCTTGCGACGCCCCGCCTCACCTTCCTTCTTCAGTTGTTCAAATGTAGGAACGACATACGTCATTAGCTGCATGATGATCGATGCCGAAATGTACGGCATGATCCCCAGTGCGAACACTGTGAAGCGCGAAAGCGCTCCACCCGAGAACATATTGAACAGGTTGAGAATGCCCTGCTGGCCATTGAACAGCTGCTGCAGCTGCGCTGGGTCGATGCCGGGCACGGGGATATGGGCCCCGATGCGGTATACGACCAGCGCAAGCAACAGAAAAACCAGTCGGCGACGCAAGTCACCAAACTTGCCGGTTTTTGCAATTTGAGCTGCGCTAGTAGCCACGGATGTCTCTTTCAGAACTTAATCAGGCGATGCTGCCACCGGCAGCTTCGATGGCAGCCTTGGCGCCAGCTGTGGCACCAATGCCGTTCAGCTTTACAGCCTTGGTCAACTCACCGCTCTTGATAACCTTCACCACCAGGGCGTTGGAAGCTACCAGACCTGCTTGCTTCAGTGCTGCGACGTCGACTTCCGCCAGACCCAGTTGCTCCAAAGCAGCCAAAGTCACTTCGGCGTTGAACTTCAGAGTCATGGACTTGAAGCCACGCTTAGGCAAGCGACGTTGCAAAGGCATTTGACCGCCTTCGAAGCCTACCTTGTGGTAGCCACCCGAACGCGATTTTTGACCCTTGTGACCACGGCCGGCGGTCTTACCCAGACCAGAACCGATACCACGACCCACGCGACGTGGAGCATGCTTGGCGCCTGCTGCTGGCTTGATGCTATTGAGTTCCATCATCAATCCTTTCACAGAACCTTCACCAAGTAGGCGATTTTGTTGATCATGCCGCGTACTTCAGGTGTGTCCTGCAGTTCGCTGACGCTATTCAGCTTACGCAGACCCAGGCCACGCACAGTCGCACGGTGCGACTCTTTGGTGCCAATGGGGCTACGAACCAGCTGAATTTTGACAGTTTGTTGTGTTGTCATGTGCTGGACTCCGATCAGGCGGTGAAGATGTCTTCAACCGACTTGCCGCGCTTTGCAGCCACTTCCGAAGGGGTTGTGGAATTCTTCAAAGCATCGAGTGTGGCGCGAACCATGTTGTAAGGATTCGAAGAACCGTGGCTCTTGGCCACGATGTCGGTAATACCAACGACTTCGAATACAGCGCGCATGGGGCCGCCGGCGATGATACCGGTACCCTTGGGAGCTGGGTGCAGTTCCACGCGGGCTGCACCATGATGACCCATCACAGAGTGGTGGATGGAGCCGCTCTTGAGCGACACCTTCATCATGTTGCGACGGGACTCTTCCATGCCCTTTTGCACGGCCACAGGTACTTCCTTGGACTTACCTTTGCCCATGCCAATGCGGCCATCACCGTCGCCAACTACGGTCAGTGCTGCGAAGCCGAGAATACGACCACCCTTCACAACCTTGGTGACGCGGTTTACCGCAATCATTTTTTCGCGCAGACCGTCGTCACGACCTTCGTCTTGCACTTTGGGGGAAAACTTTGCCATTTTTGTCCGCTCCGCTTAGAACTGCAGGCCCGCTTCGCGAGCGGCTTCTGCCAAAGCCTTCACGCGGCCGTGGTATGCAAAACCAGCGCGATCGAAAGCCACTTTCTCAACGCCGGCAGCCTTAGCACGCTCGGCAATCAGCTTGCCGATTTGTGTAGCGGCAGCCACGTTGCCACCCTTGCCTGCGGCGCCCAGTTGTGCGCGCACAGCAGCTTCGGCTGTCGAAGCTGTGGCCAACACCTTGGTGCCATCTTCGGAGAAGACGCTGGCGTAGATGTGGAGGTTCGTGCGGTTCACACTCAAACGCGCCACGCCTTGCTGTGCAATGCGGATACGTGTTTGGCGTGCACGACGCAGACGCTGCTCTTTCTTGGTCAACATATTGCAGCTCCTTACTTCTTCTTGGTCTCTTTGATCACGACCTTCTCATCCACATAGCGGATGCCCTTGCCCTTGTAAGGCTCGGGAGGACGAACGGCGCGAATCTCAGCGGCCAGCTGACCTACCACTTGGCGGTCTGCGCCCTTGATCACAACTTCAGTTGGAGTGGGGGTAGTGATGGTGATGCCTTGAGGGGCTTCAAAGTGCACAGGGTGCGAGAAGCCCACGTTCAAGTTCAGCTTAGCGCCCTGCACAGCGGCCTTGTAACCCACGCCAATCAGGCTCAGCTTCTTTTCAAAGCCTTCGGTTACACCCTTCACCATGTTGTTGACGAGCTGGCGGAAAGTACCGGCCAGTGCATCAGCATCACGGGAATCGTTAACAGGTGCGAACGACAGTTTGCCGTCGTTGTTGCTGATTGCTACCAAAGCGTTCAGAGCCAAAGACAGTTCACCGCCCTTGCCCTTCACCTTGATGGTGTCAGCAGTCAAAGACACATCCACGCCAGCGGGGATGGTCACATTTGCTTTTGCTACGCGAGACATTTCAGTATTTCTCCTTAATGTCCGTTAGGCCACATAGCACAGCACTTCGCCACCGACGCCGGTAGCACGTGCTTTGCGATCTGTCATCACACCCTTAGGAGTGGTAACAATGGCCACACCCAAGCCGTTTTGGACTTGAGGAATTGCGTTGCTGCCCTTGTACACGCGCAGGCCAGGACGGCTTACACGTTCGATACGCTCGATCACAGGGCGACCGGCGTAGTACTTCAGGGTAATAACGAGTTCAGACTTGCCGTCTTCGGTCTTGACTTCAAAACCGTCAACATAGCCCTCGTCCTTCAGCACTTGTGCGATGGCAACCTTCACCTTAGAGGAAGGAACCGACACGGTGGCTTTGGACACCATTTGGGCGTTGCGAATACGGGTCAGCAAGTCGGCGATAGGATCACTCATGCTCATCTTGTATCTCTCCTGCTTGCTTACCAGCTAGCCTTGGTGACACCGGGGATGTCACCAGCAAAGGCCAATTCACGGATCTTTGCGCGACCCAGACCGAATTGACGGAATGTGCCACGTGGACGACCTGTGATTTCGCAACGGTTACGTTGGCGAGTGGGGTTGGCATTACGGGGCAGCTTTTGCAGACCCAGACGGGCTGCATCACGCTCTTCGTCGGAACGCTTAGCGTCACCGGCGATTGCCTTCAATTCAGCGTACTTGGCAGCGTACTTCGCAGCCAGTTTTTCGCGCTTCAGTTCGCGCTCGATCAAAGCTTTCTTAGCCATGCGCTACCTCAGTTCTTGAAGGGGAATTTGAACGCTGCGAGCAGTGCCTTGCACTCTTCGTCGTTCTTCGCCGTTGTCGTGATGCTGATGTTCAGACCACGCAGAGCATCCACTTTGTCGTATTCGATTTCAGGGAAGATGATCTGTTCTTTAACGCCAACGTTGTAGTTGCCGCGGCCGTCGAACGAGCGACCCGAAATACCACGGAAGTCACGCACGCGAGGCAGAGCCACGGTGACGAAACGGTCCAGGAATTCGTACATTTGAACGCCACGCAGGGTCACCATGCAGCCAATTGCTTGACCTTCACGGATCTTGAAACCAGCGATAGCCTTCTTGGCCTTGGTCACCACGGGCTTTTGACCAGCAATCTTGGTCAGGTCAGCCACAGCGTTGTCCATCACCTTCTTGTCAGCCACGGCTTCGCTCACACCCATGTTCAGGGTGATCTTGGTCAGACGGGGCACTTCCATAGCGGAGGTGTAGCCGAACTTTTCTTTCAGTTCTGCCGCGATTTTTTCGCGATACAGTTTTTGCAAACGTGCCATGTGTTACTCCTTAGGCGGTGATTTCAGCGCCATTGGACTTGAACACGCGAACACGTGTACCGTCGGCGTTCACCTTGATGCCCACGCGATCAGCCTTGCCAGTCGCTGCATTGAAGATAGCCACGTTGGATTGGTGGATAGGCATAGCCTTTTCCACGATACCGCCGGTGGTGCCCTTCATGGGGTTTGGCTTGACGTGCTTCTTCACCAGGTTCACGCCTTCGATCACCAGGTGCGAATCATCCTTGCGCGAAGCAACTACGCCTTGCTTACCCTTGTCACGGCCGGTCAGCACGATGACTTTGTCGCCCTTGCGAATCTTGTTCATGGTGCTTCCTTAGAGAACTTCAGGTGCCAGGGACACGATCTTCATGAAC
>NZ_CADEPJ010000021.1 GCF_902829245.1 Comamonas jiangduensis | reverse complement strand
TTGACCAGCAGCGCGCCCTTGGCCGCTGCGGTGCGCGCCAGCACCAAAGCCAAACGGGCATCGTCAAACTGTCCATCCCAGTACTTCACGCCACCCTTGAGGTGGTCGGTACGCACCGTCGGCAGCAGCCGCAAAGTCTTGTCCTTGCTCAGAAATTCGGTGCGCCCCAGGCCATCTTTGCCGGCCAATGCGTCGTACATCTTCAGGCCCGCGCCATAGAAAGGCGTATCCAGCAGTTTGTACGACGGCATCACAAAAGCCAGCGGCTGCGCCAGGTGCGGCGCGTTGTTCAGCAGCGTAGTGCGCTCATGCAGCGCTTCGCGCACCAGCGCGACGTTGCCCTGCGCCAGATATCGCACACCTCCGTGCACCAGCTTGGTGGCGCGCGAGGAGGTGCCCTTGGCAAAGTCATGCGACTCCAGCACGCACACTTTGAAGCCGCGTGCGGCGGCATCCACTGCGGTGCCCAAACCGGTGGCTCCACCGCCGATAATGAGCAGGTCGTAAGTTTCAGACTGGGACAAACGGGCCAACAACTCGGCGCGATCTGTGGTCAAAGGCGTAGTGGCAATCGTCATAGTGCTTCAGGACAGGGCAAGTGTCTGAGGGTAGTCAATAGTTGGCACAGTGCGCGTCAGCGCAAGGCTATGCCGTGTTGCCAGCAAGCTAATGCCAGCACTAGCATACATTGTCATCTTTTTTGTTCGTTTGTGATTGGTTTTTTTCGATTTCCATTATTTTGATTTCGGTTTTACGATCATTCACCTTCTCTTTTTCACTCTGGGCACTCTGTGAATAGCAACAACAACCCCGCCAGCTGCAATTACTGGAAGAAGTACGCAATTTGCAATCGGCCACTGTGGAGCAGCTGGCAGACACCTTGGGGGTGACGCTGCAAACCGTGCGCCGCGATGTACAAAAGCTCGCCGCAGCAAGTTGCTGGTGCGTTTTCATGGCGGCGTGCGCGTCCCCAGTGCCACGGTAGAGAATCTCGCGCACACACGCCGCGAAACGCTCAACGCTGACGGCAAAGCGCGCATTGCCAAAGCCGTTGCCCAAACCATTCGAATGGCTGCTCGCTGATTTTGAATTGGCACCACCACCGAGGCCATCGCCAAAGCCCTGCTGCACCACCGAGCCTGCGCGTTATCACCAACAACCTGAACGTGGCTGCGATTTTGAGCAGCAATGCCGACTGCGAAGTGATTGTGGCGGGCGGCGTGGTGCGCACGCGTGACCGCGGCATCATCGGCGAAGCGGCCGTGGGCTTTATGCGCCAGGTCAAGGGTGACATTTCCATCATTTGCATCTCCGCCCTTGAGTCCGATGGCACCCTGCGTGACTACGACCTGCGCGAGGTGAAAGTGGCTCAAACCATCATTCAGCAGTCCCGTGAAGTCTGGCTGGCCGCTGACCACAGCAAATTCAGCCGCCAAGCCATGGTGGAGCTGGCCAGTCTTGCGCAGATTGACCGCCTGTTTACGGACACTCCCCCTCCCGAGCCTTTTGCCCATCTGCTGCAAGAGGCCGAAGTGCAGTGCGTGGTGGCCGAGTAAACCGCTGCTGCGCGCCAAGTCACCGACACGCTTTGTCTTGAATTTGTGATTGCACAAGACCTCCTATGACCAACTACCTGCTCGCCTTGGACCAAGGCACCTCCAGCTCCCGCGCCATCGTGTTTGACACGCAAGGCCGCATCGTCGCCTCCGCCCAGCAGGAGCTGCCCCAGATCTACCCTCGCCCCGGCTGGGTAGAGCACAACCCCCACGAAATCTGGCGCACGCAGCTGGGCACGGCGCGCGACGCACTGGCCAAGGCTGGGCTCAAGGCGAGCGACATCCGCAGCGTGGGCATCACCAACCAGCGCGAAACCACCATCGTCTGGAACCGCAAGACGGGCCAGCCCATCCACCACGGCATCGTCTGGCAAGACCGCCGCGCCGAACCCACCTGCCAGCAGCTGCGTGAAGCCGGCCACAGCGACACCATCCTGCAGAAAACCGGCCTGCGCATCGATGCCTACTTCTCAGGCACCAAGCTGCAGTGGCTGCTGGACCACGTGCCCGGCGCGCGCGAAGCCGCCGAGCGTGGCGAGCTGGCCTTTGGCACCGTGGACAGCTGGCTGATCTGGCAGCTCACTGGCGGGCAGCGCCACGTCACCGACGTCAGCAACGCCAGCCGCACCATGCTGTTTAACGTGCACACCAACCAGTGGGATGCCGACCTGCTGGCCCTGCTGCACATTCCCGCCAGCCTGATGCCCGAGGTGCTGCCTTCGGCCGCCGACTTTGGCCGCACGGCCGAGGACGTGCTGGGTGGCCCCATCACCATCGGCGGCGTGGCCGGCGACCAGCAAAGCGCGCTGTTTGGTCAGGCCTGCTTCAAAGCGGGCATGGCCAAGAACACCTATGGCACGGGCTGCTTCATGCTGATGCACACCGGCGGCCAATTCCAGACCTCGGCCAACGGCCTGCTGACCACCAGCGCCGCCCAGCCCAGCGCCACGCCCCAGTTTGCGCTGGAAGGCAGCGTGTTCGTCGGTGGCGCCGTGGTGCAGTGGCTGCGCGACGGCCTGCAGGCGATTGAACACAGCGGCCAGGTGCAGCAACTGGCCGAGAGCGTGCCTGACAGCGGTGGCGTCATGCTGGTGCCAGCCTTCACCGGTCTGGGCGCGCCGTATTGGGAGCCCGATGCACGTGGCTCCATCACCGGCCTGACGCGCGGCACCACCCTGGCGCACATTGCACGTGCGGCGCTGGAGTCGATCGCCTACCAGAGCGCTGCCCTGCTGCTGGCCATGAGCCGCGATGCGGTCGCCAACGGCGGCGCGGCGGTGAGCGAGTTGCGCGTGGACGGCGGCGCCTGCGTGAACAACCTGCTGATGCAGTTCCAGGCCGATTTGCTGGGCATTCCCGTGGTGCGCCCGGCCTGCGTGGAGACCACCGCCCTGGGCGCGGCCTACTTGGCTGGTTTGTCCAGCGGCGTCTACCAAAGCACGGAAGAGCTGTCGTCGCTGTGGAAGGCAGAGCGACGCTTTGTGCCTACCATGGACAAAGCCCGCGCCGATGAGTTGATGGCGCGCTGGGAGCGTGCCGTGCGCCAGACCACCACGCCATAAGCCCAACCACTCCCCTAAAAAGAGCTGCCAGCGCTGGATTTCAAAGAGTTTTAGATAGAAAACACGTTGAAATCCTTACCAATCAAGCGCTAGCAGCTCTTATTTTTAGAAAGCATTTGTATGAGCCAAGCACCTTCACCCCGCATCGCTTTCATTGGCGGCGGCAATATGGCCAGCGCCATCATCGGCGGCCTGATTGCCAGCGGCCTGCCCTCCGACAGCATCACCGTGGTCGAACCATTCGACGCCGCGCGCGCTGCCCTCCAGGCCAAGTTCGGCATTGACGCCCTGCCCGCCGCCACCGCCGCATTGGCGGGCCACGATCTGGTGGTCTGGGCCGTCAAACCCCAAACCTTCAAAGAAGCGGCGACCGCTGCAGCGCCCCACACCGCCAGCGCCCTGCACCTGAGCGTGGCCGCCGGCATCACCACCGAAAGCATTGCCCAGTGGCTGGGCACGGGCCGCATCGTGCGCGCCATGCCCAACACGCCCGCGCTGGTGGGCAAAGGCATGACGGGGCTGTTTGCCCGCCCCGAGGTGGACGCCGAAGGCCAAGCCCTGATCGAGCGCGTGATTGGCACCACGGGCCAGTTGGTGTGGGTAGATGCTGAAGACAAGCTGGACGCGGTGACCGCGCTGTCAGGCTCTGGCCCGGCCTATGTGTTTTTGTTCCTGGAAGCCATGACGCAAGCCGGTGTCGATATGGGGCTGACCGCTGCGCAGTCCTACCAGCTGGCGATTGCCACCTTCCAGGGCGCCTCGGAGCTGGCGGCCCGCTCGCACGAACCTGCCAGCGTGCTGCGCGAGCGCGTCACCAGCAAGGGCGGCACCACCTACGCGGCCATCACCCACATGCAGCAGGCTGGGCTGCCCCAGCACTTCATCGCCGCGCTGCGCAAGGCCGAAACCCGCGCCAAGGAACTGGCCGCAGAGTTCGGCAAGTAAGCCATCTGCCGCATCACGAAAGCCCTGCCAGCAAACGCTGCAGGGCTTTTTCATGACCGTGGCCGGCACCTTGGTACAGGCCTGCGGGGAATGGGCTCAAGCGCCCCAGAGCATCGAACGCATCGAAATGGCTGCCATCTGAAAGTCAGCGTTGAAATGCTGTGCACGCTCTTCTTTGCCCACCGCGCCTGCGGCATACAGCAGCGGCAAATAATGGTCGTACGTGGGATGGGCCATTTGCGCCACCGCCCCCATCTGCTGAAAGTCGCTCAGCCCCGCCAAGTTCCCCTGGTCCACATGCTCCGCCACCATCTGGTCAAACTCGATGGCCCAGTCATACGCCTGCAACGGTGACTGGGTGCGCTGCAAGGCGCGCAGGTTATGCACCACGTTGCCACTGCCCACAATCAGCACGCCACGCTCGCGCAGCGTGTGCAGCTGCTGCCCCAGCGCAAAGTGTTCGGCAGGCGGGCGGCTGTAGTCGATGCTCAGTTGCACCACGGGGATGCTGGCATCGGGAAACATGGGCTTGAGCACGCTCCAAGTGCCGTGGTCCAGCCCCCACTCGTCGGTGTCCACCCCCAGCGGCTGCTGGTTATGCGGGTGGTGCAGCTCGGCTGCCAGCTGCCGGGCCACGACGGGCGCGCCCGGTGCGGGGTATTGCTGGTCAAACAGCGCATGCGGAAAACCGCCAAAGTCATGGATGGTTCTGGGCTGCGCCATGCCGGTCAGCCATGCGCCCTTGCCTTGCGTGATCCAGTGCGCAGAAATACACAACACCAGTTGCGGGCGCTCCACCTGGGTCAGCAACTTCTGGCCCAACTGCTGCCAGCTTTGGCGGTAAGCGTTGTCCTCTATCGCATTCATGGGGCTGCCATGCCCCACAAACAGCACCGGCATGCGGCTCGAAGGCCTGAGCTCCGTAATACCCGCTTGCGCGGCCGCGCTATCCCATGTCTGACTGATGGTCATGCTGGCTCCTGTGGCCGCCAACGCTGTGGCCCCTGCCGCTGCGCCCAGCCAATGTCTGCGTTGCATCGTCCTGCGTCCCTAAAAAACTGCGCCACTGCGCTCAGGTACCTTTGCTGCAGCGCCTCAGCGCAGGGCAAAACCCAGGGCAATTCCGGCAAAAATCGTCATACCAATGTAGTGACTTTTGCTGAAGGCAACAAAGCAGCCTTCGCGGGTACGCGCCTTGATCAGCGTGAAGTGCCACACCACCTGCGCCGTCGCCAGGGCCATGCCCAGCCAGAAAGGCCAGCCCAGGCCATAGGGCAAGACAGCCAAAATGGTCAGCCCCAGACACAGCACAAAAAAGGCCATGATGCCCAGCACATCAAAACGGCCCAGCGTGATGGCGGAAGTTTTCATGCCAATTTTTAAATCGTCATCGCGGTCCACCATCGCGTATTCGGTGTCATAAGCCAGTACCAAGAACATATTGGCCAGCCACAGCACCCACGCCGTAACCCCGACATCGCCCGTCACTGCGGCAAAAGCAATCACGATGCCAAAGTTAAATGCAATGCCCAAAAAGGCCTGCGGCATGGCAAAAAACCGCTTGGTAAACGGATAGAGGATGGTGAACATCACCGCAGGCACCGACCAGGCCACAGCCTCCCAGCGCGTGGTCAGCACCAGCGCAAACGCCACCAAGGTCAGCACCAGCCCCACCAGTGCAGCTTCTTTCACGCTGATTTGCCCGCTGGTGATGGGCCGCTGCGTGGTGCGCTTGACATGTTTGTCAAAGTCACGGTCTGCAATGTCGTTGATGGTGCAGCCCGCACTGCGCATCAGCACCGTGCCCGACACAAACACCAGCAGCAAATGCCAGCCCGGAAAACCTTCAGCCGCCACCCACAGCGCCGCCAGGGTTGGCCACACCAACACCAGCCAGCCAGCAGGACGATTCCAGCGGATGAGGTCCAGGTAGAGCGCGAGCTTGAGCGAAGTGCAGCGCTGGCTGCGGAATGGGTGGTCGAAGTGGTCATGGGCAAATTGTCGCGCGAAATGCACAACGCCCGCTGGCGGCGGGCGTTGTGGTGGGTGGCTGAAGCTGCCCGCGCCTTCAGAGCGCGCGGGACAGTCGGGCTGCTTATTCTTCCAGCAGGGAGCGCAGCATCCAGGCGTTTTGCTCGTGCACGGTCAGGCGCTGGGTCAACAGGTCGGCCGTAGGCTGGTCGTTGGCCTTGTCGGCCAGCGGGAACAGCTCACGCGCCGTGCGCGCCACGGCTTCGTTACCTTCGACCAAGATGCGGATCATCTCGTTGGCCTTGGGCGGCGTTGCGGGCACATCGGGCAGGCTGGTCAGCTTGCCGAACTGACCGTACGAGCCGGGCGCAAAGTGGCCCAGCGAGCGAATACGCTCGGCCACAGGATCGACGGCGTTCCACAGTTCGGTGTACTGCCCCATGAACATGGTGTGCAGCGTGTTGAACATGGGGCCGGTCACGTTCCAGTGGAAGTTGTGCGTGGTCAGATAGAGTGTGTACGTGTCTGCCAGCAGACGCGACAGACCTTCCGCAATCAGCTCTCGGTCTTTGGCGCTGATGCCAATTTTGATGGGCATGGCCGCTGCTGCGGGTGCAATTTTGACCGTTTGCTTTTTCGCTTCTTTCGCCATAGTACTTCTCCTCAGTCATACAAACCGATGCAGCCAAACAAGTTGGCGCATCACATGGTTACGCCGTAATAACTAATGTAGCGCATGACCCTGCGTTCAAACTGCAGTCGGCCGCCGCGATGGTTTCAGGGGCTGAGCAACCCAAGGTGCTGAATCAGGTGAGCAACTGCACCCCAGTCAACTCGCAGGCATAGACGGCGTTGCGCAATGCAGCAATCGCTTCATAACGCGTAAAACTGCGACGCCAGGCCAGCACTACCCGGCGGCTGGGTGTGGGTACGCCATCTTCGCTGCGAATTGGCAAATAACGGATGTGCGGGTCATCCGAGGTGCGGCGGCGCTGGGTGGTCAATGCATCCGCAGGCACCGACAGGCGCGGCACCAACGTCACGCCCATGCCCGCAGCCACCATGTGTTTGATGGTTTCCAGCGATGAGCCTTCAAATGTGCGGCGAATGCCTTCGGCGTTGCTCGCGTAACGGGCGAACTCGGGACAGACTTCCAGCACATGGTCGCGGAAGCAATGCCCTGCGCCCAGCAGCAGCATGGTTTCGTTTTCAGCTCGGTGGTTGTCACCGACTCCTGCTGCGCCAAAGGGTGGGTGTTGGGCACCGCTGCCATGAAGGGCTCGTCGTACAGCGGCGCCATCGCCAATCCCGTATCGGGGAATGGCTCAGCCAGGATGGCGCAGTCAATTTCACCGGTGCGCAGCATTTCGAGCAATTTGACCGTGAAGTTCTCTTGCAGCATCAGCGGCATTTGGGGCGTCATCTTGATGGAGTGGCGCACCAGTTCCGGCAGCAAATAGGGGCCAATGGTGTAGATCACACCCAAGGTCAGCACGCCGGACAACGGGTCCTTGCCACGCTTGGCAATTTCTTTGATTTCCGCGGCCTGCTCCAGCACGCTTTGCGCCTGACGCACAATGGATTCGCCCAAAGGCGTCACCGACACCTCCCCGGCACTGCGCTCAAAAATCTTGACGTCCAGTTCCTCTTCCAGCTTCTTGATAGCCACCGACAGCGTGGGTTGCGAGACATAACAAGCCTCTGCGGCACGCCCAAAGTGCTTTTCGCGCGCGACGGCGACAATGTATTTCAGTTCAGTGAGCGTCATGGATGTTGAATATGTCTACCGGTGAACAACCAGCTATTTTGCATGGGTGTAATCGAATGTACCGAATCCGCTGCATGCACATGCTGGGGCATGGGTCATTTCCGCGCTTGTCCTACGCCTTGAGGAACTCTGCTTTGGTCCCCAGCCAGCGCTGGATGTGCTGCTGCGCCAAATGGGGATAGCGCTGGAGCATGTGGGGCGCCAGCGCTTTGGCCCATTCCAGCAGAGCAATGTCTTTGTCCAAATCCGCAA
>NZ_CADEPJ010000020.1 GCF_902829245.1 Comamonas jiangduensis | reverse complement strand
GGCATTGCGCAGCAAGGTGATCTTGGTTTCGTCCTCATAGCGCAGCGGCAAATGCAGCACCAAGTCGATGTCCCGCACCAGCCCCAGCTTGTGCATGGTTTGCTGAGCGGGACTGGGCGCAGCCTTTTTGGCAGAGGGAGAGGTTGAGGACGGCATGAATCTTTGAGGGTTGCAAAACACCTGTCGGCGGCGAAAAGGCTAACATGCGCCAAGACGTTTCTAAACGTTGCTTTCCCTGTCAAGCGCGCATTTATGCTGAAAAAAATTCCTATAGAGCATCTGCAGATCGGTATGTATGTCCACGACCTGTGTGGATCATGGCTGTCGCATGATTTCTGGCGCACCTCGTTTATCGTCGACAAACCGGTAATTCTGAACAAGCTGCGCGCCGGGGCCGTGCAAGAGGTGTGGATTGACACCAGCCGTGGGCTAGATGTGCCCGACAGCAGCACTGCCAGCACGCCCCCTGCAGCCTTCACATACGACACCACCCCGGCAACGCTGGGGCAGGAGTTGCAGCGTGCCGCCGCCCTGTGCGAGGAGGCGCGCGACGCCGTGCTGCACATGTTCAGCGAAGCACGCATGGGTCAGGCCGTGGACCTGAATACAGCAGACACACTGGTCAGCGCCGTATGCAACTCGGTGGAGCGCCACCCGAATGCCCTCATCAGCGTGGCCCGGCTGAAAACCGCCGACAACTACACCTATATGCACAGCGTGGCCGTGTGCGGCCTGATGGTGGCGCTGGCCCGCAAGATGGGCATGGATGCCGCGCAAGTGCGGCAAGCCGGCATGGCCGGGCTGCTGCATGACATGGGCAAGTCACATTCCCGCCTGGAAATTCTGAACAAACCTGGTGCCTTGACCGACGAAGAGTTCAAGCACATGCAGCAGCACCCGGTCAAAGGCTACGTCATGCTGCAGGGCGTGGTGGAAGACGAAGAGGTGCTGGAAGCCTGCCTGCACCACCATGAGCGCATGGACGGCAAAGGCTATCCCCATGGGCTGTCCGCGCCAGACCTGCGCCCCATTACCCGCATGGCAGCCATTTGCGATGTGTACGACGCCATCACCTCCAACCGCCCGTACAAACAAGGGTGGTCGCCAGGTGTGGCCCTGCAGCGTATGGCGCAGTGGTGCCCCGCCCACCTGGATGCGCACATTTTCGAAACCTTCGTCAAAACCATTGGCCTGTATCCCATCGGCAGTCTGGTGCGCCTGCACTCGGGCTTGCTGGGGGTGGTCTGCGCGCCTGCGGAAAACAGCATCTCCACCCCGCATGTGGTGGCGTTTTATGACATCACCGCGCAGCGCATGCTGCAGCCTGCCAAGCTGCTGGACCTGAACAAACTGCCCCAGGAACGCATCGTGGCAAGCGAAGACCCCACACAATGGCCTTTCACCAATCTGGAAGCCCTGTGGCAAAAAGCCGCAGCCAGCGCGGCCTAACGCCCTCCATCGCCTTGCGGGCATGCGCATACGGCGGCTGTGCACACGCCCACGTCATCAGCACAAGCCCATCATGTCAGGCATGGGGGATTGCAGCGTTGCAGATGGAGCGCAGCGCGAACCGCCTGCCTGCGCAAGCACTCACCAGCCTGGGCAACGCCCCACCGATAGCCCTACCAGCACTGCTCAGGGCGCATAGGCTTCGCCAGCGGCGGCCGTTTCTGCCTGCATGGCGCAGTTGCGCCCGGCACTTTGGCGCGGTACAGGGCCTCGTCGGCCTCACGCACCAGCAATTTGGCGCCGGCACCCGTGGGCACCTGGCTAAACACCCCCGCGCTGATGGTTACTACCTTCGCGATGGGCGAGCTCTCATGCTCCAGCCCCAGCGCTTGCACCGCATCGACCATGCGCTGTGCGACGGCCATCGCGCCTTCCATGGTGGTGTCCGGCAAAATCACGGCAAACTCTTCCCCGCCATAGCGCGCCACCAGATCGGTCTCGCGGTGGGCGCCGCTTTGAATGGCCTTGGCCACGGCCTGCAAGCAGGCATCACCTTGTAGGTGCCCATAGCGGTCGTTGTAGCGCTTGAAGTAATCCACATCAATCAGCACCATGCCCACCGGTCGGCCACTGCGCCGCGCCATGGCGCAGGTTTGCTCCAGCCGCTCATTGAAGTGCGCGCGGTTGGCAATCCCCAGCAAAGCATCGGTATTGGACAGCGCTTTCAGGCGCGTGTTGGCTGCTTCCAGCTCTTTGGTGCGCGCGCACGCGCGCTTCCAGCGTTTGGTTGGCCAGCGCCAGTTGGGCGTTTTGTGATGTCAGCGCCGTATACAGCTTGCCAATCATCTTCAGCAAGGCCTGCGTGCCGTTGTCGTGGTTGCCACGCTCTTTGTCGTAGGCATCTGCGGGCAGCATCCCGTCCTGGATGGATTTGATTTGCCGCGCCATGGACTGATCAATACCCAAAATATGCAGCCCCAGCCAAGAAGTCAAAAAGCCCACCAAGGTGGTGGCGGGGTCGGACATGGTGGTGCGCTGCGCCCACAGCATGATGACCTGCTCCACAAACTGCTGGTGCATGCAGCGATGGCTTTCCACATGGCGGGGATCCACGCCGAATGTCTGCATCAACGCTTCTTCTTCCTGGAAGTGATGCTCGGTGTAGGCCAGCAAGCGGGCATAGGTATCGGCCAGCACCACTTCACGATCGCTGCGCTTGGAGAACAGGCCCCGGCTGAGTTCATTGAACAAGTCCACCAGCGCATGGTGCTGCTCATCCACGGAATCCAGGTCCGTGACGAAATGCTGATCCCATACAAATGCGGTGTCCA
The DNA here is from genome assembly GCF_902829245.1 of Comamonas jiangduensis. Classification (GTDB taxonomy): domain Bacteria; phylum Pseudomonadota; class Gammaproteobacteria; order Burkholderiales; family Burkholderiaceae_C; genus Comamonas; species Comamonas jiangduensis. The sequence goes on along the minus strand of NZ_CADEPJ010000020.1, from coordinate 20,274 downwards.
TGCTCAATGCCTTGGATAAATAAAAAAACGACAGGCCGTGGTATGTAATCAAGTGTAAGAACGCCGATTGCACCCGGTCGTGATGCGCATCAAAGGTTGTCGGCACAGACACTAGGGTTACCCAGTACCAGCAGGGACATTCGCTGCGACTTGCTGCAACCACAGCCACAGATTTGCGAGAATCCTTGCCTTTGGTTTTACCTTGGAACGGGCTTGTCAGGCCCTCAAGAACACGCATGTCTCTCAGCCCCCGCGCTCATACCCTCAGTGATTTTGACTTTGTGCTCCCCGAGCACCTGATTGCCCAACACCCGGCTGCCGAACGCAGCGCCTCCCGCCTGCTGGATGCGCGGGCGCCGGAGTTGGTCGACCGCATCTTCAAAGACTTGCCCGATCTGCTGCATGAAGGCGACCTGCTGGTGTTCAACGACACCAAGGTGGTCAAGGCCCGGGTGTTTGGCGAGAAAGCCAGCGGCGGCAAGCTGGAGTTGCTGATTGAGCGTGTGCTGCAAGACAACGAAGTCGTGGCCCACATGAAGGTCAGCAAAAAACCGCTGCCCGGTGCCAAGGTGCACCTGCACGGCGGTTTGGGTAAGGGTGGTTTTGATGCCACCTTGCTGGGCCGCTGGCCTGATGAGAATGGCCCGCTGTTTCGCTTTGCGCTGCACGGTGCCAACGGTGCAACGCCTTGGGAGCTGATGGACCAGTTTGGCCACCTGCCGCTGCCGCCCTACATCGAGCGCAACCAGAACGCCGAGGTAGACCCCGACGAAGCCGAAGACACCGAACGCTACCAGACCGTGTTTGCCAGCCACCCGGTGCAGTGGCCGCACCCACGGCTGCGCTGCTTTGACGACAAGGTGCTGGCCGCGCTGAAAGACAAAGGTGTGGAGACCGCCGCCGTGACGCTGCACGTGGGCGCGGGCACCTTCCAGCCGGTGAAGACCGAGAACCTGGCCGAGCACCAGATGCACAGCGAGTGGTACAACATTCCCCTCGAAACCCTGGCCGCGCTGGGCCTGCCGCCAGCGTCGCGGTCGCATCATTGCCGTGGGCACCACCAGCGTACGCACGCTGGAGTCCTGGCGCGCACCGGCCAGATTTCGGGCGACACCAACATCTTCATCACCCCCGGTTTTGAGTTCCGCGTGGTGGACTGCCTGATCACCAACTTCCACCTGCCCAAGAGCACGCTGATGATGCTAGTGAGTGCGTTTGCGGGCTACAAGCACATCATGGATGTGTACCAGCACGCCATTGCCCACGGGTACCGCTTCTTCAGCTATGGCGACTCCATGCTGCTGGAGCGCCGCCGCTAAGCAATGCTGGCCTCCATGCAGGCCTGCTAAAAAACATAGCCTCCAGCGCTTAACAATCAAGGACTTCAAAGTGTTTTCACCTTGAAGTCCTTTTTACATGAGCGCTAGGCGCTCATTTTTTCAAAAAGCATGCATCCATCCAACGTCACGCAAAGTAGTGGCACAAGCGCTGGCCCCTGACCTCGTGCACGCTCACGTCAATCTCGTACAGGCCACTGAGCACCTCGTCCTGCACCACCTGGGCGGGCGGGCCTTCGTGGGCCACACGCCCCTCTTTCATGGCGATGATGTGGTCGGCGTAGCAACTGGCAAAGTTGATGTCGTGCAGCACCACCACCACGGTTTTGCCGCGCTCGTCCACCATGCGGCGCAGCAGCTGCATCATGCGCACGGCATGCGCCATATCGAGGTTGTTGAGCGGCTCATCCAGCAGGATGTAGGGCGTGTCCTGGCACAGCACCATGGCAATGTAGGCACGCTGGCGCTGGCCCCCCGAGAGCTCGTCCAGATAACGGTCCGCCAGTGCCTGCAGTTGTAGAAACGCCAGTGCCTCATCCACATGGCGCACATCCTGCGCCGTCATGCGGCCTTGGCTGTGCGGAAAGCGGCCAAACCCCACCAGATCACGCACCGTCAGGCGCAGGGCAGACTGGTTGTCCTGCCGCAAGATGGCCATGACCTTGGCCAGTGCATCACTCGCTGTTTTGGCCACATCCTGACCCGCCACGAGGGCGCTGCCGGAGGTGATTACATCCAAACGGCTGACCATCGACAGCAGCGTGCTTTTGCCCGCGCCGTTGGGGCCGATGATGGCCGTGAACTGCCCCTGCGGAATCTGCACCGATACCCCGTGCAACACCGTATGGCGACCGTGGCGCTTGACCACTTGGCGTGTCTCAATCATTGCTTACCCTTGCGCACCAGCAGGTAGATGAACACCACCCCGCCGACAAATTCCACCACCACCGACAGGGCGGAGTTAAAGCCCAGCACCCGCTCCAGCAACACCTGCCCGGCCAGCAGCAGCACACAACCCCACAGCGCCCGGCGGGCGTGCGATTACTGGGAGAAGGCATCGGACAACTGCTTCAAGTTCTCCTTGAGCGCGGTGGGCCCGGAGTTGGACAGCGTGTACCAGTTGGCGGCATTCAAATACACCACCTGCTGGTTGCGCCAGGCCTTGGTGGCGTGCACCAGCTTGTTGTCCAGCAACCTCTTGGCCGCATCGCCTTCTTTGCCGATGGCGGCATCGCGGTCCAGCACCAGCAGCCAGTCAGGATTGGCCTTGAGCAGGTATTCGAAGGACACGGCCTGCCCGTGCTTGGACACTGCAATCTTGTTCTTGGTGGCTGGCACACCAAATACCGAATACAGCATGTCAAAACGCGAGCCCTGGCCGTAGACGCTCAGCTTGCCGCCATTGGTCATCAGGAACAGCGCGCCACCTTTGCCCGCTGCCTTGGCCTTCACCCCGGCAATGGCTGCATCAATCGACTGGATCTGCTGCTCCCCCTTGTCAGGTACGCCATAGATGGCCGCGATGCTACGAATGTTGCGGTATACATGGGCCATCTGGTTTTGGTTGTCGACGGTCACATCCAACACCGGGGCGAACTTCTTGAGTTCTTCAATTTTGGGCAGGGTGCGGTTGCCTGCAATGATGAGGTCGGGCTTCATGACCTTGACCTTCTCGTAGTCAGGCTCAAACAAGCTGCCAATTGGCGGGTACTTGGCGGTATCGCGGTACTTGGCCAGCGATGCGGGAATGGCTTGGTTGGGCACACCCTGCACATCCCCGCCAATCGACTGGATGATGTCCAGCGCACCCAGGTCATACACCAGCACCGTCTTCGGCTGCAGGGGCACTTGCACATCGCCCGTGTTGTCCTGCACCTTGATCGTGCTGGCCGCCTGGGCCGCCGCAAAAGGCAGTGTCACAGCAAGCACCAGTGCGCCCCATGTTTGGCGGCGCGTCCATACAGCAGTCATATTCCCTTTCCTTGGCCGCCTCTGCAGTCAGAGGTTCGGCCCAGCACAATGTCAAAAGATGGCTGCATTGTATGAGAATCATTCTCAATACTTGCCGCATGGTCATGTTCCGTTGCGCCAACTCCGAAGACAGACTTGTCGTTTTGCTCCGGCAAGCGACCGTGCCACTGCCTACAATCCATCGCGCACGCCTTGCATGGTGCAAGCGGGTGCCGGACACCGCGGGGCACCAACCCCTTGCCGCTTCGACTGAGCCGCCAGTGCAGCGGCATGTGTTGGTTGCAGAAAGTGGGTGGACCGCATGTCCAGCGCCACCGGGGTTGTGCCCCAAACCTCTCCCGCGCGCGCCGCGCTCACTGGCATTGCACTGACCATCGGCGCCTGCGCACTCTTTGCCCTGCTGGACAGCGGCACCAAATTTGCCGGGCAGTTTTTGCCCATGCTGATGGTGGTCTGGCTGCGTTTTGTGGCCCAGGCCCTGGTCACCACCGCACTGGTGCTGCCACGCCACGGCCTGCGCGCCTTGCGTACCGAACACCCCAAGTTTCAGATTGGCCGGGCCCTGAGCGGCGTGCTCACCACCGTCTTTGCCTTCTATTGCATCCAGAGCATGCCGCTGGCCAACTTCACGGCCATCTGGTCTGCAGGGCCGCTGCTCATCGTCGTCGCATCCGCCCTGCTGTTTGGCGAAAAAGTGAGCGCGGCACGCTGGACACTGCTAGTCATCGGGCTGTTTGCTGTCATCACCATTGTGCGCCCTGAGCGAGACGGCATGCCCCTGGGCTGGATGGCCCTGGCGCCCGTGGGCGTCCTGCTGTGCGGCACCACCTACCAGTTGCTGGGCAGTCGCTTGGCCCGCCTGGACCCACCCACCACCACGCAGCTGTACACCACCTGGCTACCCGTTCTGGCCAGCGCCCCGCTGGTTCCCTGGGTCTGGCAAAGTGTGCCCCACACGCAGATGTGGCTGGCCGTGGCCCTGATGGGCGCATGCAGCGGCGTGGGACACCTGTTGCTGCTACAGGCCTACACCCATGCCACACCCTCGGTGGTATCGCCGTTTCTGTACAGCCAGATTGGTTTTGCGATGCTGATGGGCTGGCTGTTTTTTGGACAAGTGCCCGACAAACTGTCGCTGACCGGCATTGCCGTGATTTTTGCGTGTGGCATGGTCAGCATTGGGTTGAGCGTGCGCGGCAAGTAAATAGTCTTCTCGCCAGATCAATGATAGATTCCAACCAACTTTTCCCGGCACGTCTATGAATACTCCTGACATAACTCCCAGCTTAGGCAACGACGATGAAATTGATCTCTTAGACCTGCTTGTGGTCCTTGCAGACAACATCAAACTGCTAATAATCACCCCCGTTCTCTGTGGCCTGTTAGGGCTGGCAGCAGCCTATTTGCTCACCCCGACATACGAAAGCAAATCGGTTTATTCCACTAAAACACAAGAAAAAAACATTGCTCCAGACTTGCTCGCCAGCTATTTGCGCTCACCCACAGTGCTACACCAAGCAGGCAAATCACTCCAAATTGACCCTTCAATGAGTGATGGGCGTTTGATCAAAAAATTAGAAAAAATGGTCGCCGTAAGTATTGGCCGACAAGACCAGTTGCTCACACTCACCACGCAAGGAAATTCCGCTGAGGCCGCACAAGCACTCAATCAAGCACTCTGGCAGATTGCCCTTCCGCTCACCATCCCACAGGGCAAAGATATGGAACGCTTGCAGACACGTATGGCTGCAGAGAAAAGCGCCTGGCCTCTGGCCTGAAGTTGGAGCAAGAAATTGCCGAACGCCTGCAAAATGGCAATAGCAGCGAAAGCAACGCCCGCTTGTACGGCGAACTACTCTCTTCTAACAGTACACGCTTGAGTGTGATTTCAGGCTTGCAAGCGCAGGAGGAGGGATTGACTGAAACAGGTTTTATCCAGCGCCCATCATTACCAGAACAACCGCTCAAACCTAATAAAAGCTTGATTGCAATTGCGGCAGCACTGGCTGGCGGTTTACTCATCTTGATTTTTATATTTGTTCGCCATGCATTGCGTAGCGCCAGCCAGCATCCAGATCAAGCCGTCAAACTCCAAAAAATTCGCCAATCTCTCGGCCTCAAACACTAAGCATGTCCCGTCAATAACCTAGCGCCTTCGGGCGCTTTTTTAATGCGGCAATAGAGCCGCAGCCCCCGCAAGTGCTTCGCCTGCCAAAAAGGCTCATGCAAAGGTAGCATCGCGCTCAATCCTTGGGGATTGGCGCAGCATGCCACGCCGCTCGTGGTGCCATCTTTTATTTTATGTACAGCCCAATTGGTTTGACCTTGCCCATGGGCCGTCTGTACTTCTTTGGGCCCCTTGCTGGGGCTGGCTTTTTTCACCTCGGCAATCACGCCCGCCTGCCCCTTGGCGATCTTGGCGCGGATGGCGCCCACAAAGTCGCGCGTGGAGATACGGCTTTCCGCATCGCGGCGCACATCGGCCAGCGCTGTGGTCTTTTTGGCGGCAGCCACTTCCTGCACTTTGACTTCGCAGATTTTTTTCAGAATGTCAGACATGTGTTTTCCTTGTGTTCGGTGGCAGGCCTGCTACGGCGGCAGACCGCCTTGCAGTCTATTGTCGGCGTTTTGGCGGCAGCAGTCGTGAGCCCGAGCGGCGAATGCCCAGGCGCTGTGCCAGCGTATCAACCAGGGCATCGATGTCCTGCAACACGACGTGTGCCGCCGATGCGCTGTGCAGCACACACAGCGTGGCCACAGGCCCACGGCTGCGATGGCGCAACTCAATGCACCAGGCATAAATAGCCTGCCGCTCCTGTGGAGCCCCCATCAAAACGCCCAGGCTCCAGGCGTCCACTGGCTCCAGGCACAAGGTATCAATCTGCTGCGTCGCTTCAACCTGTGGTGCTCCGATGCGCGACAGCGAACGCTGCGGGATAACGATACGCCAACCATTCCACTCCAGCGGCAGGCCGTGGTCTTGCGCAGGGTCTTTCAAATACCAGCGCCGAAAGACAAGCACCGTCACCACAGCCAGGGCAACGCTCAGCCACCATGCCTGCCAGAATGCCATCACGGCACTCAGACCCATCAGCACATAGAGCCAAAGTTGCACATCCTCTATGTGCTGTACACCTCGCCAGATCCAGCTTGATCGCCCACTTTTTAGCAAAGCGGGTAACCAGATTTCAGCCTCAGTCCGTGCCTGCTGCAGCAAATCTCGCAGAGGGGGATGGGGATGACGCGGCATGGCGCAGGCGTTCAGACGCGGAGCTTGCTGCTGTAAGCCACCAGTTCACCCAACTTCTTCAGGGCTGCACCGCTGTCAATCGCCGCCTGCGCACGCTGCAGGCCATCTTCAATGCTGCTCGCCACATTGGCCGCGTACAGCGCTGCACCGGCGTTCAGGCAGACGATGTCGCGCGCCGGGCCTGGCTCGCCCTGCAGCACGCGCATCAGCATGGCTTTGGACTCTTCCGGTGTCTCCACCTTCAGCCCCCGTGTGCCCGCCATGCGCAGGCCAAAATCTTCGGGGTGGATTTCATACTCGCGCACCACGCCGTCTTTGAGTTCACCCACCAGCGTGCCCGCGCCCAGGCTGATTTCATCCAGGCCATCGCGGCCGTATACCACCAGCGCGTGCTCAGCCCCCAGGCGCTGCAGCGCCCGCACCTGAATGCCCACCAAGTCTTCGTGGAACACGCCCATCAGGATGTTGGGCGCGCCCGCCGGGTTGGTCAGCGGCCCCAGGATGTTGAAGATGGTGCGCACGCCCAGTTCTTTGCGCACAGGGGCCACGTTCTTCATGGCCGGGTGGTGGTTGGGGGCAAACATGAAGCCAATGCCCACATCGCGGATGCAATCAGCGATTTGTTCGGGCTTCAAATTGATGTTGACGCCCAGCGCTTCCATCGCGTCCGCACTGCCGGATTTGCTGACGCTGCGCCGCCGTGCTTGCTGACTTTGCCGCCGGCCGCCGCAATCACAAAGGTGGCGCAGGTGGAGATATTGAAGGTGTTGGCGCCACGCCGCCGGTGCCGACGATGTCCACCAGATGGGTCTTGTCGTGCACATGCACCTTGTTGGAAAACTCGCGCATCACCTCGGCGGCGGCGGAGATCTCGCCAATCGTTTCCTTCTTCACGCGCAGGCCGGTGAGGATGGCGGCGGTCATTACGGGCGAGAGCTCGCCGCGCATGATCTGGCGCATCAGCTCCAGCATTTCGTCGTGGAAGATTTCGCGGTGCTCGATGGTGCGCTGCAGCGCTTCTTGGGCGGGGAGTTGGGTCATGACAAATCCTTTGCTACTTTTTCAGAAGCTGCTTGCGCTTGGCAATTAATGGTTTTGATGTTTATTGCTTAGAAACCAATAACTGCGAGCGCTTGCAGCTATCAAAACAAAGCCGCCTGCTTGAAAAGCAGCGCGGCCTGATCGCTTATTTCTGCTCCAGAAAGTTTTGGAGCATGGCGTGACCGTGCTCGGTCAAGATGCTTTCCGGGTGGAACTGCACCCCCTCCACCGCCAGCGTTTTGTGGCGCACACCTTGGATCTCGCCGTCCTCGCTGGTGGCGGTAATCTCCAGGCAATCGGGCAAGGTGTTTTTGTCGATCACCAGTGAGTGGTAACGGTTCACCGTGAACTGCTGGGGCAAGTCGGCAAACACGCCCTTTTGGTCGGTCGTAATCACACTGGTCTTGCCATGCATTTGCTGGCCCGCACGGATGATGTCGCCACCAAACGCCGCGCCAATGCTCTGGTGCCCCAGGCACACGCCCAGCACGGGCAGCTTGCCCGCAAAGTGCTCAATGGCAGGCACCGAAATACCCGCCTCTTTGGGGGAACTGGGGCCGGGCGAGATCACGATGCGCTCAATGCCTTTGTCGGCCACCAAAGCGATGACTTCGTCCAGCGTGATTTCATCGTTGCGCACCACGGTTACGTCGGCGCCCAACTCGCCAAAGTACTGGACGATGTTGTAGGTAAAGCTGTCGTAGTTGTCGATCATCAAAAGCTTCATGCCTGCTCTCCTTCGCGGCTCCGGGGCTGCAGACCTTCGGCACGCAAACGCGCCAGCTCTTGGTGTTCGTAGTCGATGTAGCACTCCATCATGGCGCGGTAGATGCGCTCCATCAGGTCGGGGTTGCCGCCCTGCGCCTGCGCCATCGGGCGCACGCGGTCGATGATGGTTTGAATGCGGGCTTCATCGCGCACCAGGTTTTCGTCGTTCTTCACCCGGGCAGCCTGGGTCATGTAGCCGCTGCGCTCCACCAGCAGGGGCACCAAAATATCGTCCAGCGCATTCACGCCATCACGCACTTGTTGCATGTTCTGGCAGTGGTTCACTTTGTCTATCGCTCGCATCACTCCAACCCTTCTTCCACCAGTTCTGCCGCGCGCAGCACGGCGCGGGCTTTGTGCTCTGTCTCTCTCCACTCCATCTCGGGAATGGAGTCCGCAACGACCCCCGCCGCAGCTTGCACATACAAGTTGCCATCTTTGATGACGCCGGTGCGGATGGCAATCGCCATGTCCATATGCCCGGCAAAACTCAGGTACCCCACCGCGCCGCCGTAGATACCGCGCTTGGTCGGCTCCAGCTGGTCAATCAGCTCCATGGCATGCACCTTGGGCGCGCCCGAGAGCGTACCGGCCGGGAAGGTGGCTTTGAGCACATCCATGCTGGTCATGCCGTCCTGCAAGATGCCTTCCACGTTGCTCACAATGTGCATGACGTGGCTGTAGCGCTCCACCACAAAGGCTTCGGTCACCTTGACGCTACCGGTTTTGGCAATGCGGCCAATGTCATTGCGCGCCAAGTCAATCAGCATCACGTGCTCGGCACGCTCTTTGGGATCCGCAATCAGCTCCGCCTCGGTGGCCTTGTCCTTGTCGGGCGTTGCACCGCGCGGGCGCGTGCCGGCCAAGGGGCGAATCGTGATCTTCTGCCCTTCTTCCACCTGCTCCTGGCGCACCAGAATTTCGGGGCTGGAGCCCACCACCTGGAAATCACCAAAGTTGTAGAAATACATGTAGGGCGATGGGTTCAATGAACGCAGCGCGCGGTACAAGCTCAGGGGCGATTCGGTATAGCGTTTGTGGATGCGCTGGCCCACCTGCACCTGCATGAATTCGCCCGCCGCAATCAGCTCTTTGGCGTGCTCCACGGCCTTGAGGTAGTCGTCCTTGGCAAAGCTGCGCTCGGCGGGTGGCTGTCGCCGCCCTTGATCTGCGGCACGCTGACCGAGTAGCGCAGCTGCTCTTTGAGCTGGCGCATGCGTTTTTGCCCTTGCTGTAAGCCTCAGCCTCCGCGGGGTTCGCGTAGACGATGAAGTACAGCTTGCCCGAGAGGTTGTCGATGACAGCGACCTCTTCGCACAGCAGCAGCAAAATGTCGGGCGTGCCCAGCGTATCGGCCGGGCAGGTGGCTTCGAGCTTTTTCTCGACATAGCGCACCGCGTCATAGCCAAAGTACCCGGCCAGCCCGCCGCAAAAACGTGGCAGGCCCGGCACCAGCGCCACTTGAAAGCGCTTTTGGTACTCGGCAATAAAGTCCAGCGGATTGCCGGCATGGGTTTCCACCACCGTGCCGTCCGTCACGATCTCGGTTTTGGCTTGGGCCCCAAAACCGCTGGCGCGCAAGAAGGTGCGCGCAGGCAGCCCAATAAAACTGTAGCGGCCAAAGCGCTCGCCACCCACAACGGATTCCAGCAAAAAACTGTGCTTGCCATCGCCTTGGGCGTGGGCCAGTTTCAGATAGAGCGAGAGTGGGGTTTCGAGGTCGGCAAACGCCTCGGTCACCAAAGGAATGCGGTTGTAGCCTTGGCTGGCCAGGCTTTTGAATTCAAGTTCTGTAATCACAGAGCAGGGTTCCCGGTTGGGGCAACGCACTGCGCAGGCATCGTGTGGGCAGGCGCTGCGATTCATTCAAACCGTCCGCAGCAGTGGCGGACAAGGGTGCACCCCATCTTGGCGGGCGCGATCAAACGGTCATGGCAATAGGCTTACGCCAGGGCCAGGCTCCCCGGTCTGCGCAACCTGTGATGAACACGTAGTGAATGAACATAGCGCCCAAGTGTAGCGCATGCTTTTGGCACCCCCAACCAGCAGCCACCAAGGCTGGCGATGGCGCCCTTCGTCGCTCGGTGTAAGCCCTAGAGTGGTTTTCCCGCGAAAGCGGGGCGCGGCGGTTGAACTGCACCGGCATAGCTACCACAATGCCCTCACAAAAAGCACGTCCGTGCGCATTACAACCACCCACGAAGACACTCATGCAGACTGCCACCACAGCCCCCGCATTGCGCTGGTTTCGCTCAGGAATTGCAAGCGCGTTCACTGCAGTGCTCGCTTTGGGCAACCTTGCCTGGGCACAAGCTACAGAGCCCGCCGAGCTGGCTGTACACCCCAAAACGGTAGAAATTCAGGGCCACGCACTGCAACGCAATGGCGTGGGTATTCGCACCAAAGCCATTTTCAAGGTGTATTCCGCTGCGCTCTACCTGGAAAAACCAGCCTCCACGCTGGAAGAAATTGCCGCACTCCCGGGCGCCAAGCGCGTCAGTGTCAGCATGCTGCGCAACATCAACGCCAGCGAACTCGGCAAGCTGTTTGCCCACGGCATGGAAGACAACATGGACAAGCAGCAGTTTTCCAAGCTCATCCCCGGTGTGATGCGTATGAGCGATGTCTTCAGCCGACATAAGGAGCTCAAAACCGGCGACAAATTTACGCTGGACTGGATTCCTGGCAAAGGCATGCTTTTGAGCGTGAATGGCACACCCGAGCCGTCTGAATTCACAGAGCCCGCCTTCTACCAAGCGATGCTGGGCATTTGGCTGGGGCCCAAGCCTGCGGATACCAAGCTCAAGCAAGCCCTGCTGGGCGAAGACCGCAACTAGGGCCGCCCCTCACCTCTCACCACCACCCACAACGGGGCTGTGGCTGTTGACTTTTAGAAACGCTCGCCCCGCGTTTTGCGTCTGCGCAAACACAAGGGCACAGAAAAAATACATAGTGCACCCGCACTTTCACCACAAGCTGCCCACCATGCCAAGCAGCCTTGACACACACTGTTCGGAGATTTCATGTCGCTGCTGCATCGCATCACCGTATCCCGCCGGCTGGGAGGGCTGGTTGGATTGGCTGTTTTACTCATTTTGAGCATCTCACTGGGATTGAGCTACTCCGAACGCAACATGCTGACCCAGGAGCGTCAAAGTGCCGTACGCCAAACCGTGGAAGTCGCCCACGGCATCTTGGCCAACTACCACGACCAGGCCGTCCAAGGCGCAATCAGCCAAGAGCAAGCACAGCGCAGCGCGCTGCAGGCCATCTCCAAGCTGCGTTACAGCGGCAGCGAATACTTCTGGATCAACGACATGCACCCGCGCATGGTGATGCATGCCGTACGCCCCCAACTGGACGGGCAAGACGTCACCAGCAATCGCGATCCTTCTGGACGCCAGCTGTTTGTCGACTTTGTGAATATTGTCAAAAAAGACGGCGCTGGCTTCCATCGCTACCTGTGGCCCAAGCCCGGCAGTGACGAGCCTGTCGAAAAAGTCTCTTATGTCATGGGCTTTGAGCCCTGGGGCTGGGTCATCGGCTCCGGCGTGTATATCGACACCGTACATGCCGCATTCGCCAGCCGCCTGAAATGGGTGCTGGGGGGCACGGTATTGGCCACCCTTGTGCTTTTGGGCGCCGGGTTGGCCATTTCTCGCAGCATCCTGCAGCAGCTGGGGGCCGAGCCATCTGCGCTGCTGGCCATCACGCCCAAAATGGCACAAGGAGACCTCAGCACCGCGCTGACGGCCACCAGCCACACCCACAGCGTGCTATGGGGTCTGGAGGAGATGCGCACCAACGTGGCCCACATCGTCCAAGGCGTGCGCAGCGCGCAGACGCGTGGCCATGGCCAGCCAAGAAATTGCGCAAGGCAATCACGACCTGTCGCTGCGCACGGAAGAGCAAGCCAGCGCTCTGGAGCAGACTGCGGCGTCCATGGAGCAATTTGGCAGTTCTGTGCGCCAAAACGCTGACAGCGCCCGCCAAGCCAATCAGCTGGCCGTCAATGCCAGCCAGGTGGCCCAGCAAGGCGGCCATGTGGTGCAAGAAGTGGTCAGCACCATGCGCGGCATCAACGAGGCCAGCCAGCGCATTGCCGACATCATTGGCGTGATTGATGGCATCGCTTTCCAGACCAACATCTTGGCACTCAATGCCGCCGTAGAAGCGGCCCGTGCTGGCGAACAAGGCCGTGGGTTTGCCGTTGTGGCCAGCGAAGTGCGCAGCCTGGCGCAGCGCAGCGCCGAAGCCGCCAAGGAGATTAAAACGCTGATCTCCACCAGCGTGGAGCGCGTGGCACAAGGCTCAACCTTGGTGGATCGCGCAGGCGCTACCATGGCAGAGGTCGTGACCTCCATTCGCCACGTCAACGATATCGTGGGAGAAATCAGCGCAGCCAGTGCCGAGCAAAGTGCAGGCGTTCACCAAATGGGTGAGGCCATGACGCAGATGGACCAAAACACCCAACAGAACGCCGCCTTGGTCGAGCAAAGTGCGGCGGCAGCCTCCAGCCTGCAGACCCAGGCAGAGCAGTTGGTACAGGCCGTCTCGGTGTTCCGCCTGGCACATTACGCGGCGTCGTCTTTGGCGTTGCCCGCAGCGGCGGCGCAAGCACCATCACCGGTGTCCGCCTCTGCCCCGCAGCGACGAGCACTTACAGCCCCCGCCAGCAAGGGGCTTGCGCAGCACGCCGACAACTGGGAAAACTTCTAACCATCCGCCACTGCATGGCCCCCTGCCGCAAAGGGGCCATGCGACACCTACCAAGCGGCCTGCGGCCTTTTACGCCGCGCTCACCAGCTGGGCGTAATACGTGGGCAGCGCAAACAGCGCGCCATGTACGGCAGGGTTGTAGTACTGCAAGTCTGCCACCGCGCGCGCTTGCAAACGCTGCTGCACCACCTGCGTGGAAATAGCCTGTGCATCCAAGGTATCGGAGCACACCGCCATCCCCCAGTACGCGCCGTACAAGGGAACATAAACGCCATAACAACGCACATGCTGGAACAGCCCGTGCAGGCACTGGCTCAAGGCCTGCACTTGCTGGGGGTGAAAGACCGGGCTGCCCAGGTGCAGCACCAAGGCCCCACCAGGCGCCAATACCCGCTGCATGCGCTGCAAGGCTGCGGTCTCGTACAAAGAGCCGGCCGGTGTATCTGGGTCAGTCAAATCCAGCATCAGCAAATCAAACTGCTCTGACGTGTGGTCGATGAAGGCCATGCCATCGCCAATCTCCACATGCAGGCGGGGGTCCTCCCACACATTGCGGTGCACCGCTTCCAGCCCTGCTTTGCTGGCGGCAATCACACCCTCATCCAACTCCGCCAGCACCACCCGCTCCAGGGTGCGGTGTTTGAGCAGCTCCTCGGCCAGGCCGCCATCACCGCCGCCAATGATCAACGCCTGCTTGGGGTGCGGGTGCGCAACCGCGGCGGGGTGCGCCATGCACTCATGGTAGAAAAACTCATCGCGCTCACTGGTCATGAAGCAGTTGTCCAAGCGCATCACGCGGCCAAAGCTGGGTGTATCCATCATCTCCAGGGTTTGGTAGCGCGTTTGCTGGCGCTGCACATGGGTGGCCCGAAAACCAAAGGCGGTATCGGGAGTGAGCTGCTCCATCACCCACGGATATTGCCCCACGCCATCGGTCGCAATATCGCCGCGCCACAACTGCTGGCGCACCGCATGCCGGGGGGCATAAGCGGCAATCACCCCATCCAGCAACGCCTGCGCCTTGGGGGCGTTGTCGTCCGAGAAGTTGCACACATACACATCCAGGGTGACGTTGCCCGTCTCTGGCCAAGTGTGAATTGCCAGGTGCGACTCCGCCAGCAAGATCGTGCCCGTTACACCACCTGGGTGGCCCTGCCAGTCCGGGAATTTCACCCACTTGTCCCCCACCGAAGTGAGCCCCGCACGCTCGGTGTGGTGTTGGCACAGTGACGCAATCGCATCGGCATCCAGCATCAATGCGCTATCGCCTGCGCATTGGTACAAATCGGCTGTCAGGTGCAAGCCTTGCATGGTGTTTTCCTCCCGGTAAGGCATGCGCCGGGGCGAAAAGCTTCCCCCACTGGCGCTGTTGTTGGATTAAGTTCCGCTTCATTGAAGAAAGGCAGACATCCTAATCAAAATACCGGGCAACACCCACGAAACCGCATCGTTCCAGCGGCATATACACCGCATCTGCATCGAAATGCGCTATAGCATCAATAGCATCTATCAGCAGTCACCCCCAGAGTGACGTGGCTTGAAGCGCCCGGCTGACACGGTGCGCGCAACAGCTACTGCGCAGCCACCTGCAATTGCACCAGGCTGTCGACCCAGCCATCGGCATCCACCGCCTGCACCGACTGCCCATGGTTGTAGCCATAGGTCACCAGCACCACCGGGCACGCTGCTGCGCGGGCAGCTTGCGCGTCATTGCTGGAGTCACCCACCATCAACGTGCGGGCGGGCGCGACGCCCAGCACCTCGCAGGTTTTCAGCAACGGCATGGGGTCTGGTTTTTTGCGGGGAAAAGAATCGCCGCCAAACACCTGCTCGAACAAGCCGTCCAGCCCTTTGGCCGCCAGCAAGGGGCGCGTAAAAGACATGGGCTTGTTGGTCACGCAGGCCAAGCGCAGCCCTGCATCTTTGAGCGCCTGCAAGCCCTCTTTCACGCCCACATACACGGCAGAGTGCGCGCCGTTGATCGCGATGTAATGGTGCTCGTAGCGCGCCAGTGCCGTCGCAAACAGCGCCTGCACGGCCTCTTCCAAACCCTGCGCGGGGTGGCCAGACTGCGTCAACACATAGGCCAGCACGCTGCGCAACAAATGCTCCGTGCCTTTGCCCACCATGTGTTCGACCTTGCTGGCGGGCAAGTTGAGCAGTTGCAGGTCGGCCAACATGCGGGTGATGGCTTCTGCGAAATCACCAATGGTGTCCACCATGGTGCCATCCAGGTCCACGATGGCTGCATCCACTTCGACGAATTTGCAGGTGGACCCTGCGGGAAATTGCACGCGCATAAACTTCAAATTCCATAGCTTCTAGCGCAGCAATGGAAAGCGCTAGAGGCCAAAAACACTCAAAATCCACCGTACTCTACGGCGGCCTATGGGGGCAGCTTGCCCTTGCCCGGCACATTATCTCTACCGCTAGCGGGCGGCCCCGACAACGGCAGGCGTAAAAAAAGCCTTCCCACACGCGGCGGGAAGGCTTGGCGGCTGGTGCTTGGAAGAAGGGCCTAGGCAGCGCCAGCGCTACTCACGCCCCAGCTCTCACCACCGGCTGGGCTGTCATCCCGCCAAATTGGCACGCATCTGGTCTATCACGGCCTTGTAGTCCGGCTTGCCAAAAATCGCGCTACCGGCGACAAACGTGTCGGCACCAGCATTGGCGACCGCACGGATATTGCCTTCCTTGATGCCGCCGTCCACCTCCAAGCGGATGTCTTTGCCGCAGGCATCAATACGCTTGCGAACGGCTTCCACCTTGCGCAAGGTGCTATCAATAAAGCTTTGCCCGCCAAAGCCGGGGTTCACGCTCATCAGCAAAATCAGATCCAGGTCTTCAATCACCCAGTCCAGCACATCCAGCGGCATGGCAGGGTTGAAAGTCAAGCCGGCTTTGACGCCGTGCGACTTGATGTTCTGGATGCTGCGGTGCACATGGGCCGAGGCATCGGGGTGAAAGCTGATGTAGTCCGCGCCGGCCTTGGCAAACGCGCTGGCCAGTTCATCCACAGGCTGCACCATCAGGTGCACGTCGATGGGCACGGGACGGCCGTCGGGGGTGACAGCATGGGGTTTGAGCGCCTGACACACCATGGGGCCAAAGGTCAAATTTGGCACGTAATGGTTGTCCATCACGTCAAAGTGAATCCAGTCTGCGCCAGCAGCAACAACGTTGCGAACTTCTTCGCCCAAACGGGCAAAGTCAGCTGACAAGATAGAGGGAGCGATGCGGTAGGTGGGGTTCATGAGGGGTAATTGTCGCAGTTACCATAGCCATATGCCGATGTATGAGTTTCTGATCCAAGCGCAAGCGCACTACGACGCCGAGCAATCCATGCCCCACCAGGGGCTGTATCGCTTCGCCTATACGATCACGATCACCAACAGCGGGCGCATGGCTGCCCAAATCATCGCGCGCCATTGGCTCATCACCGATGGCAACCAAACGCAGCAGGAAGTCCATGGCCTGGGCGTGGTGGGCCGTCAGCCGCTGCTGCAGCCCGGCGAGAGTTTTACCTATAGCAGTGCCTGCGAATTGCGCACCCCCCAAGGCCATATGCAAGGGCGCTATGTGTGCGTTAGCGAAGAGGGCGAAACTTTTGATGCCCCTATCGCGCTGTTTGTGCTCGATGCCGACCACACCGGCGATAGTGCCGACGCCATTCCCCAGCCCTCCTCCCCCACATTGCACTGAATGCCAAGAAAAGCCCATGACCTGCCGCGCCTGCTCGCGGAATTGAATCCTGAGGCAGAGCTGGCAGAACGCCATCTCTGGCTGATCCATGTGCTGGAGTGGATCGGCGCTGCAGAACCCTCTGTCGAGGTGGCCGTAGGCGTGTCGACGCCTGGTGCAAGCGATTGAGAGCAACAGCGAACTGCGCCAGCGCCTGCACGCGTGGTGGCTGGTTTTTATTGACCGCGTAGACATCACCACCCTGCTGGCCGATTTTGGTTTTGCCCCGCGCACGGCCATGATTACCGAGCTGTCAGAGCGCCTGCGCCACAAATTGCTGCCCGGCACGCCAGAGACCATCGACGCCTCGGAGCTGTTTTCCATTTCCATGCCGCGCGAGTTTGATGCGCGCTGGCTGGTGGCGTTGCCCGATGCTTTGCTGCAGCGCCTGGCCGCACTGCTGGCGCCTGCCGACAGCCAAGGTGCCAGCTTCTGGCAGCATGCCTTGCTCAATGCCATCACCTATTGCGCGGGACAAATTCTGGCCAATGGTTTTGCGCCCGAGTTGCGCCTGCGCATGAGTGATGAAGCCCGCGATCAGCGCGCGTTTCATGACCTGATCCGCGATGTGGAAAGTCTGCGCGTGGAAGTGCTGCACGGGCTGCGCACCACCGAGCGCCTGGACGCCGCCGAAAAGCGCCTGCGCGAGCGCCTGGATGCCTGCCGCGCCGCTATTGGCACGGTGTACAACCACTTTGGCGATGACGGCATCTCCGTGGGACTGGTATTCCGTGTGCGCCAGCTGCGCACGCGGATTGTGCGCATCCGCCAGCTGCTCGACTGCTTAACCTCCACGCACCCCGAGCAAGATGCCATGCGTTTGCTGGCTGGCTTTGTCAGCGTCGGGCGTGAGCGGCGCAGCCTGCGTTCCTTGATTGCCAACAACACCTCGCTGCTGGCCGCCAAAGTGACCGAACGCAGCGCCGAAACCGGTGAGCACTACATCACACGCAACAGCAAGGAATACCTGCAAATGCTGCGCCAAGCTGCGGGCGGTGGCTTGGTGATGTCGGTCACCACCATGGTCAAGTTTGGCCTGGCTGCCTTGGCGTTTTCGGCGTTTTGGGGCGGCTTTTGGGCGGGCATCAACTACGCCATCAGCTTTGTGCTGATTCAGTTGCTGCCCTTCCCCGTTGCCACCAAACAGCCGGCCATGACGGCGCCCGCCATGGCCGCCAAGCTCAAAGACATCAACGAGCAAGGTGCAGTAGACAGCTTTGTCGACGAAGTGGCCAACCTGACGCGCACGCAAGTGGCGGCCATCCTGGGCAACGTACTCATCGTCTTTCCTGCTGCGCTGGGCTTGGCCTTGCTCTACCGCTACGCGTTTGGCAGCCCGCCGCTGGACACGGCGCATGCCACCCAAGTACTGGACGCTTTGAGTTTGTTGGGCCCATCGCTGCTGTTTGCGGCGTTTACAGGCGTCTTGCTTTTCTTGAGCAGCCTGATTGCCGGCGGGGTGGAAAACTGGTTTGTGCTCAACCGGCTGGACTCTGCCATGCGCTACAACCCCGCCATCACGCGCCTGCTGGGCAACCAGCGCGCCAAGCGCTGGAGCATCTTCTGGCGCAACAATATTTCCGGGTTTGCCGCCAATATTTCGCTCGGTTTGATGCTGGGGCTTGCGCCGGCGATTGCAGGGTTTTTCGGCTTGGGCCTGGAGGTGCGACATGTCACACTGGCCTCCGGCCAATTGGGCGTTGCCGGGGCCACCTTCGGCTGGTCCGTCATCCATGACGACGCCTTCTGGTGGGCCGTAGCCATGCTGCCCTTCAACGGCGCCATCAATGTGATGGTGAGCTTTTATCTGGCATTCCGCATGGCATTGCGTGCGCACAATATCAATGGCGTAGAGCGTTCACGCATCTACGCGGCCATTCGCCACCGTCTGCGCAAACGTCCCTTGAGCTTCTTCAAGCCTTAAGGCACTCAGGCGGTGCCCATCCAGCGCTTGCGCTGCTCCACCGCAAGGAGAGACCCCTAAGGATGAAGGCATGACCGAAGATCCAAACTTCTGGGCCCAATGGCTCAAACCCTCCGCAGGTTTTGACACCTTGCACTGGTCACTGCTGCTGGCAGTGGCCTCGCTGGTCGGCTATTTGCTGCAGCGCCACCTCAACATGCCCAAGGTACTGGGCTATGCCGCCGTAGGCACCCTGGCAGGTTTTCTGGGCTTCAGCGCCACGGCCTGGCCCCTGCAAGGCCCCGCACTTTTTCTGCTGGAGCTGGGGGTTTCCATCGTGCTGTTTGAATGTGGCGGGCGCATTACGCTGCGCTGGTTCCGCCACAACCCGATGGTGCTGGTGCAAAGCCTGGCAGAAGCCGCGCTAACCTATGGCGCGGTGTATTTCACCTTGCGCTGGCTGGACGTGCCAGCCACCACGGCGACCCCGCTGGCGCTGATTGCCATGGCCGCGTCACCCGTGGTGCTGGCACGCGTGATCAATGACACGCGCGCCGTAGGCCCCGTCACCGATCGCGCCATGGTGCTGGCCACCCTTTCCACCCTGTATGCGCTGACCTTGGGCAGCGCCAAAGCCGAGATTTTTGCCCGACCTGCCGCCTCACTGTGGCAAGACATCACGCCAGTGCTGGTGGTACTGGGCGTGTCCGTCGCGGTGGCCGCCTTGCTGTGCCTGGCCATGCGCCTGGCCTTGCAATGGATGAGCCCCACCAGCGAAAACACCTCCATCTTCATGCTGGCCTTGATTGCGGCGGCCACCGTCATCGCCGCACATTTGGGCGGCTCTGCACCGCTGGCGGCTTTGCTGGGCGGCATGCTGCTCAAACAGCTGCACCAGCGCCCCTGGGCGTGGCCGCGCCAGTTGGGTACCGCGTCTTCACTGCTGACCATGCTGATGTTCGTGCTGGTGTCCACCACGGCGGCGCAGGCATCGTGGAGTGGTGCGATTGCCGTGGCCGTCATCGCCTTGGTCGTGGCGCGCTTGCTGGCCAAGTCGGTGGGCGTGGGACTGGGCAACATCGGCTCCGGCGCCAGCTGGCGACAAGCGGTGTGGGTGGCTTGTGCGATGACGCCGATGTCCGCCGTGGCTCTGCTCATCACGTCACAGTTTGCCCAGTCAGCGCCTGAAGCAGCGCAAGCGATTGCAGGCACGGCGCTGCCGGCCATCTTGCTGCTGGAGTTGCTGGGTGCCGTGCTGGCCACGCTGGCCTTGCGCCGCGCTGGTGAAGGCGCGGTGCATGCGGTCAGCACATCTCCCTCTCAAACCACCCACGGAGACTGAAAATGCCTTTGGAAGCCTTTCAACACTCCGAGCCGCTGACGCTGGGCGTTGAGCTGGAGTTGCAACTCGTCAACACCAACGACTACGACCTCGCCCCCTACGCCACCGACATGCTGCGCCTGATGGACAAATACCAGTTGCCCGGCAGCGTGGTGCCGGAGATGACGAGCAGCATGATCGAAATCTCCACCGGCATCTGCCG
>NZ_CADEPJ010000019.1 GCF_902829245.1 Comamonas jiangduensis | reverse complement strand
ATCATGGGCGAATTCGAACTCATCCGCAAATTCTTCCAGCGCCCCGTGCACCGCTCGCCCTTGGGCGTGGGCGATGACTGCGCGCTGCTGGCACCCGCCCCTGGCATGCAACTGGCCGTATCCACCGACATGCTGGTCGAAGGGCGCCACTTTTTTGCGGATGTGAACCCCCAGCTGCTGGGCCACAAGGCCTTGGCCGTCAACCTCAGCGCCTTGGCCGCCAGCGGCGCCAAGCCCCTGGCATTTACGCTGGCCTTATCGCTGCCGCGCGCAGACGCCGCCTGGTGCCAAGCCTTTGCCGACGGCCTGTTTGCGCTGGCCGAGCAGCACCAGTGCGAACTGGTGGGCGGCGACACCACCCAAGGCCCCCTCACCATCTGCATCACCGTGTTTGGCGAAGTGCCCGCAGGCCAAGCCCTGCTGCGCAGTGGCGCGCAAGTGCATGACGACATCTGGGTCAGCGGCAGCCTGGGTGATGCGCGCATTGCACTGGATGCCCTGCTGCGCCAGCACGCGCTGCCGCCTGCCGTGCTGGCCCAGGCACGCCAGCGGCTGGAGCAACCCACCCCCCGTGTGGCTTTAGGGCTGGCGCTGCGCGGCATTGCCACCAGCTGCCTGGACATCAGCGACGGCCTGCTCGGTGATCTGAACCACATTCTGGAAGCCAGCCAGGTCGGCGCACGCATTGATGCCAACATCACCCGAGGCCTGATGCGCGCGCGCCGCCACCCCATGATGGCGGCCTTGGCCATGAGCCGCATCGACGCCTGTACCTTGGCCGGTGGCGATGACTATGAGCTGTGCTTTACGCCCCCCGGACGCACAATCTGCCGTGCGCGAAGCCGCCGCCCAGGCAGGTGTGCCCGTGACCTGCATCGGCCGCATCGAAGCTGAGCGCGGTGTGCGCGTCATGGCGCCCGGCGGCCAGCAACTGCCGCTGCGCTTTGCCGGGTTTGAGCACTTCGCCTGAGGCGCGCAGCACGCACCGCCCCACCCCGCATCTTCTCGACTTCTACAATTCCAGCCATGGAACCCATTACCGATGTGCAGCCCAAGCGCTTCACAGACCGCGCTGGCGCCAGCGACGGCTCCACTGCCTCAGCCACGCCCACCGCGCCCGTGCGCCCCACCGTGCGTTTCATGCTGCAGCACCCCGCCCCCCTCATCGCTTTGGGCTTTGGCTCGGGCCTAGGCCGCGTTGCCCCCGGCACCGTGGGCACGCTGTGGGCCTGGCTGGCCTTCTTGGTGCTGCAGCTGTGGCTGACACCCGTACAAATGGGCGGGTTGATTGCCGCCAGCCTGATGGCAGGCTGGTGGGCCTGCACCGTGACAGCCCGCCACCTGCGTGTGGCCGACCCGGGCCACATCGTCTGGGATGAAGTGGTCGCCATGTGGATCGTGCTCTGGCTGACCATGCCGATGGGCTTTTGGGGTCAGCTGGTGGCCTTTGCACTGTTCCGCTTTTTTGATGCAGTCAAACCCGAACCCGTGAAATGGGCCGACCGTCTGTTCAAAGGCTTTGGCCCCCGGGGAGGCTGGGGCATCATGTTCGACGACCTGGTAGCCGCGTTTTGCACCCTTATGGTCATGGCGCTGTGGCGCCACTTCTTTGGCTGACGACAACACTGATGCGATGACGGATACCACCGCCTTGTCCCTGCGTGCAATGACCGCACAACTGGCCGCTGCACTCCAGCAACGCGGCTGGATGCTGGCTACCGCCGAAAGCTGCACCGGCGGCATGCTGGCCGCCGCCTGCACCGATCTGCCCGGCTCCAGCACCTGGTTTGACCGGGGGTTTGTGACGTACTCGAACGCCGCCAAAGCCGAGATGCTGGGCGTGCCTGCCGCATTGATTACAGCGCATGGCGCGGTCAGCCAAGAGGTGGCTCAAGCGATGGCCGCTGGCGCCCTGGCGCATTCACACGCACAGGTCAGCATTGCCACCACAGGGATTGCAGGGCCCGGGGGTGCTACGGCCGGCAAACCGGTGGGAGCGGTGTGGATCGCCTGGAAATATCAGCAGCACTGCTACGCCCAGCTGTTTCATTTCAGCGGTAGCCGCGAGGCAGTCCGCGCACAAGCGGTGTACTGTGGGTTGCAAAAAATAACCGCCTTGCTCACCGCGCAATAAACCCACTGGGGGGCCTGCGCGCCGCCGCTCCATGGCACAGCGCATACGGGCAACCACCTGCCCCTCCAGCCACGAAGGAAGGCTGTCACGGTCCATCAAAGGTGCTGGCAGTCGAGAAAGCCAACCGCCTGGTAACAAGTTGTTCAAGCACCGCTCCACCCTTCCCATGCTGCGCACCGCAGCAATCGGCTTAACGCACCCCCACACTCGTAAAAAGCCCCTGACAGCAGGTGTGCGCACTGATTCCGCATAAAATTTTCAACTTTGGCATCTGGCGCTGACAGGCGAAAATGCCTTTTCGTACACCCTCGACTGTTCGTTGAAAGTACCTACATGTCTCTCGCGTCCGTGCTTTCCATGCTCGTCCATCGAAACAATCCATTACACCTCGTTCGCCCTGTTACAACCGCAGGAATGATTTGTGCGTTGGCGTTCACTGTGGGCAGCGCATGGGCGCAGCCATCACCGACGGCAGAAGTGGCCAAGCTGCTGGAGCAGGGCAAGCTCTCCGAAGCCGCCCAACGGGCTCAAAACCACCTCAAGCAAAACGCCAACGATGTGCCAATGCGTTTTTTGCAAGGCGTGATTGCCACGGAGCAGCGCAAGTACGATCAAGCCATTCAGATATTCACCGCACTCACCCAGGACTACCCCGGGCTGCCTGAGCCGTATAACAACCTGGCGGTGGTGTACGCGGCCAAGGGCGAAGAGCGCAAAGCTGCCAAGTGCTTGAGCAGGCCATTCGCACCAACCCCAGCTACGCCACCGCGCATGAGAATTTGGGCGACTTATGCCCGCATGGCCAGCGATGCCTATGCCAAGGCGCTGCAACTGGATGGCAGTGGCAAAGCGATGCAGCCCAACTGTCGCTGATCAAGCAGATTTTCCTGCCGCAGCACCTACTGCAACCGCGAAGGCCACGGCGGCTGCTTCTGCAGCACCTGCCGTGGCTGCACCGGTGGCAGCCCCCGCCGCGCCGGCAGGGACGCCCGCCGACAAGCCCGTAGCCGTGTCCACCGCGCCCGCCCCCACACCGGCCGCATCCGCCCCTGTGGTGGTAACCGCAGCAGCGCCGGTGGCAGATGCCAAGCCGGCACCGGTCGCCAAGCCTGCAGAGCCTGCCAAGGGCAAAGAAGCTGCCAAACCTGCAGAGCCCGTCAAAGCCAAAGAAACCGCCCAGCCAGACCGCCAGCAACATGCCGTGGCAGCGGTAGAAAAAGCGGTGCTGGCATGGGCCAAAGCGTGGGAGCAGCAAAATATGGCGGCTTACTACGCGGCCTACAGCAACCACTTTGACCCCCAAGGCGGCACGCTGGCTGCGTGGAAGGCAGAGCGCAAAGACCGCATTGTGGGCAAGCCCGCCATCACGGTGGAGGTGCGAGACCTGAAGGTCTCCGTGCATGGCGAACGGGCCACTGCCAACTTCCGCCAGTACTACGCGGCAGGCAGCTACAAGGCGACCACCCGCAAAACCCTGCGGCTGCAGCAAGAAGGGGATAAGTGGCGCATCACCCGAGAGGAAACGGGCCGCTAATGTTTCGCACTACCAACCGCTGCGCTACGGCGCTGCTATCGCTGGCGGTATTCACCAGCAGCCTGACGTGGAGCACGCTCAGCCATGCTGAGACCGAGCAAACGCGCGCCGAAAAACGTCTGGTGGAAATCTTGGCGCAAATTGAGCGCCGGGAAATCAACGAAGCGTTTCGCGCCGTCACTGAGCTGACCGAAGAAGTTCCCAACTTCCGCGCGGCCCAGCTGCTGTATGCCGATATGCTACGCCTGCGCACCGGCGCCACACCAATGGGTGAGCAACTGGCCCACGCCCAGGCCACGCCCAGCAAGCGCAACATGGGCGTCGCCGATCAGGACATTGCCCCGCCGGAGTTTTACAAGGGCCTGAAAAACGAGCTACAGCGCCGCCGCCAAGCGGCGATTGATCTGCCGCCCCCCGGCATGGTGCCCAGCAACCTGATGCACCTGGGCAGCTCGGTGCGCCACGTGATTGCGGTGGACACCAGCAAGTCACGCCTGTATGTGTTCTCCAATGGCCCCAAAGGGCTGGAGGTGGTGAGCAATTTCTACGTCACGGTGGGCCGCAACGGCGTCAACAAACGCGTAGAAGGCGACCAGCGCACCCCACTGGGTGTGTATTTTGTCGGCCGCCAGATCCCCAGCGAAAAGCTGCCCGAGCTGTATGGCAAAGGCGCGCTCACGGTGAACTACCCCAATGACTGGGATCGCTTCCTGGGTCGCACCGGCAGCGGTATCTGGCTGCACGGCGTGCCTTCCGACCAGTTCGCCCGGGTGCCGCAAGCCAGCGATGGCTGCGTGGTGCTGTCCAATCCGGACATTGCGTTTTTGATGGCGTCGATTGACCGCCGCACCCCCGTGCTGATTACCGAGAAGCTGCACTGGGTAACGCCGCAGTGGACCATGAAGCAGCACCAGCAAGACAATTTCAAAAAAGAAATTGACCGCTGGCAAACAGCCTGGCGCCAAGGCGATACGCAGAGCCTGAACCAGCTCTACAGCGCCGAGCTGGCGGCTGCAGATGCGCTGGAAAAACGCCGTGGCCGTTTGGCCAGCGTAGGGCCTCTGTCCAAGCTGTCGGTGGAAGACATGTCGGTCTACAACTGGCAAGAAGACGCCGGAGAGATCCGCATCGTGAATTTGCACGTGGCCAAGAATGCCTCCACCACGGTGCGCCAGTACTGGCGCAAGCAAGGCGGCCACTGGCAAATTTTTGCGGAAGATCTGCTGAGCTAGGCACCGCTGCAGGCAACGCGGCCTGCTCTACGCACCCCACACAACAAAGCCCGCAACTGCGGGCTTTGTTGTACCGGCCTCAGAAAGCCGCACGCCGTGCCACGCGTTGCCTCAGGTCTTCATGCGCTGCACCAGACGCTGGCTTTGCGCATCCATGCCCACCAGCTCCACGGTGCAGCCATGCTGCTGCAGGCGCTGCACCACTTTATCCAGCGCACCAATCGCGGTGATATCCCAAAAGTGTGCGGCACTCACATCGATACGCACGGGCAGCCCCGCAACGGCGCGCACATCAAACTGATCGACCAGGGCATCGGCAGAGGCAAAAAACACCTGGCCGCTGACTCGCCATCTGCGCATGCCCGTGTGCGCATCATCTTCGTAGGTGACGTTCAGCATGTGCGCCACCTTGAAGGTAAAGAACCCCCCCGACAGCAGCACCCCAGCAATCACCCCCGCCGCCAGGTTGTGCGTGGCCAGTGATGACCACGGTGGCCAACATCACGGCACTGGACAAGCGCGGGTAGCGCACCATATTGCCCAGCGATTTCCAGTCAAAGGTCGATGCCGACACCATCACCATGATGGCCACCAGCGCCATCCCCGGCACCTGCGACCCCCAGTCTTTCGGCGCCACCACCAGCCCCAGAAAAAACCCCCCGGCAAACAACGTGGACAAGCGCCCGCGCCCGCCGTATTTCACATTGCCCACTGCCTGGCCAATCATGCCGCAGCCGGCAATGCCGCCAAACACGCT
Source organism: Comamonas jiangduensis (assembly GCF_902829245.1). Classification (GTDB taxonomy): domain Bacteria; phylum Pseudomonadota; class Gammaproteobacteria; order Burkholderiales; family Burkholderiaceae_C; genus Comamonas; species Comamonas jiangduensis. The sequence goes on along the minus strand of NZ_CADEPJ010000019.1, from coordinate 10,200 downwards.
GGACGCCATATTGGCCATGCCCAGGCCTGTGCACTCGCGGTTTTTGTCGCTGGGGGTGTTGGTCATCTCGTCGACCACGGCCGCCGTCAGCACCGACTCCAGCAAGCCCACCATGGCAATCGCCAAAGCAGGCAACAAAATGATGCGCAGGGTGTCAATGCTGGCAGGCACCTCGGGCAGGCCAAACAGCGGCAGCGCATCGGGCAGCTTGCCCAAATCCGCCACCGTGGCCACGGGCAGGCCCAGCCACGATGCCAGCACGGTCAGCAGCACCACGCAAATCAGCGGGGATGGGATGGCGGTGAGCGCTTTGAACTGCCAACGCTGCCCCAGCCACGGCAAGCCGTAAATGATGAGCAAGCCTAAACCCAGCATGCCCCATGTGGCGCCGTTGGCATGGTGCAAATGCGGCAGCTGCGCCGCAAAAATCATGATGGCCAGTGCGTTCACAAACCCGGTGCGCACTTTAGCGCTGGTGTTTCCTTGTTTTCAGAGTCATAAGGCCCTGAAAACATTGTTTCATCAGCGCAAGCAGCTCCTTTTTTGTTGTTGTGCGTGCCGTGAAGGAAAGCTCTACCATCACGCACCTGCACGTTGAATCTCGCCTGTCTGTATGTCTTTGCCTTTGTTAACCCGCCTGCGCGCGGAATGGGCGCCTAGCATTCCACGTGAATTGCTGGCGGGTGCCGTCGCCACGTTTGCGCTGATTCCGGAAGTGATTGCCTTTTCCTTTGTGGCGGGCGTGGACCCATCGGTGGGACTGTTTGGTGGTTTTCCATAGCGTAGGGGTGTGTAAGTTAGCGGGCTGCCAGCCCATGTACGAATTCGGCGGTCTCCTGCATGGCGGTGCTGCCGTCATTCGCACAATTGGTGCAAAGGGGCGGGACTGCATGCTTGGCGCATGCGTGGCCGATAGCAGGCAGTGTAGCCCGCAGGCCAAGCCCGTGTCCGCTACACAGGAGTTGTCTGCATACACCATGGCCCAACCCGCTCCTGGCACCTTTTCCCCGTGGCTACACGGCGCGGGCGCTGGGTATCGCAGGCTGATTGCCGCGCTGGCTTGGGCCTGCTGGATGGGCAATGTACCGGGAGCGTGCCTGTGCGCACAGCATTCCAATCTCTCCTGCGCCACTCAAGCCTTCTGCAGCCGCCGCCAAGGAACAAGGCACAATCGCCGGATTGCCCGCAACACCCCCAGGTCTTGCGGCCCTGCGTGTATTGACTGATGTGCCTGTGCCTGCTTCCAACGCTTCCATTGACTACGCCGCCTTCCTCCACGCCCATGTGCTGAGCCAACCGCACAGCGTGATGCGCTACGACCAGGCTGGCGAAACCTTGTGGGTCAAGCGCGCCGGGGCACTCAACCCCAGCTGGCGTTATCGCGTGCTCGGCGCATTGGCCAAAGCGTTCAAGATGCCGTGCTCAGCCCCGTGCCCAACCCGGGGGCAAGGTGGCCGTTGCCACCGAGGTGCGGCGCCTGCAAGACTTTGCCGCGCGCGGCCTGCGCGCCCCGAGGTGCTGGCGGTGTCCGAAGATGGCTTTGTGATGCGCCACCTGGGTGCGCCCGGCGAGCGCACACCCAGCCTGAGCGACGAGATGGAAGAGGCCATCGCCCGGGGTGCCAACGCCGTGCTGGCGCACTGGAAGCAAGGCCTGCAAGCGATTAGCAAAGTTCACAAAGCAGGCACCACCCTCAGCCAGGCCTTTGCCCGCAATTTGGTGCGCTGCCCCGATGGGGTGATTGGCTATATCGACTTTGAAGACGACCCCACGGCCCACCTGCCCCTGCCGGTGTGCCAGGTGCGCGATGCGCTGTGTTATGCCCATTCCACCGCGTGGATGCTGGAGCGCGCCGGAGCCCTGCCGGAAGCGCGCAAACACTGGAGGGCGTGGGTGCAAACCTTGTCGCCCGAAGCACGCCAGGTGCTGCATGCGTCCATCGTCCGGCTGGCATGGGCCCAACGCTTGCCGATGGACCGCAAGCTGGGGCGCGACGGGCAGCGCATCCGCATGGCGTTTGAGTTGCTGCGCGCCGACCTGTAAGTAAGCACCGCATCATTTCATAGCTGGCAGCGCTTGCTGCATCAGCGTTAGCGCCCTAAAACACCATAAAAAAATGCCCTGCAATGCAGGGCATTTTTTTCAGCTGGGGTCAGCACAGATAGGGCGGCAGGCGCCCCGCAGTCTGCGCCAGCGCTTAGGCCTTCACAGGCTCCAGCGCGGGCAACTCCTGGCCATCCAGCACGGCGTGCAGGCGATCCATATCCACGCCCTTTTCCCAGCGCGACACGACCACCGTGGCCACGGCATTGCCAATGAAATTGGTCAGCGAGCGGCATTCGGACATAAAGCGATCCACACCCAAAATCAGCGCCATACCGGCCACGGGCACTTCCGGCACCACGGCCAGTGTCGCCGCCAGGGTGATGAAGCCTGCGCCGGTCACGCCAGCAGCGCCCTTGGACGACAGCATGGCCACCAGCAGCAGCGCAATTTGGTGCCCCAGTGTCAGCTCGGTGTTGGTGGCCTGGGCAATGAACAGCGCCGCCAGCGTCATGTAGATGTTGGTGCCGTCCAGGTTGAACGAATAACCGGTGGGCACTACCAGGCCAACCACCGACTTCTTGCAGCCTGCATGCTCCATCTTGTGCATCAGCGAAGGCAGGGCCGACTCAGACGACGAAGTACCCAGCACCAGCAGCAGCTCTTCCTTGAGGTAGCGGATCAGCTTGATCACAGAGAAGCCACAGGCACGGGCCACAGCGCCCAGCACCACCAGCACGAAGATGGCGGAGGTAATGTAGAAAGTCATCACCAGCTCGACCAGGTTCAGCAGCGAACCCAGACCAAACTTGCCGATGGTGAAGGCCATGGCACCGAAAGCACCGATGGGGGCGGCCTTCATGACAATGTTCACCAGCTTGAACACGGGCTTTTGCAGCGCTTCAAAGAAGTTCAGGATGGGCTTGCCAGCCTCACCTGTCATGGCCAGCGACACACCAAACAGCACAGCCACCAGCAGCACCTGCAGGATGTTGTCGCCAATGAAGGGGCTGATCAGCGTCTTGGGGATGATGTCCATCACAAAGCCGGTCAGCGTCATATCGTGCGACTTGGCCACATAGCCCTGCACGGCCTTCTGGTCCAGATCGGCCACATTGATGTTCATGCCAGCGCCAGGCTGGAACACATTGGCCACGATCAGGCCCACCACCAGTGCCAGCGTCGAGAAGGTCAGGAAGTACGCCATGGCCTTGCCGAACACGCGGCCCACGGTACTCAGCTGGGTCATGCCCGCAATACCGGTGACGATGGTCAGGAAAATCACCGGCGCGATGATCATCTTGATCAACTTGATGAACGCATCGCCAAAAGGCTTCATGGCTGCGCCGTATTCGGGCTCAAAGTAGCCCAGCAACACGCCGATGATGATGGCAAACACCACTTGGAAATACAGCTGGCGATAGAACGGCAGCTTGAGCTTGGCAATAGCTTCGGCAGGGACGGCTTGCATACAAAATCTTCCGGAGAAATCCAAAGATGAATGCACCACACAGGTGCGACTGCCGGGTTTGTACTGCGCAGCCACCAAACTGCCGATAACCTATTGGTATTAGATGGTGCCGCTCCCTAGGGAAACACGCGGTTTTCTACGTAGAAATACGAATCTTCGCCCCCCTGGCACAAGCCCGGCTGCAGGCAAATTGCCGCGATCGAGGGCACACTGAAGGGATGTTTCCAAACCTTCGCCGCCGCCCCGCCTGGACCGTTGTCATCCTGATTGCAGGCATGCTGCTGAGCATGCTCAGCGTCGGCTGGCTGACGTGGCGCCAGGCACTGCTGAGCGAAAGCGAAGTCTTCCAACGCCAGCTGGCGGTGCGCGCGCAGGCGCTGACCCAGCGCGTCGACCGCTACCCACCCTGCCCGAGGTCCTGTCGCTCGACCCGGAGCTGCGCGCCGCGTTACAGCGCCCGCTCAACCACTACGACGTGGACTACCTCAACCGCAAGCTGGAGCGCGCCAACGGCGCCAGCCAGTCGTCCACCCTCACGCTCATCAACCGTTCGGGGATTGCCGTGGCCGCCAGCAACTGGCGCGAGGCACGCAACAACGTGGGGGAAGACTACAACTACCGCCCCTACGTGCGAGACGCCCTGGCCACCGGCAAGGGGCGCTTTATGGGATTGGCACCACCACGGGCTTGCCGGGCTACTTTCTGTCACAAGCGATTTACGACGAAAACGGCGCAACGATTGGCCTGATCGCAATCAAGATTGCCTTGCAGGAGCTGGAGCGCCAGTGGCCCCGCAACACCGACATGGTGGTGGTGTCAGACAAACATGGCGTCATCTTCCTGACCAGCCGCGAGGCCTGGCGCTATCGCCTGCTGTACCCACTCACCCCGCAGGCCGAAGCCGAGCTGGTGGCCACGCGCCAGTACCAATCCGAAACGCTGTCGCCGCTCAATTTCAAGGTCAGCAAGCCCCTGGATACCGGCAGCCGACTGGTCAATATGGACGACCCGGAGCTCCCCCGCCGCATGCTGCTGCAAAGCATAGACCTGCCCAACAGCAACTGGAGAATGCACTTGCTGCACGACACCAGCTCCAGCGCCACCACCAGCTGGTGGGCGGCGGCAGCAGCAGCGGGGCTGTGGCTGGCCGGTGGCCTGCTGGTGCTGTTTGTGCGCCAGCGCCAGCGCATTGCACGCTTGCGCCTGCGCAGCCGCCAAGAGCTGGAGACGGTGCTGAAACAACATGCCCAAGAGCTGCGCGGCTTGCACGATGCCGTCCTGGGCCATCTGCGCAGCGGCAAACCACATTTGCACGAAAGCGAAAAAGGCGACGGCACGGTGCTGGAAATTCGCGGCAACCCGCTGCCGGACGGCGGCTTTGTCACCAGCTATGCCGACATCACCAGCTACAAAAATGCCGCGCGCGAGTTGCGTTCGCTGGCCGATGCGCTGGAGCAGCGTGTGGCCGAGCGCACCCGCGATCTGGAAGCCGCGCGCCAAGAGGCCGAGCAAGCCAACCGCTACAAAACCCGGTTTGTGAACGCTGCCGTGCACGACTTACTGCAGCCGCTGAACGCCGCGCGCATGTACACCAGCTTGCTGCCCAGCCACGTGCACGACGAGGCCGGGCGCCATGTCGCCGAGAGCATTGACGCGGCGCTGGCCTCGCAAGACGCCATCCTCACCAGCATGCTGGACATTGCGCGCATGGAGTCGGGCCAGCTGGAAGTGCATGTGCGTGACTTCGCACTGGATTCTCTGCTGCACGTAGTGCACAACAACTTCTCCATGCTGGCAGACAGCGAAGGCTTGCAGCTGCGCACCCGCTCCAGCCGCTATGTGGTGCGCAGTGACGAGGCTTTGCTGCGCCGCATCCTGCAAAACTTTGTCTCCAACGCCATTCGCTACAGCCGCAAGGGCCGCATCGTGGTGGGCTGCCGCCGCATGGGGGCACAGGTGCGCATTGAGGTACACGACCAAGGCCCGGGCATTGCGCCCAGCCTGCAGCGCGAAATCTTTGAGGAATTTCGCCGCCTGGATGAAGGCCATGCCGATGACCGCGGCACCGGCCTGGGGCTGGCGATTGTAGAGCGGCTGGGCAAGTTGCTGGGCCACGAAATTGGCCTGCGCTCCACGCTGGGCAAAGGCAGCGTGTTTTGGGTGACCGTGCCGCTGGGCGATGCCGCTGCGCTGCAGCCCGCCGTGCGCCCCAGCGCCCCGACGCGGCAGGACGATGCCCCGCTGCAAGGCGGCGTGGCGTGGTACATCGAAGATGACCCGCAAACCTGCGCGCCACGCGCGCGCTGCTGGAGCGCTGGGGCTGCGCCGTGCCCTTTGCAGGCGGCCCGCATGAGGCACTGCAGCGCGCCCACCCGGCAACGCACCCCAGCTGGTGCTGCTGGATGTGCACCTGGGCAACCAGCTGTATGGCCCCGACATCTACGCCCAGCTGTGCGAACGCTGGGGGCAGACACCACCGGTAATCTTGCTCACCGCCGAGCGCGATGCATCGCTGCGCCGCCAAGCGGCCGAACGGGGCTGGGGCTTTTTGGCCAAACCGGTACGCCCGCCAGCCCTGCGTGCCTTGCTGAGCCAGACCTTGTTGCGCATTCGCGTAGGCTAGGCTTTGCGTCCGCTTGGCGTGATGTGTGAAGCCCGGTCATACGACGCAGCCCCGCAAAACTGACGGCAGCGTGGCGGCTGAAGGCCTGAAGACTTTGGCGGCACAGACTGTAGGCTTGGCGAAAAACGACGTCTTAGGGGTCGTGTTATCAGCGCCCACTGATACAAGCAAAATTGACATCTAGCGCTTATGCAGCAAGCGCTAACAGCTATCTTTTCAGAATTACCTCATCCCACCCCACGGGCCGCTGGCACGATCGTGCGGGCCGCAACCACTTCGCACAGCAGCATCCGCCCAGCGCACAAACCCGGTTGAATGCACCCGCGCTACCGGCCACCCCCACTCCAATTCACCGCCCGTGTCAGCGCCGCAGCACTCTCATCCGTTGAACCACCTAGTTTGTCCCTACGTTGTTCATGACCTCCCGAAACACTGCCCTTGACCAGATCAAGGCCGTGGCATGCCTGCTGATTGTGTGCCACCACCTCGCGTTCTATGGCCCCATGTCCGATGCCCTGCACCCCGCGTTGGGGGGGCTGCTGGCGTGGCTGGATGAATACGCCCGCATGGCGGTGCAGGTGTTTCTGGTGCTGGGCGGCTACTTTGCAGCAGCTGCGCTGGCGCCCCAGGGCGTGGGCAGACACCCGCAGTTCTGGCCTGTGCTGAGCAAGCGCTTTGTGCGCTTGAGCCTGCCCTACAGCGCTGCGCTGGTGGTGGCGATTGTGGTGAACGAAACCGTACGTGGCCTGGGGTTTGAGCACGACTCTGTCTCTGCCACGCCCACCTGGGCCAGCGTGATCGCCCATTTGCTGCTGCTGCACAGCGTGGCAGATTTTGAGTCGATTTCTGCGGGCGTCTGGTATGTGGCCATCGACTTTCAGCTGTATGCGCTGTGCCTGCTATGGCTGTGGCTGTGCAAGCGGCAGCCGCTGGGCAGGCTGGGGCAAGCGGGCATCACCGCCGCCACGGCCGCATCGCTGTGGGTGTGGAACCTGAACCCCGATCTGGATATCTGGGCCGTGTACTTCATGGGTGCCTACGGGCTGGGCATGATGGCTTGGTGGGCCACGCACAGCGAACAGCGTGCGCAGCGCATGCTGTGGGTGGCCCTGATCGCCGCCCTCACGCTGGCCGCACTGGGCATGGAATGGCGTGACCGTATTGCGCTGGCAGGCGGCAGCGCCCTGCTGCTGGCCGTTGGCGGCAATGTGCACTGGCGCGAAGCGGTGCGCACGTGGCAGCTGCCACCCCTGGTGTGGATGGGCCAGCGCTCGTACTCCATCTTCTTGATTCACTTCCCCATGTGTTTGCTGGTGAGTGCCGAAGTCCACACCCATTGGCCAGACAGCATGGTCGCCAACAGCCTGGGCATGGTGGCCGCCGTGCTGCTGTCGATCAGCGCCGGGGCCGTGCTGTATGAGTGGACGGAACGCAGCACCGCCACCTGGCAACGCCTGCGCCACTGGCATGTCGGCGTGCTCTCCACCGGCTTGATGGCCACCCTGTTGCAGTGGATGTAGGGCGTTCGCACATTCCCAAATAGCTAGCTGCCCGCGCTTGCTGGATCAGCGTTAGCCAGCTATTTGACACGCAATCTGGGGAAACGCCACGGGCTACCACGCAGGCTGCAAAGGGCTTTTCAGCCCCTTCGGCGGCACCGTCGCAGCCCCCTGCGCGCCTGCCGTGGCAAGTGCTTTCTGGCGCCCTGGCAATCGCTGCAGCGCAAAGAATTTTTCAACCGGCCAGCGCCGCGCTGGGGGGGTCAGAGATCGCTGTCGTTTTCCAGGCTTTTCACCAGCACCGCCGCCTGCGTGCGTGAATAGCACTCCAGCTTTTTCAAAATCGCCGTCTCATGCACTTTGACGGTGTTCTCGGCCAGCCCCAGCTCGTGCGCAATTTGCTTGTTCAGCAAACCATCGGCCAGGCACAGCAGCACGCGAAACTGGTGCGGCGTGAGATGTGCCAGCCGCGCAGCCAAGTCGGCATCGGCCTCGGAGCGCTCCGCCGCCATGGGCGGAAACCAGCTGCCGCCTTCCAGCACCGCCTCAATCGCCCCGGCAATATCTTCTGCCGGTGCGGATTTGGGAATAAAACCTGCAGCACCAAATTGCTGGGCACGGCGAATCACGCGGGGGTGGTCATTGGAAGAGATGATGACCACGGGAATTTCCGGATATTCCCCGCGCACATGCAGCAAGGTGGAAAAGCCCCGCGCACCAGGCATGGTCAGGTCCAGCAGCACCAACTCCACCTCGGGGTGCTCTTGCAAAGTGCTGCTGACCGTGGCAGCACTGGCAGCCTCCAACGTGTGAAACTGTGCAAACCGCTCACGCAGCACGTGCAGCACCGCAGCACGGAACAAAGGGTGGTCGTCGGCAACAAGCAAGGTAGGAGGAGGCATGGTGGACAAGTCTGCCACGCCACCGCACTGAGCGCTTTGCACCCTGGCAAAGTCAATGCGCACCCACCAACAAAAATGCCCTACAGCCATTGCTGGAGGGCACTTCTTACTGCGATTTTTTACAGCCCGCAGTGGCTGCGATCAGCACCAATTACTGGTTGGCGATTTCCAAATGGGCAGCGCGTGCTTCTTGGATGAATTCGATCAGGGAGTTGATGGCTTGACGCATGACAGTGCTTTCTGTGTACGAGATGCCTAGCAAGGTGTTGCAGGCAGGCATCTCAACTGCACCGCAACTACGCGTTAACCTCTAAGTGATAACCCGTAGACATAAGTATAAACCACATGATTATTTTTTGCACAGTCATTCTTTGCCGACGCTGTGGTTTATGCGTCAATGCCACCCGCTGGGTATGAAACGCTGCCCCAAAGCCTGGCGCTGCACGCCTTGCTGGGATATCTCGCGCGCCACCAAGGCATGCAAATGGATGCTGCGGTCTTGCACCAAATCCGCCAGCGGCAGCACATACGCCGTCTGCTCCGGCGCAAAAGCCACGGCGCGCAAAAAGCCGATGGGCACAAAACTGCGTTGCGTACCGTTGCTCAGCAGGAGATAGGGCTGCAGCACGCCATCGGGCTTCCAGAAGTCCAGCACGCGATAGGCCATATCAGGGGCAAAACGCTGCAACAAGCTTGCAGTGCCGGGAACGACACCGATGGCTTGTACACAGACATACAGGGCAGATTCGATATTGAGCATGCCAACCACTCCTTGGCGCCAGCCACAGACAAACAAAGAGTGTGCGACAGGGCGCCCGCGCGCTGTGTGGGAGGCTTCACCAAATGCGCCACGGTCTGACACAGCAGCCTACAAAACGCCGATCAGCGGTACCGATCTGCGCGCTGATGCAGCCGGTCAGCCACTGGCCTGCGGCGGATGCCCATCGGGCGGCAAAGGCTGTGGCCCTTTGTCTGGCTCCACGGGTTGGGGACGTGTCGCGTGGCACAGCATGGCATTTCCTCCAAGCTCAAACAGGCATACAGTGTCGCGCGTTCTTTACGCAACGGGAGTGGCAAGCACTGCATTCCAGCCCCGCTCCTACACACAGGGCTGATGCTCCCCAGCACCCTTTCTGCCCAGATTGCATGGACCGCCCCGCGGGCGAGCCCTCCCTTTTCCTACAGTCGTGTGCCTCACGTACTGACCATGCCGCTGCAATGTGCTTGCTACAAACAACGTACCAAGCATCTCTAACGGCACCTGTCTGCCTCTCTTTGCAAAGTGAGCCCCATGCCAACGACTGCACTGCGCCGCACTGCCTCCACCCCCTCTACCCAACGCAGCACCTCCCCCAAAACCACGGCCTCGCAAGCCAAGCGCACGGCGATTGCCAAAGCACAGGCCGTTGCACCGGATATACCCGCGCACATTGGCAGCACACCAGCGACCACGTTTCGCGGTGATCCGGATTTGTTTGGCCAGCTGGTGCAAGACCATGACCGCCACCGGGCACTGCTGGCCATGATCGGAGAGACCGTGGGCGCATCGCCGGAGCGGAAAAAACTCTTCCAAGAGCTGGCGCTGGAGCTCAAAAGCCATGCCGCTGCCGAGGAGCAGGCCCTGTGGTCCACCGTGATGCGCAACCCACAGACTGTCCCCTC
>NZ_CADEPJ010000018.1 GCF_902829245.1 Comamonas jiangduensis | reverse complement strand
CAGCGACACGCCATAGGCCAAGTCCTGGCCTTCCACAATGTCTTGGCGGCCTTCGCTCAAATGGCTTTCAATCATCACCCCGGTAATGCGCTGGTCACCAGCGGCAATCTGCTGCGCCACATCGGCTGCCACATCGATTTGGCGGCGGTGTTGTTTGCTGCTGTTGGCGTGTGACATGTCCACCATCACCTGCGGGCGCAGGCCCGACTTTGCCAGCAGCTCGCAGGCCGCTTGCACATCGGCAGCGCTGTAGTTGGGCTGTTTGCCGCCACGCAAAATCACGTGACAGTCTTGGTTGCCACGGGTTTCAAAAATCGCGCTTTGGCCCATCTTGGTCATGCCCATGAAGGCATGGCTCGATTGCGCGGCCACGATCGCATCGCTGGCCACCTTCACGCCGCCATCCGTGCCATTTTTAAAGCCCACCGGGCAGCTCAGGCCGCTGGCCAACTCGCGGTGAATCTGGCTTTCGGTGGTGCGCGCACCGATGGCACCCCAGCTGATCAAATCGCTGATGAATTGGGGCGAGAGCAGATCCAAAAACTCCGTGCCCGTGGGCAGGCCCAGCTCCAGCACCTCCAGCAGCAGCTGGCGCGCCAGCTTCAGGCCTTCGTTGACGTTGAAGCTGCCATCGCGGTACGGGTCGTTGATGTACCCCTTCCAGCCCACGGTGGTGCGTGGCTTTTCAAAGTACACGCGCATCACGATCAGCAGATCGTCCTGCAGCGCATCGGCCTGCGCCTTGAGCTGGCGCGCGTATTCCATGGCCTGCGCATGATCGTGGATGGAGCAAGGCCCCACCACCACAACCAGACGGTCATCTTCCCCATGCAGCACGCGCGAGATGGCGCGGCGACTGCTTTCCACCAGCGCCAGGGCCTGCTCCGTGGCAGGCAGCCACTCCTCCAGCAAAGCGGGGGTGAGCAGCGGGCGCACGGTCTTGATGCGGGTGTCGTCAATGCGGGTCTTGTCCAGCGTGGACAAGGCCGCAGGCTTGGTCAGAGAGGGCGAAGAAGTCATCCCGCCATTGTCGCTGTCTGGCCACAAAGCTGCCAGTTCCAGGGTTGGGCGCCGCCCACGCCTGTCTCCAAATCCCAAAACAATAGCTATCAGCGCTTGACAGCTAAGCGCTAGCGGCCAATTTAAGCCATACCTACTGGGGTGCTGCCACCGTTTCCTGCAGCACGATTGCCCACCGTTGCGCCATAGGTCTGCGCCACGCGCTTGCGTTGTTTGAGCACGGCTTTGTCTTTGCTCACCAGCAGAGCCTGGTGCTGGCCGGCCAGATCCAGAAAGTGCTGGTCATCGGGGTCGGTGCAGGTAAAGCGGATTTTGGGCGCTTCGGCCACGTATTCCACAGTAGCATCGAATGCCGCCATCACGCCCTCGGGCGTCTTGCCGTAGAACGAGACACGCGGTGCAATCTGGCTGTAGTGCAGCACGCGCTCCAGTTCAATGCGCTGGGTCTGGTCGGCAATCCAGCGCACCTGGCCCTGGGCGATGAGCTCCCGGATCGGCGGAATGTGCGGATCGTCAAAGATCAGCATGTCCAGCACCACATTGGTATCCAGCACCATCGGGCGTGGCCACGGCCCGGTGTAGCCCGCGTTGCAAGCGGGCCATTTCAGGACTATTTTCATGCTCAGCCCTTATCAGACGGGCGCTGATCGCTCTCATCTTTACGAAGTTTGACCGCACCCTTGATCATCTCGAAGCAGAACAGGCGGCACTCGATGGGGCCGTTCCACATGGGGGTGCGGCGCGATTCTTTAAGGCGCATCTTGCCGGGCAGCTTCAAATCGGGCGTGAGCATCCAGCCACTCCAGCCGCTGTAGTGCTTCTTCCAGTGAGTGGCCAGCTGGCTGAAGAACTCGCCACCGTCTTCGGTTTGCGCTGTTTCGCGGCCCACGCGCTCGACCGCGTCCATGCGCTCTGCGGCATTGCGGCCAAAGCTGCCGGCAGCGGCAATACGCTCGCCGTACGGGGGGTTGAGCAGCATCATGCCCGGCTGCTCGCACGGGGGCATACGCTGCAGGGCGTCACCACCACGCAGGTTCACAGTCTCGGCCACGCCGGCACGCTCGGCATTGCGCTGGGCAAAGTCCACCATGCGGTGCGAGACATCGGAGCCAAAAATCGGCACGGGGCTTTCATCCAAAATTTGGGCCTCGGCCTCATCCAGGATTTGCTCCCACACATGGCGCTGGAACGGCACCAGCTTTTCAAACGCAAAGCGGCGCAAGATGCCAGCGGGAATCTTGCGGGCGATTTGTGCGGCCTCAATCACCACCGTGCCCGAGCCGCAGCAGGGGTCGTACAGCGGCTGTGGATTGGGGCCATGCGGGTTCCAGCCCGTGGCGGCAATCATGGCGGCGGCCAGGGTTTCCTTGAGCGGTGCATCGCCCTTGTCTTCGCGCCAGCCGCGCTTGAACAGCGCTTCGCCCGTGGTGTCCATGTACAGCGTGCAGGTGTCGGTGGTCAGGTGCATGTGCACGCGTACGTCAGGGTGGTGGGTTTCCACGCTGGGGCGCACGCCGTTGCGCTTGGCGCGGAAGCGATCGGCAATCGCATCCTTGACCTTGAGGGCCGCAAAATTCAGGCTGGTCAGCGGGCTGTGCTGGGCCGTCACCTCGATCTTGAACGTTTCTTTGGGCGTGAACCAAATTTCCCAAGCCACCTCGCTGGCAGCGCGGTACAGATCGTTCTCGCTGCGGTACTCGGTGAACGACAGCTCCACCAGCACCCGCTGGGCCAGACGGCTGTGCAGATTGAGCAGCATGGCGTCGCGCCACATGGCGCGCACCATGACACCGCCCCGGCCGGTGAGCACGTCGTCCTTGCCCACGCCCGTAATAGCGCGCACTTCGTCGGCCAGAAAACCCTCAACGCCAGCGGCGCAGGGCAAAAACAAATGCAATTGGTTCATAGCAGGGGTCCAGCATACGCGAGCCGCCTCGCCGTGGTGTGGCTGCCGGCAGACTCCCGCTGAAAGCAAAAACGCAGCGTCAGCCGCTGCGTTCTCGATGATGTTCTAGGAGGTAATTTTAAAGGGCCGTGCCGACCTGCGCTACTGCACAGGTATCAACCCGGCGCTGCGCGTGCTTAGAGCGCCTTGCGCAGGTTCGCTGGTGCAATTTTGAGCGCTTCGCGGTACTTGGCCACGGTGCGGCGCGCGCATTCAATGCCTTGTTCCTTGAGCATCTCGGCAATCTGGCTGTCCGACAGCGGCTTTTTGGTGTTTTCGGCCGCCACAAACTGTTTGATCAAGGCCCGCACCGCGGTGCTGGAGGCATTGCCGCCCGTCTCCGTGCCCAGCCCGGAGCCAAAGAAGAATTTCAGCTCATAGGTGCCGTGCGGCGTGGCCATGTACTTGGCCGTGGTCACGCGGCTGATGGTGGATTCGTGCAGGCCCAGCTCATCGGCAATGTCGCGCAGCACCAGCGGGCGCATGGCCAGCTCGCCATGCACGAAGAAGTTCTTTTGCCGGTCAACGATGGCCTTGGACACGCGCAAGATGGTGTCAAAGCGCTGCTGCACGTTCTTGATGAACCAGCGCGCCTCCTGCAGCCGCTGCTGCAGGCCGGCGTGCCCGTCGCTGCCCTTGTGGCTGCGCAGGGCGTTGGCATACACATCGTGCACGCGCAGGCGCGGCATGACATCCGGGTTCAGCTGCACGCTGAACTGCGCCAGGCCATCGCCCCCCTTGCGCGACGTTTTCTTGACGATGACATCGGGCACGATGATGTGGCGCTCCACATCGGCAAAGCGCCGCCCCGGTTTGGGCTCCAACCGCGCAATCACACCCAGCGCGGCGCGCACCTTGGCTTCGGGCAGGCCACAGGCCTGCATCAGTTTGCGCACATCGCGCCGCGCCAGCATGTCCAGCGGCTGCGCGCAGACCTGCAGCGCCACCTCCAGCAGCTCGTCCTGCGGGTCCTCGCGGTGCAGGTGCAACAGCTGCAGGCGCAGGCATTCGGCCAGATCGCGAGCGCCCACACCCACCGGCTCCAGCGACTGCAGCAGGCGCAGGGCCACCGTGAAGCGGTGCACCAGCTCGTCCAACTGCTCCAGATCGTCGGTGCCAGCCAGCCCCTCGGCCAGCTCCTGCAGCGAATCTTCCAGGTAGCCGTCGTCGTTGAGGTTTTCGATCAGAAACCTCAGGGCGTAGCGGTCGAGTTCGGACAGGCGCAGCGACAGCGCCTGCTGGTGCAGAAAATCGGTCAGCGACTCGTGGCTGCCCGCCAAGTCCAAGGCGGTGGGCGCGTCGTCATCGTCGTTGCGCTGGCCGCGTGCGGAGGCCTCACCGCCCCATTCACCCTCATCGAAGGACGACATGTCCACGCTGCCGTCGCCTTCCCAGTCATTGGGCACATCGCTTTCCGGCGCTGAAAATTCTTGGTCTTTTGAGCCTTCAGCGCTTGCTGCGCCTGCGCTGTCAGCTATGGAATATGGAGAGTCGTCCGCCGTATCCGCATCCCCCTGCGGGGCGGTATTGGCACTGTCGAGGCCAAATTCTTCACGCGGCGGATCCTCGGTCGCGATCTCGAGGAAAGGGTTGTCGTCGAGCATCTGCTCATCTGCTTGGGACAGCTCCAGCGTCGATAGCTGTTAG
>NZ_CADEPJ010000017.1 GCF_902829245.1 Comamonas jiangduensis | reverse complement strand
GTACTCAATGACCTCGCCCTCGCCTTCGACAAACTCTTCAGGAGCGCCAGGCGCCGTATCACGCTTTTGCCGGAAAAACGCACGCTTGCCGGGTTCTGCCTTGACCACGCCATGCTGGTAACCCTGTGCATCTTGGCGCACATCCAGCTGCGCACCGCGCAACACGATCGAGCCCTTGGTCATCACCACATTGCCGGTGAACACACTGGTTTGCTTGAGCTCGTCATGGCGCAAGGCATCCGCTTCAATGTTCATGGGCTTGTCACGGTCAGCACGCTCGGCGTGCGCAATACCGGAAACGCCGACAAAGGCGGTCAACAAGAGGCAGGTGAGGAGTTTGGGTGTCATGTGGGCAGGGCACGTTTCTTGCAGCACATTGTAGTCATGCATGCTCGTTTTCCATGAAAAAAGCCCGCACAAGGCGGGCTTTGTGGCTGTGCAAGGGCTGGCAACCCTGTCTGCATCACGCGTTGGCGCTTTGTGCAACCAAATGCTGCACCACATTCAGCACGTTGGTCATGCTGCCTGCGCGCGGGCCATCGGTGTAATAGCGGCCGGCCACGCCCATGGAAGGCACACCTTCCACGTCGTAGGCTTGCTGCAGCGCGGTGGCCTTGCGCACTTGGCTGGACACGTTGAACGAGTTGTAGATTTCCTTGAACTTGTTCACATCCACGCCTTGCTTGGCCACCCAGTTGAAGATGTCCTCATCCTTGGCCAGCTTGTTGCGCTCTACGTGAATGGCGCGGAATACCTTGACGTGCATGGCATCAAAGTTGTCCATGGCCTGCAGCGCAAAGTACAGCTTTGCTGGGGCACGAAGCTGGCGTTGAACGCCACCGGCACGCGGCGCACGACCACGTTGGCCGGGGCTTTTTGCTTCCAGGCCGCAAAAGTGGGCTCAAAGTCGTTGCAGTGCGGGCAGCTGTACCAGAAGAACTCCACCACTTCCACTTTGCCTGCGGGGGCTTCGGTGGGTGCAGGCTTGGAAAGGCGCACATAGTCCTTGCCTTCCTTGGGGGCCGCTTGCTGCGCGAATGCAGTGTTGGCACCCCAAGCCAGGGAAGTTGCAGCAGTGGCTGCGGCCAAAGAGAACTGGCGGCGTTGCATCAAAGAGACTCCTTCACGAGATATGGTTGGTATTGAGCATAGGTCGCTCAAAAAGTTCATTGCTGCACGCGCACCAAGGCCGAATCCACCCCAGCGCCGTCCAATTTTTGCTTCAGCTGCTCCGCATCACCACGTTTGGCGAAAGGGCCCACGCGCACGCGGAACACCGGGCGTCCATTTTGCTCACGCTCACTGATGCGCGCTTCCCAGCCCAGCATCGCGAGTTTGGCACGCTGGGCATCCGCATCACCTTGGGTGGAACGCGCCAGCCTGGACAAAATAGCTAAATCCGTCCGAGCCAGCGTTGGCGGTGCTGGCGGCCGCCTTGGCTTCTGCCGCAGCTTTGGCATCGGAGGCTTTGACCTGCGCCTTGGCCAAATCACCCAGCGGGTCTGCCGTAGCCGCTGGCGGCTTGGCAACCGGATCAACCGGGGGAGTGGCTACCGAAGTGCCAGGCGCTTCTGGCGCTGCCGCAGCAGGCGCCTGGGGCGCGCGTGAAGGCGAGCTGCCGTAGAGCGGCGAATTGGGGTCCCAACTGCGGTTGCGCTCCTGTTCGGTTTTCTCGATGTCGCGGTGCTCGCCCTTGTTGAGGAAAGGCACTGGCACTTTGGTGACGTACACCGCCACGCCCAGCGCAATGCCCAAGCCCAAGATCAAACCAATGATGAGCCCCAAGATGGTGCCACCACGCTGCTGCTTACCCATAAAACCGCCTGTCACGTTGCTTGTTGTTTCGCTTACATGCGCTCGGGTGCACTCACACCCAGCACAGCCAAGCCATTGTGCAGCACTTGCGCAGTCGCAGCGACCAGTGCCAGACGCGCCAGTTTCACGGCCTCGTCGTCCACCAAGATACGCTCTGCGTCGTAGTAGCTGTGGTAGGCGGAAGCCAAATCTCGCAAGTAGAAAGTGACGTCATGCGGGGCGTTGCCAGCGGCGGCGGCCGTCAGCATTTCGGGGTACTTGGCCAGCAGCAGCATCAGCGCCTGGGCCTGAGGCCCCTCCAGTGCAGACAGATCCACATCCTTGAGCGCAGCCACACCCGCGCCACCAGCTTCTTGCCAGGCACGCAGCACGGACTGGATGCGCGCATGCGCGTACTGCACGTAGTACACGGGGTTGTCGTTGTTCTGCGCCACGGCCAGGTCCACGTCGAAGGTGTACTCGGTATCGGGCTTGCGGCTGAGCAGGAAGAAGCGCACAGCGTCTTTGCTGGTCCACTCGATCAGGTCGCGCAGCGTCACGTAAGATCCGGCGCGCTTGCTGATCTTCACTTCTTCACCGTTGCGCACCACACGCACCATGGTGTGCAACACGTAGTCGGGGTAGCCCTTGGGAATACCCACATTGGCCGCCTGCAAGCCCGCGCGCACGCGGGCGATGGTGCCGTGGTGGTCCGTGCCCTGGATGTTCACCACCTTGCCGTAGCCACGCTGGAACTTCTGGATGTGGTAGGCCACATCGGGCAGGAAGTAGGTGTAGTGGCCGTCGGACTTGCGCATCACGCGGTCTTTGTCGTCACCAAACTCAGTGGACTTGAGCCACAGCGCGCCGTCTTGCTCATAGGTGTAGCCGCTGGCGATCAGGCGCTGCACCGTGTCGGCCACGTGGCCATTGGTGTAGAGCTGGCCGCGCGCGCCCGCCTGCAAGCCGAGCTGGACACCTGGCACAAGGCCAACCCCGGCCCCATCACCGACATGGCGGCCTACCAAAAATTTCTGACACAGATTGGTTATCTGGTCGAGTCGCCCAAGGACGCCAAGGCCACCACCGAAAACGTGGACGCCGAGCTGGCCACCATGGCTGGCCCCCAACTGGTGGTGCCCATCCTGAACGCGCGCTACGCTCTGAACGCCGCCAACGCGCGCTGGGGCAGCCTGTATGACGCGCTGTATGGCACCGACGCCATCAGCGAAGAAGGCGGCGCCGAAAAGGGCAAGGGCTACAACCCCGTGCGCGGCGCCAAGGTCATTGAATTTGCACGCAACTTCCTGGACCAGGCCGTGCCCCTGGCTGCGGGCTCGCACAAAGATGCGGCGGCTTACCAGGTCGAAGGCGGCAAGCTGGTCGTGACTTTGAAGAACGGCAACACCACGGGCTTGAAGGATGCGGACAAGTTCGTCGGCTACCAAGGCGATGCGGCTGCGCCCACTTCGGTGCTGCTGAAGAACCACGGCCTGCACATCGACATCATCATCAACAAGTCCACCCCCATCGGCCAGACCGACGCTGCGGGCGTGGCCGACGTGGTGGTGGAAGCCGCCGTCTCCACCATCTTGGACCTGGAAGACTCCGTGGCTGCGGTGGATGCCGAAGACAAGGTACTGGGTTACAGCAACTGGCTGGGCATTTTGAAGGGCACGCTGACCGAGTCCTTTGAAAAAGGCGGCAAGACCATGACCCGTGGCCTGAACGGCGACCGCATCTACACCGGTGCAGACGGTCAGCCCGTCAAGCTGCACGGCCGCTCGCTGATGTTCCTGCGCAATGTGGGCCATTTGATGACCAACCCCGCCATCCTGTGGGGCTCAGAAGGCAAAGAAATTCCGGAAGGCATCCTGGACGCCGTGGTCACCACCGCCATCGCCATGCACGACCTGCAGGGCCACGGTGCCAACGGCATTCGCAACAGCCGCACCGGCAGCGTCTACATCGTCAAGCCCAAAATGCACGGCCCCGCCGAAGTGGCGTTTGCCGACACCCTGTTTGGCCGTGTGGAGCAACTGCTGGGCCTCAAGCCCAACACCGTGAAGCTGGGCATCATGGACGAAGAGCGCCGCACCAGCGCCAACCTGAAGGCCTCGATTGCCGCAGCCCCTGCACGCGTGGCGTTCATCAACACTGGCTTCCTGGATCGCACGGGCGATGAAATGCACACCGCCATGCACGCTGGCCCCATGGTGCGCAAGGCCGACATGAAGGCCAGCGCCTGGCTGCCTGCGTACGAGCGCAACAACGTGCTGGTGGGCCTGACCATGGGCCTGCGCGGCCGTGCCCAGATCGGCAAGGGCATGTGGGCCATGCCTGACCTGATGAAGGCCATGCTGGAGCAAAAGATTGGCCACCCCAAGTCGGGTGCCAACACCGCCTGGGTGCCCTCGCCCACCGGCGCGACGCTGCATGCGCTGCACTACCACCA
>NZ_CADEPJ010000016.1 GCF_902829245.1 Comamonas jiangduensis | reverse complement strand
ATGCTCTAGCATGCGGGCATGCGATCCCATGACTTTCTGCGCTGCAGCCTGGCCGCTGGTTTGGCACTGCTGCTCAGCGCCTGCAACACCATGCCCCCGGCCTCTACCGTGGAACCAGCCCACAGCGCCCCTTCTTCCACCACCACACCCACCCTGACCCCTGCACAGTGGCAGGCCCAGTTACAGGCCATGCCGCTGCCCAGCGTGCTGCTGCTGGGCGAGCAACACGATGCGGCGGCCCACCAGCGCTGGCAACTGGCCACCGTACAAAAGCTGATAGCACGCAAGCAACTGGCAGCCCTGGTCTTGGAAATGGCAGAGCAAGGGCACAGCACCGCAGGCTTGCAGCCTTCCGCCAGTGAGGCCACCGTGCGCAAAGCCCTGCGCTGGGACGACAAGGGCTGGCCATGGAAGGCCTACGGCCCCAGCGTGATGGCCGCCGTGCGCGCAAACATTCCCGTCGTTGGCGGCAATGTGCCTCGCGACAAAATGCGTGACGTGATGCAACAGCCCGAGTGGGACAGCCACCTGAGCCCCGCTGCCTGGGAGCAGCAGCGCCATGCCATTCGCAGCGGGCATTGCGACCTATTGCCCGAGGCCCAGATCACCCCCATGGCCCGCGTGCAGTTGGCCAAAGATGCCCTGATGGCACACACCGCCCAGTCGGCCATCCAGCCTGGAAAAACCGTGGTGCTGATTGCCGGGCGTGGCCATGTGCTGCGCAGCGTGGGCATTCCCACCTGGCTGGCACCGTCTTCCAGCCATGTGATTGCGATGGCGCAGGCGGGCCCCAAGGCGCAAGCCGAAGCCTCTGAGCACGACTTTGTCATTCAAACGCCCGCCGTGCCGGACAAAGACCATTGCGCCAAGCTGCGCGCACAGTGGGCCCCTTCAGACCCACAAAATCCATAGCTGCTTGCGCTGCTAGGGCAAGGGTTTAAGCACTTTTTATCCATATTTTTATGTATGCCCAGCGTGCACCTGGCTCGTCGCAGCCAGCCTGGTGCCACTGCGTCTACACTTGCGTCCATGACGTCCCCTCTCGACCCGCTGACCTGCCCCTTGTGCGGCCAAGCCAACCAGTGCGCCCTGGCCGCAGGCTTGCCTGCGCAAAGCTGCTGGTGCATGCAACAACGCATTGCGCCCGAGGTGCTTGCACGCCTAGCTGCCGAACAACGCTATCAAACCTGTATCTGCCCCGCATGCGGCCAGAGCCAGCCCCTGTCACCCACAGGCACGTCCAGCTAACGCAGATGGCGTAGGCTGGAGCCTTTCGCATCGCCCTTGGACAACCCATGCCCTTGCTGTCCCCCTCTCCCGCTGCTGCGCTCAAAGCCCGCTATGGCGAGCACTATCGCTGGCTGCTGCTGATGGCTGTGATGGTGGGCACTATTGCCTCTATCATTCCCTCCACCAGCGTGAATGTGGCCATTCCCGCCATGAGCGCTTTTTTCCAGCTGGGGCAAGAGCGGGCGCAATGGATCACCTCCACGTTCATGGTGGCTTCCACCGTGGCCATGCTGGTCACGCCGTGGCTGCTAGGGCGTTTTGGCTATCGCGCCACCTATGCATGGGCGATTGGTTTGCTCATGCTGGGGGGTATCAGCGGCGGTTTTGCCCAACATTTCGAGTTGCTGCTGTTCTCACGCGTGGCCGAAGGCCTAGCAGCCGGCATCATTCAGCCCATACCAGCGGTCATCATCCTGTATGCGTTTCAGCCCAATGAGCAAGGCCGCGCGGGCGGTATTTTTGGCATGGGCGTGGTGCTGGCACCTGCGCTGGCGCCTGCACTAGGCGGTCTGCTGACCGACTGGATGGGCTGGCGCAGCACCTTCTTCATGGTGGTGCCCCCCTGCCTGCTGTCGCTGTGGCTGGCATGGAAATACGTACCCTCCAGCGCGCCCGGGGACAGTACCAGCGGTGAAGGCAGCGGCAAACTGGATGTGCTGGGGCTGGGCCTGGTCAGCGCCGGTACGCTGGGCGTATTGAATGCCTTGGTGGCGTTTCACCACAGCCACTTGAAAGCGGCACTGTTGGCAGGCATGGCCGCGGTGTGCTGGCTGGCTTTCATCCTGTGGCAGCAGCGCCTGCTGCGTACACAGCGCAAGCCGTTGATGGATCTGCGCCTGTTTGCCACCCGCCCCTTCGTCATGGGCTGTATCGTGGCATTTATTTACGGCACCGCCATGTTTGGCTCCACCTACCTGCTCCCCGTTTTCATCCAAATGGGCCTGGGGCTATCGGCCAGCTACGCAGGCAACCTGCTGCTGCCTGCGGGCTTGATCCTCGCCATCACCATCCCTTGGGTAGGCGCATGGCCGACACCCAGCCCACCCACTGGCTCACCAGCATCGGCATGTTGCTGCTGGCCTTGTCTTTTGGACTGATGCTGTGGGCCGGGCCAGGCATGGCGCTGTGGCTGCTGGCGGGCTTCATCATCGTCGGGCGCATCGGCTTGGGTTTTATCTTGCCCAGCCTGAACCTGGGTGCCTTGCGACCGATTGACCGCGCGCTGATTGCCCAAGGCTCCAGCACCATCAGCTTTATTCGCATGCTGGGGGGTGCCATCGGCGTGGGGCTGTGCGGCATTGTGCTGGAGTGGCGCTTGGCCGTGTACGCCGCCAACCCAGCGATGGATGCGGCACAAGGGCGGATACAGGCATTCCATGAAAGCTTTGTGATGCTGACGGTACTGTGCTTGCTGGCTTTTGCTGCAGCCACCCAGTTGCGCTCCCCGGCACGTAAATCCGCGCCCTGAGCTGTGCGATTGCTGCACGGCGTGGTCTGAACCGTTAGGCTTATGCCTTTGTTTTGTGACCGATTGGAACGCGCCCCATGTGCCAGCTTTTAGGAATGAACTGCAACACCCCCACGGACGTGCGCTTTAGCTTCAGTGGTTTTGCACAGCGCGCGGGCAACACGGGTGATCACACCGACGGCTGGGGCATCGCATTTTTTGAAGACAAAGGGCTGCGACATTTTGTGGACCATGAACGCGCCATCGACTCTCCCATCGCGGAGTTGATTCGCCGCTACCCCATCAAAAGCCGCAACGTCATCGCCCACATCCGCAAAGCCACCCAAGGCGTGGTCAGCCTGCAAAACTGCCACCCCTTTGAGCGTGAGCTGTGGGGGCGCCACTGGGTCTTTGCCCACAATGGCGACCTGAAAAACTTCGCCCCCAAGCTGCACACCCACTTTCGCCCCGTGGGCAGCACCGACAGCGAACTGGCCTTTTGCTGGATCATGCAGGAGCTGTGGAAATCCCACGCCGGCGTGCCCAGCATCGAAGAGTTGACCCTCACCCTGCAAGAACTGGCCCAACGCATCGCCCCCCACGGCACCTTCAACTTTCTGCTCTCCAACGGCGAGGCGCTGTGGAGCCATGCGACAACCAACCTGTTCTTCACCGAACGCCAGCACCCCTTTGCGGCAGCCCAGCTGTCCGATGAAGACCTGAGTGTCGACTTTGCTACCGAAACCACGCCCAATGACAAAGTTGCCGTCGTCGTCACCGCCCCACTGACCAGCAATGAAACTTGGACCCACATGACAGACAGCCACACAGCCAGCCGTTACCCTCGCCATCCATGAGAGTCACTTTTTGCTGCACGGGCACCAAGCCCGAACCTTGGTTGGACGGATTGCGCGCGGCCTTGCCCGGCGCAGACATCAGTGTGTGGGCGCCCGGCGCGCCCCAGGCGGACTACGCCGTGGTCTGGGCACCGCCCCAGCAGTTCCTGGATGAGCAACCCGCGCTCAAAGCGCTGTTCAACATCGGCGCGGGGGTGGATGCCCTGCTCAAGCTGAAGCTCCCCCCGCAGGCCCAGGTGGTGCGCCTGGACGACGCCGGCATGTCCGTGCAGATGGCCGAATACGTGACGCAAGCGGTGATTCGCCACTTCCGCGAACTCGATGCCTACGAAGCCGATATGCGCCAAGGGCAGTGGAAGTTCCGCAAGCCCCAGCTGCGTGCCGACTTCCCCGTAGGCGTGATGGGCCTGGGCGTGCTGGGCGAACGCGTGGCCAAGGCGCTGGGCGTGTTCGAGTTTCCTGTGCGCGGCTGGAGCCGCAGCGCCAAGCACATCGACGGCGTGCAGACCTTCAGCGGCGAAGCAGGCTTTGGCGAATTTCTGCGCGGCACGCGCATCCTGGTCAACCTGCTGCCGCTGACGCCCGAGACCGAGAACATCATCAACCGTGCCACCCTGCAGCAATTGCTACCCGGCGCTTACGTCATCAACGTCGCGCGCGGCGCGCACCTAGTGGACGAAGACCTGATCGCCCTGATCGCGCAAGGGCATGTGGCTGGCGCCATGCTGGATGTGTTCCGCCAAGAGCCTCTGCCCGCTGACCACCCCTTCTGGGCTGTGCCCTCCATCACCCTGACGCCGCACACCTCGGCCCGCACCCTGCGCGAGGAAAGCATTGCCCAAATCGTCGGCAAAGTGGCCGCCATGAGCCGGGGCGAGCCCGTGCAAGGCATGGTCAATCCGCAACGTGGCTACTAAATTCCACCTATTCCAAGGAGCACAACATGTCCTACCCCACCCGCGTCAAACTGGTTGAAGTGGGCCCCCGCGATGGTCTGCAAAACGAAAAGCAGCCCGTACCGGCTGCCGTCAAAATTGAGCTGATTCACCGCCTGCAGGCCGCGGGCAGCAAAGAGATTGAGGTCACCAGCTTTGTCAGCCCCAAGTGGGTGCCGCAAATGGCTGACAACGCCGAGGTCATGGCCGGTATTGAGCGCCGCGCAGACGTGCGCTATTCCGTGCTGACGCCCAATATGAAAGGCTACGAAGCCGCTGTGCTGACGCAGCCCGATGAGATCGTGGTGTTTGGTGCGGCCAGCGAGGCATTTAGCCAGAAAAACATCAACTGCTCCATCGCCGAAAGCATTGAACGCTTTGCCCCCGTGGTGGAAGCCGCCCGCGCCGCAGGCATCTATGTGCGCGGCGCCATGAGCTGCACCGTGGGCTGCCCCTACGAAGGCGATGTGGCCCCAAGCAAGTGGGTTACCTGGCCAAGCTGATGAAAGACATTGGCGTGCAGCACATTGGCGTGGCCGACACGATTGGCGTGGGCACGCCCATCAAGGTGCGCAAAGCGCTGGAGGCCACGCTGCAGCACTTTGACATCAACGATGTCTCGGGCCACTTCCACGACACCTACGGCCAAGCCGTGGCCAATACGCTGGCGGCGCTGGCCATGGGCGTGTGGCAGTTTGATACGTCGGTGGCTGGCCTGGGCGGCTGCCCGTATGCCAAGGGCGCTACGGGCAATGTGGCCACCGAAGACGTGGTCTACATGCTGCATGGCATGGGCATTGAAACCGGCCTGGATCTGGACAAGCTGGTGGATGCCGGCGCGTTCATCAGCCAGGCGTTGGGGCGCCCCACCCAGTCCCGCGTGGCCAAGGCCTTGCTGGCCAAACGTGACAGCGCTGCCGTGTGTGAGGCCGTGTAAATGTGCGGCTCTCAATTGCATGCCTTGCCTGAAGCGGTGCAGCGTGTCGCGCGCTTTCTGCAAGACGCGGGCCACCCACATGCACCACGCATGCTGGACGGCGCTGCGCGCACCGCGCAAGAAGCGGCTGACCAGCTCGGCATTCTTGTCGGCCAAGTGGCCAAAAGCGTAATCTTCAAGCGCAAGCCCGAAGGCACGCATGTGCTGGTGGTGGCCGCAGGAGACCGCCGCGTGGACGAAAAAAAGGTCGCCGCCTTGGCGGGCAAAATTGGCAGGGCCGACGCGGAGTTTGTGAAAGCCCACACCGGGTTTTCGATTGGCGGCGTCAGCCCGGTGGCGCACGCTCATCCACCCCTGGTGCTGATCGACCGCAGCTTGCAACGCTTTGACGTGCTGTGGGCAGCGGCTGGCCACCCGCATGCGGTGTTTGCCCTGAATCTGGCCCAGCTGCAAGCGCTGACCCAAGCCCCCGTGGTCGATATCGCCGAAGCGGCGCAAGAGGCCGTACTGACATGACAGCACCCCACCTGATTCCTGCGGCCCCCCCAGCGCTGCTGCACAAGCTGCAGACCGTTGCAGCCCAAGGCTTGCTGCGCCCCGATGCGAACGAGCCGCCCCCCTCCCCCTGTGTCAACGTATGCCGCATGGATGCGCAGCGCCAGTACTGCATTGGCTGCCTGCGCACGCTGGATGAGTTGCGCGCCTGGGGTGCCTCCGACGCCGATGCCAAACGCGCAATTTGGGGGCATATTCAGCAACGCAGTGCTTGCACAACCCGCGCAGACACTGCGCCTGCCGTATCCACAGACCACGTCTCTTTGCCCTAAAAAAAGGAGCTGCTAGCGCTTATCTAGCCGTTGTTTCAGATGCCAAACACTTTGAAATCATTGAAAGATAAGCGCTAGCAGCTCTTTTTTTAAACTTCACCCCCACTTTCTCCAGAAAGCCCACGCCATGCACTACATCACCATGCATTTGGATTTTGTGTCTCCCTACGCGTGGCTGGCTTTCCAGCAACTGCCCCAAACGCTGCAAGGCCTGAACGTGCACGTCACCTATCGCCCGGTGCTGCTGGCTGCCTTGCTGCGACACAGCAACAACCCCGGCCCAATGGAGACCCCCGCCAAACGCCTGTGGACGTACCGCCACACCGAGTGGCTGGGCCAGCACCTGGGCGTGCCGCTGCAAACGCCCGCCAGCCACCCCTTCAACCCCTTGCCGCTTTTGCGCCTGGCGCTGCACACCAGCGAAGATGGCAGCATCAACCGCTATGTGGCGGAAACCGTCTTTCGCCACGTCTGGGAAGGCGGTGGCGACGCACTCGATCCTGCACGCGTGCAAGCGCTGCAAACCACGCTGGCAGCGCAAATGAACCCTGCACCAGACATCGCCGATCAAGCCAAACAATGGCTGCGCAGCAATACCGAAGCCGCCAGCGCCCAGGATATTTTTGGCGTGCCCGCATTCGAGGTCGCAGGCCAGGTTTTCTGGGGCCTCGACAGCCTACCCATGCTGCGCGATTTTCTGGATGGGCACCCATGGTTCGCCTCCGGGGCATGGGAAAACGCCAACAGCGTTTCACGGGTTTAGCCTGATTCCAGATTCAGCACTTGCTTCTAGGCACTTTCACGCCATCTCACATCACGAAAAACCACGTGCGGGTTAGACCTCAATTCGTCAGATACGCGCAAGTTTGGCGCAAGTTAGCGTTGGATTGACGTCAGAAGCGGGTCAGTACCGACTCCAAGAATGTGCTTGCCCGTCCAAAGCGGCTCATACAACACATTCAGGAGACAACACATTGCCATCAACGCTGCAAACGGCGTCGGCCCGAAAGGCGTAGCCCCTCGCCCCCTGACGCCAGAAGAGCGCAAAGTGATCTTTGCCTCATCCCTCGGAACCGTTTTCGAGTGGTATGACTTCTACCTCTACGGCTCACTCGCCGCCATCATCGCCAAGCAATTCTTCAGCGGTTTGGATGCAGGCTCGGCCTTCATCTTTGCGCTGCTGGCATTTGCAGCAGGCTTTATCGTTCGCCCCTTCGGCGCGCTGGTGTTCGGCCGCCTGGGCGACATGATTGGCCGCAAGTACACCTTCTTGGTCACCATCTTGCTGATGGGTGTCTCCACCTTCATCGTGGGCATCTTGCCCAACTACGCCACGATTGGTGTCGCAGCGCCCATCATCTTGATGGTGCTGCGCATGCTGCAAGGCTTGGCACTGGGCGGCGAATACGGTGGTGCTGCCACTTATGTGGCGGAACACGCGCCCCACGGCAAGCGCGGTGCTTACACCTCGTGGATTCAAACCACTGCCACACTCGGCCTGTTCCTGTCGCTGCTGGTGATTCTGGGTGTACGCACTACGCTGGGCGAAGAAAAATTCGTCGACTGGGGCTGGCGTATTCCTTTCTTGGTCTCCATCTTGCTGCTGGCCGTGTCGGTGTGGATCCGCATGACGCTGCATGAGTCTCCTGCCTTCCAGAAAATGAAAGCAGAAGGCAAGACCTCCAAGGCACCTTTGACCGAATCCTTCGGTCAGTGGAAAAACTTGAAAATCGTGCTGCTGGCTTTGTTGGGCCTGACTGCAGGCCAAGCGGTGGTCTGGTACACCGGCCAGTTCTATGCGCTGTTCTTCCTGACACAGCAGCTGAAAGTTGATGCCGTTACCGCCAACCTGATGATTGCCGCCGCTTTGCTGCTGGGCACGCCTTTCTTCGTGATCTTTGGCTCGCTGTCCGACAAGATCGGCCGCAAGCCCATCATCATGCTGGGTTGCGCACTGGCCGTATTCACCTACTTCCCCGTCTTCAAGGCGCTGACCGTTGCCGCCAACCCTGACTTGGCTGCCGCACAAGCCAACGCCAAGGTCGTGATCGTGGCCGACCCTGCAGAATGCTCCTTCCAGTTCAACCCTACAGGCACTGCCAAGTTCACCAGCTCCTGCGATATCGCCAAGCAAGCCCTGGCCAACCGTTCCGTGAGCTATGACACCGAAGTTGCACCTGCAGGCACCCCTGCCGTCGTGAAGATCGGCTCGCACACCGTTGCCAGCTACAGCTCCGTGGGTCTGAGCGCCGATGACGCGAAAACCAAAGCCGCCGAATTCAACAAGGGCTTGGCTGAAACATTGAAGCAAGACGGCTACCCAGACAAGGCCGATCCCGCCAAGATGAACAAGCTCATGATGATCTTGATCTTGTTCTACCTGGTCTTGCTGGTCACCATGGTCTACGGCCCCATCGCCGCCATGCTGGTGGAGCTGTTCCCCACCCGCATCCGCTACACTCGATGAGCTTGCCCTACCACATCGGTAATGGCTGGTTCTGCGGCCTGCTGCCCACCATGTCGTTTGCCATCGTGGCGCAAACCGGCAACATGTACAACGGCCTGTGGTACCCCATCGTCATCGCCGGCGTGACTGCCGTGATTGGCACCTTGTTCCTGCGTGAAACCAAGGATGTGGATATCTACGCAGATGACTAAATCTCGCGATTAATTTGCCATCACCATTTCGGTGCGCCCCGCCCTTTTGCGGGGCGTTTCATTTAGAACTGAACCGAAATGAAGCAAACCAACAAACGATGTTGCTGCAACGCATCATTTGTCATCAAAACTTCATCCAAAACCACTCTCTCTGCCTACTAAAACCTAGAATTTATTCAGCCCTTTGAGAATGTGTCTAAGACCAAAATCACTGGCTACTCACAAACCCACCTAGGAAACAATATGACAAAGACAACTCGCGTAATGCTGGCTGTGTTGGCGGCTTGCGGCACTTCTGCAGCCCTGGCTCAAAGCAGCGTAAATGTATATGGTCGCGTGAACACGACCATTGAAAATACCAAGATTGGTAATGACCGCGTCACCGAGATGAATACCAACAGTTCTTTCATCGGTTTCCGTGGCGTGGAAGATCTGGGCAATGGCTTGAAGGCTGGTTTTGTACTGGAAGGCAACTTCAATTCTGATGATGGCGCAGGTTCAGGCAAGAATGGTCAATTCAATTTCAAACGCAACAGCGAAATCAATCTGTCCGGCAACTTCGGTATGCTCCGCCTAGGTGCATATGACCCCTACTCCTACACTGTGACTGCTGACACCATCAGCATGCACAACCACGATACAGGCATTTCTGCCGATGCACTGTACCTTGGCAACCATACCGTTTCCGGTTCCAATGGCAACAAGTTGGCCTACCGCACGCCAAACATCGCAGGCTTTGATGCTGAAGTTCAGTACTCCTTCGGCGAAAAGACTGCAATCGACGACCCTGCCACCGTTGAAAACCGTGGTGCTTGGGATTTAGGCGTTAACTATGCCAACGGCCCCTTGGGTCTTGGCTTGGGTTACTCTAAAGAAAAGGCGCGTGACATCATTGGCACAGAACAAGGCTCCGCTCAGCAATTCGCACTGCGTGCTTCTTACGCTATCGGCGATCTTACTCTGGGTGCTTACTACCAACGTCAAGAGCTGAAGTGGGATGCAGACAAGGTGAAGCGCAATGCTTATCGTCTGGCAGCCATGTACACAATGGGCGCTTCTGAGTTCCATGCCAACATTGGTCGTGCAGACAAGCTCAAAGCAAATGGCGTTAAGCTGGACAATACTGCGGCAACTCAATGGACACTGGCTTACAACTACAACTTGAGCAAGCGCACCAAGGTGTACGCTCTGTACACCAATATCAACAACGTGAATGGCACAACTGGCGGCATCGTCGAAGTGTTTGACACTGGAGTCATTCCCACCGAAAAGGAAAAACTGCGCTCTTTCGGCGTTGGCATCCGTCACCTTTTCTGATCGATCGAGCGTAAGCTCACTGCAATCCCTGCTTGGTGTAATGTCGGCAGGGGCTGCTCCAAGGTTTAAGCCTCAATTCGTAAGAATTGAGGCTTTTTTTATTAACGCCCCTGCACATCAACAACGAGAAGGAGACTGAAATGTGGAAAATCGCTGTAGGGTTTGTTATTTTTGCCGCAATTTCTCTCTACATGATCATGCAATTTGGCGATCAAGTGGACATGGGCGGAGAAAAGCATGGCGCCGATGCAATTCATGCACCCGAAGAGAAAAAATAAAAAAGGAGCGCTTGGCGCTCCTTGTACTTGGATTTCAACGAGGTTCAGCCCTCAGCTTCAATAAGAGCGCACGCAGTGCGCTCTTATTTTTTGTCTTTCGGCTTTCTAGCGCCCATAAAACAAAACCCCTGTCTCTTGCGGAGATCAGGGGTTTGTCACTGCAAGAGCCTGACGATGACCTACTTTCACACGGGAGCCCGCACTATCATCGGCGCTAAGTCGTTTCACGGTCCTGTTCGGGATGGGAAGGAGTGGTACCAACTTGCTATGGTCATCAGGCATAACTGTCTGCCAAGCAACAACACCTTGGTGCTGCCCAGCTAAAAATTAGCGCTTCTACTAAAAACAAAACCCCCTGCCTCGTTCGAGATCAGGGGGTTTGTCGCTGTAAGAGCCTAGCGATGACCTACTTTCACACGGGAACCCGCACTATCATCGGCGCTAAGTCGTTTCACGGTCCTGTTCGGGATGGGAAGGAGTGGTACCAACTTGCTATGGTCACTAGGCATAACTTGTGCATGAGCAGCACTAGCTGCTCATCAAATTCATAGAGTAAAAATCAGTTTTTTTGGTATTTGATTGCGCAACTGGCATAACTAGTCTGAACCGCTATACAGCAGTATCAAAGTTATAGGGTCAAGCCGCACGGGCAATTAGTACTGGTTAGCTTAACGCATTACTGCGCTTCCACACCCAGCCTATCAACGTCGTGGTCTACAACGACCCTTCAGGGGGCTCAAGGCCCCGGCAGATCTTATCTTGAAACGAGTTTCCCGCTTAGATGCTTTCAGCGGTTATCTCTTCCACACGTAGCTACCCTGCGATGCCACTGGCGTGACAACAGGTACACCAGAGGTGTGTCCACTCCGGTCCTCTCGTACTAGGAGCAGGCTTCCTCAAATCTGCAGCGCCCACGGAAGATAGGGACAAAACTGTCTCACGACGTTTTAAACCCAGCTCACGTACCTCTTTAAATGGCGAACAGCCATACCCTTGGGACCGACTACAGCCCCAGGATGAGATGAGCCGACATCGAGGTGCCAAACACCGCCGTCGATATGAACTCTTGGGCGGTATCAGCCTGTTATCCCCAGAGTACCTTTTATCCGTTGAGCGATGGCCCTTCCATACAGAACCACCGGATCACTATGTCCTGCTTTCGCATCTGCTCGACTTGTCAGTCTCGCAGTTAAGCACGCTTATGCCATTGCACTATCGTCACGATGTCCGACCGTAACTAGCGTACCTTCGAACTCCTCCGTTACGCTTTGGGAGGAGACCGCCCCAGTCAAACTGCCTACCATGCACTGTCCCCGATCCCGATTAGGGACCTAGGTTAGAACCTCAAACGCACCAGGGTGGTATTTCAACGTCGGCTCCACCAGAACTAGCGTCCTGGCTTCAAAGCCTCCCACCTATCCTACACAGATCCGTTCAAAGTCCAATACAAAGCTACAGTAAAGGTTCATGGGGTCTTTCCGTCTTTCCGCGGGGAGATTGCATCATCACAAACATTTCAACTTCGCTGAGTCTCTGGAGGAGACAGTGTGGCCATCATTACGCCATTCGTGCAGGTCGGAACTTACCCGACAAGGAATTTCGCTACCTTAGGACCGTTATAGTTACGGCCGCCGTTTACTGGGACTTCAATCAAGAGCTTGCACCCCATCATTTAATCTTCCAGCACCGGGCAGGCGTCACACCCTATACGTCCACTTTCGTGTTTGCAGAGTGCTGTGTTTTTATTAAACAGTTGCAGCCACCGATTTTTTGCAACCCTTTTCTGCTCCGTTTGTTCAACTTCACATACCAAGGGCATACCTTCTCCCGAAGTTACGGTATCAATTTGCCGAGTTCCTTCTCCAGAGTTCTCTCAAGCGCCTTAGAATACTCATCTCGCGCACCAGTGTCGGTTTGCGGTACGGTCAATCAATAGCTGAAGCTTAGTGGCTTTTCCTGGAAGCAGGGTATCACTCACTTCGTGTGCAAGCACACTCGTTATCACCCCTCATCTTAGCCCGGCGGATTTGCCTACCAGGCATGACTACAGGCTTGAACCACCTATTCCAACAGGTGGCTGAGCTAACCTTCTCCGTCCCCACATCGCACTATTGATCGGTACAGGAATATTGACCTGTTTCCCATCAGCTACGCATCTCTGCCTCGCCTTAGGGGCCGACTCACCCTACGCCGATGAACGTTGCGTAGGAAACCTTGCGCTTACGGCGAGGGGGCTTTTCACCCCCTTTAACGCTACTCATGTCAGCATTCGCACTTCTGATACCTCCAGCATCCGTTACCAGACACCTTCACAGGCTTACAGAACGCTCTCCTACCACGTGCAATAAATTGCACATCCGCAGCTTCGGTAACTGGCTTAGCCCCGTTACATCTTCCGCGCAGGACGACTCGATCAGTGAGCTATTACGCTTTCTTTAAATGATGGCTGCTTCTAAGCCAACATCCTGACTGTTTTAGCCTTCCCACTTCGTTTCCCACTTAGCCAATTTTAGGGACCTTAGCTGGCGGTCTGGGTTGTTTCCCTCTTGAGTCCGGACGTTAGCACCCGGTGCTCTGTCTCCCAAGCTGTACTCTGCGGTATTCGGAGTTTGCATTGGTTTGGTAAGTCGCCATGACCCCCTAGCCAAAACAGTGCTCTACCCCCGCAGGTAATACTTGAGGCACTACCTAAATAGTTTTCGGAGAGAACCAGCTATTTCCAAGTTTGTTTAGCCTTTCACCCCTAACCACAGCTCATCCGCTGATTTTGCAACATCAGTCGGTTCGGACCTCCAGTACCTGTTACGGCACCTTCATCCTGGCCATGGTTAGATCACTTGGTTTCGGGTCTACACCCAGCGACTGGACGCCCTATTCGGACTCGATTTCTCTACGCCTTCCCTACTCGGTTAAGCTTGCCACTGAATGTAAGTCGCTGACCCATTATACAAAAGGTACGCAGTCACCCCTTTCGAGGCTCCTACTTTTTGTAAGCATACGGTTTCAGGATCTATTTCACTCCCCTCCCGGGGTTCTTTTCGCCTTTCCCTCACGGTACTGGTTCACTATCGGTCGATTACGAGTATTTAGCCTTGGAGGATGGTCCCCCCATATTCAGACAGGATTTCTCGTGTCCCGCCCTACTTGTCTCTAGCCTAGTACCACCGATGAGTTTTCACATACGGGACTATCACCCACTATGGTTGGCCTTTCCAGACCATTTTGTTAACTCATCGACTATCACTAGAAGGCTCTTCCGAATTCGCTCGCCACTACT
Organism: Comamonas jiangduensis; assembly: GCF_902829245.1. Lineage (GTDB taxonomy): Bacteria > Pseudomonadota > Gammaproteobacteria > Burkholderiales > Burkholderiaceae_C > Comamonas > Comamonas jiangduensis. The sequence goes on along the minus strand of NZ_CADEPJ010000016.1, from coordinate 11,293 downwards.
ATCGGAATCTCGGTTGATGTCTTTTCCTCTGGGTACTTAGATGTTTCAGTTCTCCAGGTTCGCTTCACACACCTATGTATTCAGTGTGTGATACCTATTGCTAGGTGGGTTTCCCCATTCAGAAATCTCCGGATCAAAGCTTATTTGCCAGCTCCCCGAAGCTTATCGCAGGCTATCACGTCTTTCATCGCCTGTAATCGCCAAGGCATCCACCATATGCTCTTAGTCACTTGACCCTATAACTTTGATCTCTGTTGCCAGAAATCGCCATATTTCGAGTTCAAAGACTTGTGAGGTCTCACACCTCACGCGTTATGCCGTAATGTGAATATCTTGCGGCTGCGTCTTTCGACACAGCTTTAGAGAATATTCGTCATTACATGAATTCAAAAAGTTGAATTCGTGTTGACGCAATCAAATAATTGCTGACGGCACGGTCACCTCAAAGGGTGTTTCCGTCAGCAATACTGATTTCGACTCTATGAATTTTTAAAGAACAGCCTATTGAGATTCATCTCAATACAAAAGCACTCTGAGCCAGAGTGCTTTTGTATTGCAGCGAGCCAGCGATTGTAGCATTCTTTCATGCTATCAATTCTGATTCACTTGAATCTTGGTGGAGGATGACGGGATCGAACCGACGACCCCCTGCTTGCAAAGCAGGTGCTCTCCCAGCTGAGCTAATCCCCCTGGGTTTTTGCATTGGAAGTTTGGTGGGTCTAGTTGGGCTCGAACCAACGACCCCTGCGTTATCAACACAGTGCTCTAACCAGCTGAGCTACAGACCCAATCCATTAAAACCTTGCGGCTTTAACAGTTGCCATCCAACAACCGATAAGTGTGGGCGTTCAAACTTGAACTGCTTTATTTTCCAGAAAGGAGGTGATCCAGCCGCACCTTCCGATACGGCTACCTTGTTACGACTTCACCCCAGTCACGAACCCCGCCGTGGTAAGCGCCCTCCTTGCGGTTAGGCTACCTACTTCTGGCGAGACCCGCTCCCATGGTGTGACGGGCGGTGTGTACAAGACCCGGGAACGTATTCACCGTGACATTCTGATCCACGATTACTAGCGATTCCGACTTCACGCAGTCGAGTTGCAGACTGCGATCCGGACTACGACTGGCTTTATGGGATTAGCTCCCCCTCGCGGGTTGGCAACCCTTTGTACCAGCCATTGTATGACGTGTGTAGCCCCACCTATAAGGGCCATGAGGACTTGACGTCATCCCCACCTTCCTCCGGTTTGTCACCGGCAGTCCCATTAGAGTGCTCAACTAAATGTAGCAACTAATGGCAAGGGTTGCGCTCGTTGCGGGACTTAACCCAACATCTCACGACACGAGCTGACGACAGCCATGCAGCACCTGTGTTACGGCTCTCTTTCGAGCACTCCTTCATCTCTAAAGGATTCCGTACATGTCAAAGGTGGGTAAGGTTTTTCGCGTTGCATCGAATTAAACCACATCATCCACCGCTTGTGCGGGTCCCCGTCAATTCCTTTGAGTTTCAACCTTGCGGCCGTACTCCCCAGGCGGTCAACTTCACGCGTTAGCTTCGTTACTGAGTCAGTTAAGACCCAACAACCAGTTGACATCGTTTAGGGCGTGGACTACCAGGGTATCTAATCCTGTTTGCTCCCCACGCTTTCGTGCATGAGCGTCAGTACAGGCCCAGGGGATTGCCTTCGCCATCGGTGTTCCTCCGCATATCTACGCATTTCACTGCTACACGCGGAATTCCATCCCCCTCTGCCGTACTCTAGCCTTGCAGTCACAAAGGCAGTTCCCAGGTTGAGCCCGGGGATTTCACCTCTGTCTTACAAAACCGCCTGCGCACGCTTTACGCCCAGTAATTCCGATTAACGCTTGCACCCTACGTATTACCGCGGCTGCTGGCACGTAGTTAGCCGGTGCTTATTCTTACGGTACCGTCATGACTCCAGGGTATTAACCCGAAGCTTTTCGTTCCGTACAAAAGCAGTTTACAACCCGAAGGCCTTCATCCTGCACGCGGCATTGCTGGATCAGGCTTTCGCCCATTGTCCAAAATTCCCCACTGCTGCCTCCCGTAGGAGTCTGGGCCGTGTCTCAGTCCCAGTGTGGCTGATCGTCCTCTCAGACCAGCTACAGATCGTCGGCTTGGTAAGCTTTTATCCCACCAACTACCTAATCTGCCATCAGCCGCTCTAGTAGCACAAGGTCTTGCGATCCCCTGCTTTCATCCGTAGATCTCATGCGGTATTAGCCACTCTTTCGAGTAGTTATCCCCCACTACTAGGCACGTTCCGATGTATTACTCACCCGTTCGCCACTCGTCAGCATCCGAAGACCTGTTACCGTTCGACTTGCATGTGTAAGGCATGCCGCCAGCGTTCAATCTGAGCCAGGATCAAACTCTACAGTTCGATCTTGATAAATTTAAAGTCTCTCGACTTCACTCATAAAAACGGAATTGAAGTGAACTTCACTTCTATCTCCATGAGCGTTTGATTTAGTTCCAAAGAACTTGGCAATTCGCCTTCAAACGCCCACGCTTATCGGCTGTATCTTGTTAAAGAATACCGTCTGAGATTTCCCTCAAACCTGACTCGCTGCGATCAGCGAAGCCTTGTATTGTAGCACCAATTTCTTGGTGTTTTTTTAAAACGTCTTGCGTTTTCTTTTCACCTCAGAAGATCGCTCTTGACTAAAGGGAAGAGAAAACGCCCAGTCGCTTAACTGGGCGTCTCTTGCTGTAAGAGCCTAGCGATGACCTACTTTCACACGGGAACCCGCACTATCATCGGCGCTAAGTCGTTTCACGGTCCTGTTCGGGATGGGAAGGAGTGGTACCAACTTGCTATGGTCACTAGGCATAAACCCCCACGCGGGGCTTGGAGACAAAATCCACCGCCCCCAGCTCCAGCGCGCGCATGGTGATTTCAGCACCGCGCTCGGTCAGGGTGGAGATCATCAGCACCGGCATAGGACGCAGGCGCATGATGCGCCCCAGAAAATCAATGCCGTCCATCTTGGGCATCTCGATGTCCAGCGTGATCACATCTGGATTTTTTTCGCGAATCATCTCGCGCGCGACCAGGGGGTCATTGGCCGTGCCAATGCACTCCATATCCGGCTGACGGTTGATGATTTCGGCGAGCAAACTGCGCACCAGCGCAGAGTCGTCCACCACGATCACACGAGTCTTGCGATTCATTCTTACTGCACCCTCACTCAAAACAAGTCCACGCTGCCGCCCGCGTTGGTCTTGGCCAACTGCGCCGCACTGCCACGTAAACGTTCTTGTTCCACCAAGGCTTCTGGATGCGCATGGGCCAAACGTTTGACCATGGCTTTGCCGGTGGCAGGAAAATAAACGACCTTGCGCGGATAAATATCCAGCACATCTTCCGAAACAATCGGAATCCGCTCGGTCTGCAAATACTGGGTCACGAAATCAGTGTTTCGCTCCCCCACATTCATGGTGGTGAAGTTGGCCATCACCTGGCCCCCTCCAAAAATTTTGGCCTGCATGCTCTCACGCCGCGCGCCCAGCTTGACCATTTCATTGATCAGCATTTCCATCGCAAAGGAGCCATAACGGCCGCTGACATCTGCGCTATCGCCTTCGGGCAGCATAAAGTGGTTCATGCCACCAATGTTCAAGGTGCGATCCCACAGACAGGCTGCAATGCATGAGCCAAGCACCGTGCAGATGACGATGTTTTCCCCTGTGACAAAGTATTCACCGGGCAACACTTTGACCGCGTGGTATTGGAAGTGATGGTCAAAGTAGAAAAAAGAGGCTTCGCCCGGCTTGCGCGGTCGCTTGCGCAGCGCTTCCAACCCTGCCGTGCTCAGACCAGCCTGCAGCGGCTGGCGCGCGGCCCAAGATGCATTGCTGGCACCAAACGGCTGTGTACTCATGGCTGCACCTTTGCAATCCGGGGCTGGGCATGCACGCGGTAATTCAATTTAGACCCGCTCATACACGGTCTTGCCGCGCAAGATAAACAGGTCACGCGATTCGCTGAAGTTTTCTGCATGCCCTACAAACAGCATGCCACCGGGTTTCATCACACGGTGAATCCGCTCTAGGACTTTGCGCTGCGTGGGAGCATCGAAATAAATCATGACGTTGCGGCAAAACACAATGTCAAACGGCTCCTTGAAGGGCCAGTCGTCACGAATCAAATTGACCTGCATGAAATCGATCATGCGGCGCAACTCTGGCTTCACGCGCACCATGCCCGCATTTGAGGCTTTGCCACGCATAAAGAATTTATGTAACCGCTCCTGGCTCAGGCTCTTGACGTTCTCCATCCGGTAGACGCCATTGGAGGCCGTTTGCAGCACCTTGGAATCAATATCACTGGCCGTGAGCTTGAAGTTGGCATTCGGCCCCAGTGCTTCTTGTGCCGTCAGCACAATCGAGTAAGGCTCTTCACCGGTGGAGGCCGCATTGCACCATACGCGCCATGGCGTGCTGGCAGGCTTGCTCTTGAGGTGCTGCGCCAAGATGTCGAAGTGGTGCTGCTCTCTAAAAAACGAGGTCAGGTTGGTAGTCAGGGCGTTGACGAACTCTTGCCACTCACGGGCATCCCCTTGCTTTTCCAGCCAAGTGAGGTAGTCATCAAAACTTTCATAACCGGTCTCCCGCAAGCGGCGCGAGAGACGGCTGTACACCATGGCATGTTTACCATCATGCAAGCTAATGCCCGCATGCTTGTAAATCAACGCTTGTACACGACTGAAATCTGCCGAAGTCCATGTGAACTCGCGGCCCTGCGACATCGGTCCAGAGGCCTGTGCGGTGTCAGTGTGTGGAGCAGTGCGAAGCATGAATAGTGATCACCCAATTGAGGCGCATGGCAAAGCGCTGCCAAAACCTGGCAACCCGCGCCAAGGCAGGCTGCCAGAAACCTAAAACGCAGTGTCGATTACTCGACAGGCGCCACCAGGCCCATATCCACGTTCGACATTTGCTTTTCAATGTCTAGCAAGATCAGCATGCGATCACCCACAGAGCCCAGGCCCAAGATGCAGCCATTGTCAATGGCGCTCTCAATGTCTGGTGCGGGACGGATGGCCTCAGGTGCCAGCTCCATCACATCGCTCACGGAGTCGACCACAATGCCAACCACGCGATTGCGCAAATTCAAGATGATGACCACCGTGAAGCTGTTGTACTCCACGGTTGAGCAGTTGAATTTCAGGCGCATATCCACAATCGGCACGATGGTGCCGCGCAGATTCACCACGCCCTTGATGAACTCCGGCGCATTGGCGATGCGTGTGGGCTGCTCATAGCCACGGATTTCTTGCACCTTCAGGATGTCGATGCCGTATTCCTCATCGCCCAAACGGAAGGTCAAGTATTCGCGGGCACCCGAGGCTTTGCTCCCCGCATTCTTTCCCATGATGCTCATTGCTTTCTCCTAAAGCGGCAGGGCTTTTTCAACACCCTCAAACCACCAAAAACTTTGTTTAACCGCCGCCTGTCTGTCGCTACAGCCACGCGGCCTGCCATTCACTACTCTGCCTCACGCTCAACGCGCGCGGCGCACCAAACTGCTGGTGTCCAAAATCAAAGCCACCGTGCCATCACCCAAAATCGTGGCGCCAGAGACATTCGGTACCTTGCGGTAGTTGCTCTCCAGGTTCTTCACCACCACTTGGTGTTGCCCCAGCAGTTCGTCCACCAGCAGCGCCACGCGGCTGCCGTCAGACTCCACCACCACCATGATGTCGCTGCGCTGGCTGGCTTCTGTACGCGGCACGCCGAACACTTTCTCCAGTTCGATCACAGGCATGTATTCGTCACGCACCTTGACCAGTTGCGAGCCCTGCGTGACGCTGCTGACGTCTGCCGCATTCACCTGGAAGGACTCCACCACCGAAGACAGCGGCAGAATGTAGACCTCTTCGCCGACCCCTACCGACATACCATCCATGATGGCCAACGTCAGCGGCAAGCGAATCGACACCCGCATGCCCACACCTTCCACCGAATCGATCTCTACTGATCCGTTCAGTGCGGCAATGTTCTTGCGCACCACGTCCATGCCCACGCCACGGCCAGACACGTCCGTCACGACATCGGCCGTGGAGAAACCCGGCGCAAAAATCAGCATCCAGACTTCGCTGTCGGGCATGCTGTCAGACACATCCATGCCCCGCTCACGCGCCTTCTTCAGGATTTTTTCGCGGTTCATACCCTTACCGTCATCGCGTACTTCGATCACGATAGAGCCGCCCTGGTGCGAAGCCGCCAGGGTCAAGGTGCCAGTTTCAGACTTGCCAGCCTTGATGCGATCCTCGGGAGACTCAATCCCGTGGTCCAGACTATTGCGCACCAAGTGCGTCAATGGGTCTGTGATCTTTTCGACCAGGCCCTTGTCCAGTTCGGTGGCCTCACCTTGCGTGACCAGGTTGATCTTCTTGTCCAGCTTATTCGCCAGATCACGCAACATGCGCGGGAAACGGCTGAAGACGGTAGACATGGGGATCATGCGGATCGACATCACCGCTTCTTGCAAGTCACGCGTGTTGCGATCCAAATCTGCCAACCCGCCAGCAATTGCTGGTTGGCAGAAGGATCCAGTGCACGGCTGTTTTGTGCCAGCATGGCCTGAATGATCACCAGCTCACCGGCCAAATTGATCAGTTGGTCCACCTTTTCACATCCAACGGATGCTGGTGGATTCCATCTGCGCCATGTTCGGGCGGGTGGCGGTTTTGGCAGCCGCAGCCACCGGCTTGATGGAAGGTGCGCCCGGTGCACCGTCGAAAATGCCATAGGCTTCGCCTTCTGGCACGGCAGCAGCAGGGTGTGTCACTTCATCTGCGGAATGCACCTCCGCAGCGGCCTCGGCATTGGCTGCAACTGGTGCAGCAGCGGACACCGGCGTAGCGGCAGCTACCGCATCCTGGGAGCTGATTTGCACCTGCTCTTTCGACACGTGAAACGCCATCAAGTCCAGCAAGTCGTCATCGGTGGAGTGCGTTTGCACCGCGAACAAGCGCGTCTGGGGCTCATCACATGGCAAATCTTCTATGCTACCCAGGCCGGGGATGTCGCGGAACAATTCTTTGACCGCATCCACAGACTCGATCACCTCCAAAGGCCCGATTTTGATGTGCAGGTGGCGCAGACCATTGGGAGCCGCTGGGGCAGGCTGTGGCGCGGCTTGCACCACAGGTGCTGGAGCAGGGGCTGCCACCGCTGGGGCGGGTGCCGGGACGGGGGCCGCAGATGCCGCTGCTTGCGCACCTTCGCCAGCCGCTAACCGGCTGATACGCGCGACCAAATCTGCGGTCGGCAGCACATCGCCTTCGCCCCCCGCCTGGTGGCGGGCCAGCAAGCTGCGTGAAGCATCTGCCGATTCCAGCAAGACATCCACCATCTCCGGGATGGCTTTGATCTCGTGGCGGCGCAAACGATCGAGCAACGACTCCATCTTGTGCGTCAGCTCTGCGACATCCGAAAAACCGAAGGTTGCCGAGCCGCCTTTGATGGAGTGCGCACAACGGAAGATGCCATTGAGCTCTTCATCATTGGCCTCACTCAAGTCCAGGTTCAGCAGCATCTGCTCCATCTGGTCGAGGTTTTCACCAGCTTCTCCAAAGAAGATCTGATAGAACTGGGTCAGGTCGAAGTCCGCTTCCGCTCCGCCTTGATGTGTATCCGCCATGTCGGTTCCTATCTTGTTATTAGCATCCGCTGAACTGTCTTAGCGAATCACCTTCTGCAATACTTCAATCAACCGGTTGGGGTCAAATGGCTTCACCAGCCAGCCAGTCGCCCCTGCCGCGCGACCGGCTTGTTTCATCTGATCGCTGGACTCCGTCGTCAAAATCAAAATGGGCGTGCCTTTGAAACGCGGATGCTCACGCAGACGACGCGTCAGGCCAATCCCATCCAAGCGGGCATATTCTGGTCTGCCAGCACAAGGTCAATATGCTGTGCCTCAGCCTTTTCCAAAGCGTCCATACCGTCAACGGCTTCAACCACCTTGTAGCCGGCCCTGTCAATGTGAAAGAGACCATTTTTCGCATGGATGGAGAGTCATCAACAGCGAGGATCGTATGCATGTAAAACTCCAACGGACTTTTAAGTTTTGAGTGTGTGTAGCGCTTGAGATCAAAACAGTTCAATTGAACCTGCATCCATCTCACTTTGCGTAACGGGGTTGGGGCGATCGGGTTGGAGGGCCATGATGGGGGCATCCAGCTCGTCCTCTTCACGACCCATCGTCTCCGAGGCTAGGCGGAACGCACAGCCCTGTAAAACCTGGGTGGTATGCACAATCAGCTGTGTTGCCATGTCATGGAACTGCAGCTCCGTCACCGCGCTGCGCAATGCGGCGCGCGCCGCATCTACGCCGGGTTCTTCACCAACGCTGTCTCCGGAGAGCAAAACATTGGCTTCGCTGAAGCGCTCCAACAAATTCGTCGTGGCATGATTGAGCAAGCCTTCCAACCTGTGCAAATCCCGCATCACAACCAACAGGGAATCCTGTAATTCAGCCGCAACCATGACAGGAACCTGCACAACAGGCTCTGTAGATGGCGTTTGCGTTGATTGCATTGTTTCTCCAAGATGGGGGCACCCGCAGCATGCTTTTCTGGCACTCACAAACCATTGTTTGGCCTATGGCGTACTCACAAAAGCGCGCGCTCACGGCATGAAGGAATCCACACCCGACAAGTATGTTCCAAGATGTATCCAATGATAGCGCCCAACGGCTCTGATAATCCAGCGCAGAAGCCTTTGCTTTTGCTGCACCTTGAAGATTCCGCTGCCGATCAGCGCTTGGCGCAAATCACGCTGCGCAAAGCGGGCATCATCTGCAACATCTCCTGCACAGATAACTTGCAGGACTTTATCAAGCTCTTGCAATTGCAAAGGTTTGATTTGGTGCTGGCTGACTACCATCTTCTGGGCTTTACCGCGCTCGATGCTTGGGAACGCGCCCGCACGCTGGCGCAATGCCCGCCTTTTGTCTTGCTCTCAGGCGCAATTGGAGAAACCGCGGCCGTTGACGCCATCCGCCAGGGCATCGCCGATTACTTGCTCAAAGACGACATGGCACGCCTGCCCCACGTGCTGCTGCGCGCCCTCGAAGTGCATGAGGCACGGCTGGCCAAAGACCAAGCCATGCAGGAGTTGGAGCGCTCGGAGCGCCAGCTGGCCGAGTTGACAGAGCATCTGCAGCAATCCATCGAGCAAGAACGTGCTGCCATTTCCCGCGAGATCCATGATGACATCGGTGGTTCTTTGACGTCCGTCAAATTTGACCTGTCGTGGATTGACCGAAATGCGACAGAGCCCGAGGTGCAGGAGCACGCCCGGGCAGCCTTGGAAATGCTGCAACACGCTCTGGGCGCCAGCCAACGCATCATGATGAATTTGCGCCCGCCCGTGCTGGACCAGGGGCTGGTGGCTGCAGTGCAATGGCTGGCAGAGAATTTTGAGCGGCGCACGGGCATCGTGGTGCGCATGGATGCGCCCTCTCACATTGAGGTGCCCTCGGAGATACAGGTTGTCGCGTACCGCACTGCCCAGGAAGCACTGACCAATGTCAGCAAGTATGCGCACGCTACGGCTGTACACATTGATATGTCAAACGCCGAGGGACATTTGACACTGGAAGTGCGTGACAACGGGCGGGGCATGGGGGCTGAGCAGCGCCGCAAGCCCAAGGCTTTTGGACTGCGCGGCCTGGCAGAACGGGCACGCACCGTGGGCGGTTGGCTAGACGTGAGCAGCCAGGTCGGAAAAGGCACGAGCATTATTGTTTCCATACCGCTCCCGTAAGATAGCCGCGTGCGCAGGACTGGACATAGCTTCTTCTGCGCACCTTACGTCGCTGAGAAGCTTTCCTAGAGGTGACATATTGATTGATGTTGTGATTTGCGACGACCACGCCGTACTGCGACGGGGCATCCGTGACACGCTGTCCGAAGCGACGGATATCAAGGTACGCGCAGAGGCCGCCGGCTACACCGAGTTGCGAGAAGTGCTACGCGCCACCCCCTGCCACGTGCTGCTGCTGGACATCAACATGCCGGGGCGCAATGGACTGGAAGTGCTGGTGAGCGTGCGCGAGAGCTATCCCGAAATCAAAGTACTGATGGTCTCCATGTACCCAGAAGACCAGTACGCACTGCGCTGCCTCAAGGCCGGCGCCCACGGCTATGCCAACAAAGCAGGCGATCCGCTGCAACTGGTGGAAGCCGTGCGCGTGGTGAGCATGGGGCGCAAATTCCTCACCCCGGAAGTGGCGCAGATGCTGGCCGACAGTTTCTCCCAGCCTGCGCCTGAAGTGCCGCACGAGTCCCTGTCTGAGCGCGAAATGCAAACCCTGCAAAATTGCCACCGGCAAGCGCCTGACGGACATTGCCGAGGAGCTGATGCTCAGCCCCAAAACCGTCAGCGTCTACCGCGCCGCGTACTGGAGAAGCTGCAACTGGGCAATAACGCCGAGTTGACGGTGTACGCCATCCGGAACAATTTGGTCTAAAACCATAGCTGGTAGCGGTTAAATAAAGGACTTCAGATGAAAAACATCTTGAAGTCCTTTATTTCAAGCGCAAGCCGCTCTACTTTTAGCAGTCTTCTAGACGCCAAAAATCGACAGCGTACGGTCAATCATGCTCAAAAAGGCTGCTCCATCATGGGCAAAGTGGCCGTAATGCCCAGCATGCCCACCGTCAACGTGACCGGAAAGCCCACGGCAAACACGTTCATCTGTGGCGCAATGCGCGCAATCACCCCCATGGTCAGGTTCACAAACAGCAGCAGCGCCATCATGGGCAGGGCAATCCACAGCGCGCTGGAAAACACGGCACTGCCCAGCTCGTGAATGCGCATTTGGGCCACGGCCTGCAAGAACGAACCATCCACCGGAAAAGCATCAAAGCTTTTGATCACCGCCATCAGCACCACCAAGTGGCCGTTCACGACGATAAAAAACAGCGTGAAGATTTGCACCAGAAAGCGCGAAACGGCGCTGAGTTGCGCGCCGCTGGTGGGGTCAAAGAACGACGCAAAGCTCAGCCCCATTTGCAGGCCAATCGCTTCGCCAGCCACCTCCATCACGGCGATGATGAGACGGGCAGAAAAACCAATCGCCAAACCAATGCCCACCTGCTGGATGACGCACGTCAGCGCCTGCGGTGAGTTCACGGCCACCATGGGCTGGTTCAGCACCGCCTGGGCGCACACGGCCACCAAAAAAGCCAGCCCCACCTTGACCCGCATGGGAATGGCTTTTTGCGAAAACACCGGCGCGGCCGTGAACATGGC
>NZ_CADEPJ010000015.1 GCF_902829245.1 Comamonas jiangduensis | reverse complement strand
AAAAGGGGAGGGGAAAACAGACAGGGCCGAAAAGAAGAGCGATGTGGGAGGGGGCAGGGAAACACGCTCCCCGCCGCTGCCCGATCCCACCAGGATCGGCAAGCTGGGCGCAGCGGTTTGCGCCAGGGCTGCGGGCATCCAGCAAAAAGCCGCCAAAGCGGCGGCTGCTGCGGCCCAAGGGGCCTTCGTGGCAAAAAAGCCGAATCGCATGTGTGCTCTCATGATTGCGGAGCTTGCACGCCCTCTTGGGCTTGCGCCATGGCACCTGCAAAACTCACAGGCGCGGGCTGCTGCGCAGCAGCTTGCCCCAGAACGTGCAAACAATGAATGCTTTGGGCCGTAACGCCCAGTACCAGGCAAGTTTTTTGTGCGCCATGCCCCACTTCCACCGTCACCACGCGCTGGCCCGGCCCCACGGCCACCGATGCCAACACCTGCGCGCTGGTGCCCGTGACATTGCGCCCCGCTTGCTGACGCTGCTGCCAGCGCTTGAGCAACCAGGGCAGGCAGGCCAAAGCGCCGATCATGACGAGCAGCACCAGCAGCGAGGAGGTAAAGCCGGTGTTATCCACGGCTGACGCGGCGCAGGCGCTCCGAAGGTGTCACCACGTCGGTCAAGCGGATACCGAACTTATCGTTCACCACCACCACCTCACCTTGCGCAATCAGATAGCCATTGACCAGCACGTCCATAGGCTCGCCAGCCAAGGCGTCCAGCTCCACCACAGAGCCTTGCGCCAGTTGCAAGATGTATTTGATAGGCACCTTGGTGCGGCCCAACTCCACCGACAACTGCACGGGAATGTCGAGCACCATATTGATGTCGTTCACTGGCACCTCAGTGCCCGACGTCCCATTGTTGTAGGCAGGGTTGCCGCTCAAGGGGCCGCCTTGCTCTGCATCCAACGCTGCTTGTGCATCGTCGGTCTGCTTTTGCTCATCCAGCGCTTCGGCCCAATCCGAGAAGGATCATCACCTGGGATGCTGCCGTTGTTGTTTGGGTCAGTTGCCATTCTTCTCTCCGGTCCAATTTCCATCCACACCGCGCAAACATTGCTCGATGCGCACGGCATATTTGTTGTTGTGCGTGCCGTACTGGCACTCAAAAATTGGCACACCGCCAATCGATGCACGAATCCGTGGCTGGCGGTCTAGCTCGATAAAGTCGCCAGGCTTCATGGCCAGCAGCTGCTCCACCGTAGCTTCGGCGCGCGCCAGCTCAGCCACCAGCGTCACTTCTGCCGATTGAATTTCTCGCGTCAGCACCTTCACCCAGCGGCGGTCCACTTCCATGGAGTCGCCTTGAGTGGACGAGTACAAGATATCGCGGATGGGCTCCATCGTGGCGTAGGGCATGCACACATGGATAGAGCCCGACACATCGCCAATTTCCAGCTGAAATGCGGTAGACACAACAATTTCACTGGGGGTGGCGATGTTGGCAAACTGCGGCTGCATTTCCGAGCGCTGGTAAGCCAGCTCCAGCGGGTAAATGCCGTGCCACGCTTTTTTGTATTCCTCGCTGATCACATCGACCAGACGATTGATCACGCGTTGCTCAGTGGCAGAAAAATCACGGCCTTCGATACGCGTTTGCAAACGGCCTGCGCCACCGTACAAGGTATCGATGATGCCGAACACCAGCGAAGGCTCGCACACGATCAGACCATTGCCGCGCAAAGGGCGAATGGCAACGATGTTGAAGTTGGTGGGCACGGCCAGCCGCCGCAGGAAGGCGCTGTAGCGCTGCACACTCACTGTACCCACCGAAACTTCAGGGCTGCGGCGAATGAAGTTAAACAGACCAATACGGAAATTGCGGGCAAATCGCTCGTTCACAATTTCCATGGTGGGCATACGCCCCCGGACAATACGTTCTTGGCTCGAAATGTCGTAATTGCGAACCGAACTCTCGTCAACGTCTTCAATATCCGATTTCTGGCGCTCGCCCGTCACCCCCTCCAAAAGGGCGTCGACTTCCTCTTGTGACAGGAAAGAATCACTCATGCCGTTGCTCCTCGCGCTTACTGAATAATGAAGCTGGAGAACAGCACACGGCGAACCGGGCTACTACGGCGGCGAGGACGGTCATCCTCTGGCTCTGCAGCGTCTGCGCGCGCAGAACTAGCGCCCAGCGGGCGGGTCACTTCGCGCAAAATATCTGCAGCTAGCTTTTCCTTGCCTTCGCGCAGCAGCAACTCATCGGCCGTGCGTTGCGACACCAGCATCAAGACACCGTTGCGGATGCTGGGCATGTACTGCTTGACCAGCGTGCTCGTGGCCTCGTCTTGCAGCTCTAAAGTGATGCCAATTTGCGCAAAACGGTCACCGCCCGGGTCGGCCAGATTCACCACCATATTCTCCAGTGGCAGGAAAGTGGGAACCAAGGTGGCAGTTTTGGCGGGGGCATCCTCACCGTACACGTCCCCCTGCGACTTGTTTGTCATCACCAGCAAGACCGCCGCTACCGCGACAACGAGCAAGGCGACCAAAGCGCCGATGACTATCAATTTCTTGCTCTTGGCTGGCGCCGGAGCGGCGGCAGAATTGGTTGCGGCCACGTTGTATTCCTTGATGGATAAAGAAAGTTGGCAAACCAACCTTGAACTGAAACTGCGCTAAGCGCTCGCACGTAACACGTGCTTATAGGCAGATTATTTCTTGAAAGCCAGAAATCATAGCCAGAATAAAGGCGCAAATATCCAGCAAATCAATCGTCTGAGCCTGTCACTCGCTTTCTCTGCTTCGCAAAGGGCCCTGCAAAACGGGGTTAAGCGTACAAATCCAGGCCTTGTGTGCGCTGTGAACGCGCTGCAGGCAACTCCGGCACCACTGGGACTGCCACCTGCATCTGCTGCACCGGCGAAGCCTCCCAAGGATTGCGCGAACCTTGCTGGGGCGATCCATTACCGCCTTGCCCCTGGCCGTCAGCTTGCACCGAGACACCCGCCAGTTGCACGCCCTGCTGCTCTAGCATTTCGCGCAGCTGCGTCAAGCTGGCATCCAACAATTCACGTGTTTGCGCCTGGTCCGCCCGGAAGGTGACATGGGCTTCATTGCCGCGCACCGATACTTGAACCCGTACAGGCTGCCCATCTTTTTCCAACACAACTTCCGCGCGCTGACTCTTCCCTTGCAGCCAAAAGCGCATATCTTCCACTGGCGCTTCCGCTTGGGGATCCAGCATCGCATCTTGCGCAGACTGCGCCTCTTGCACTGCGGCCTCTGTCAAGCGGGTACCGCTACCCTGCCCAGCCGATAGCCACTCTGCCGTATTGGCAGCACTTTTTGCGCTTTCGCTGCGCTCGGCAGCTTGGGGCCGAGCCCCTGCGCTGGCGGCAGCCCACTGTTCGACCTGCCCCATCAAGCGCTGCAACGCAGGATTGACAGGCATTTGCGAGTCTTCCAGTTTCCAAGCACCGTGCAATGCCACGCGACCTTGTGCATCCGCATCTGTAGACAAGCCCTCTGATACGGTCTGCGCCACCGCGTCTGCGATGTCCGTCGCTTCTGCCAGCACGGCGGAAGCGACTGCCACAGCAGCAGATGCCCCGGTCTGCACGGGCGCAGCCACCACCGACTGCACACCCGCAGCAACGGTCGCTATACGCTGCCCCACAGCCACATCAGGCTGCGCCCCCGTGATCAAACCGCCCGCAGTGGCCCACAACAAGCCTGCATCTTGTTTGGCCTGCAAAAAGCTGCCATCTTGCAAGGCCGCATCGGCATCCAATTTGTCCAATTGCTGGGTTTGGCCCACCAAACTCTCCAAGCTTAACCCCAAAGGCAAGGATTGCAGCGCATCGGTCAACAGGGCTGCATCCGGCGGCACCGCCAGGTCGATGGCCTGCGCCCCGAAGGAGGTGGCACTTGTGCCTGCCTCAGCACCTTGCAAGCCTTGCAGCAACTGCGAAAACACAGGCACTGACTTCTGGCCTTCTGTTACCTCTTTGGCTTTGTCTATTTTTTCTGGGGTTTGCGGCTTGGGCGACTTGGTCGCTGTGGGTGCAATAGCTTGCTTCATATCCATGGTTAGGCCTCCTGGAACTGCAAACCAAAAGTTCGCCCAATGAACTGCAGCGCCGCGCGCTCATCGGTTTGTTTCTGTTCACGGCGCATTTGCGCCAGCGCGATATCACGGCGACGCGTTTCGACCACTTTGTTCAAGCTGGTCAAACGCAGCTCGGTCGCCATCAAGGCTTTTTGTGCTGCCTCCAAGCGAATGGCTTGATCGGCCATCACCTTGACTTGCAGATCCATCGCATGCTGCAAGCGATCCATGAACTGCCGGTGATGCAGCATCACTTCCGGCTTCATGGTGGCCCCTTCGCTGGCTCCCCAGCGCTGCTGCATCTCAAGGGCATAGCTTTGCAACTGCTCCATCTGGGACTTGGCCGCGTCATGGGCACGCTGACGCTCACGAAGCGCATTGCGCGCTTCATCGCGTTTACGTACTGCCATATCAATGGCGATCATCAATGCATTGAGCGACGACATTCCACATCCCTCTGGTTATCAATTTTGCGGATTCAACACCGCAGCCATCTGCGCCAGGCTCTCTTCCATCGAAGCAGACTCAAACATCGTCTGCTGCAGAAAACTCGCCATCGCGGGCTGCAAACGGATCGCATCATCCACCTGCGGATCAGAGCCGCTGACGTAAGCTCCTACTTGTATCAAATCCTTGCTTTTTTGATAGCGCGAATAAACGGCTCTAAACCGTCTAGCTAACTCGAAGTGCTCTTGCGGGACCACGTTGTGCATCACCCGCGAAGCGGATTGCTCCACATCAATTGCGGGGTAATGCCCCTGCTCCGCCAATGCACGCGACAACACGTAGTGCCCATCCAAAATCGCACGTGATGCGTCGGCAATCGGATCTTGCTGGTCATCACCTTCTGACAGCACCGTATAAAAAGCCGTGATCGAGCCCACCCCGTTCAAGCCATTGCCGCTGCGCTCTACCAGGGCAGGCAATTTGGCAAAACACGATGGCGGGTAGCCCTTGGTGGCGGGAGGCTCACCAATCGCCAGCGCAATTTCACGCTGGGCTTGTGCATAGCGGGTGAGCGAATCCATGAGCAGTAGCACATGCTTGCCTTTGTCTCGAAAATGCTCGGCAATCGCGGTGGCATAGCTGGCGCCTTGCATGCGCAGCAAAGGCGGCGCATCCGCAGGGGCCGCCACCACCACCGCCCGCGAACGGTCTTGGGCACCCAAGATGTCTTCCACGAACTCTTTCACTTCGCGGCCACGCTCGCCAATCAGCCCCACCACGATCACATCGGCCTTGGTGTAGCGCGCCATCATGCCCAGCAGCACCGACTTACCCACACCCGAACCCGCAAACAGCCCCAGGCGTTGACCACGGCCCACGGTCAGCAAGCTGTTGATCGCACGCGCACCCGTATCCAGCTCTCGCGCACAGGTGCGCGCTCCATGGCGTTGATGGGCTCGCGGTCCAGCGGCTCGGCCACCACGTTGTGCAATGCGCCTGCATGATCCAGCGGAATCCCTTGCGAGTTCACCACCCGCCCCAGCAAACCATCCCCCATCGGCAAACGCAGCATGCCTGTTGCCAGCGTTGGCGCTTCGGTATCCCCCCAACGCAGGGGCGGTGCAAACGGCTCTGCCGGTGTAACCGTAGCGCCGCACGACAAGCCTTGAATATCGCCCGCAGGCATCAAAAATGCCCTGTCGCCCGCAAACCCCACCACTTCGGCCAAGACAGGCTCTGCACCCGGCATTTGCAAATGGCATTGCGAACCCACGGGCACACGCAGCCCGCTGGCTTCCAGCACCAGCCCCGTCAAACGGGTCAAGGTTCCGTGGCTGTGCAAAGGCAAAGGCTGATTCACACGCTCGCGCCCTACGCGCAGCATCGCTTTCAGGGGTGCAATCGGTGCATCTATCTGCGCTTGATCAGTTGCCATACGAAGCACCCTCATACCAGGTAGACACCAGACCCAACGCTGCTAACGCACGCTGCCAGCGGCGCTCCAGGCTGCCATCAATGTGCGCGCCCTGGCTCTCTACCATGCAGCCACCCGCTGCCACGCTGGGGTCGGCCAGCCATTCCACCTTGGGGTTGGGCAGCGCAGCGCGCAAATGCGCTTCCAAGTTTTTAAAGTCTTCGGGGTTTAACCGCACCAGTGCAGGCTTGGTTTCTGCACCCAGCATGTCCAGTGCTTCTGCCACCACAGGCTGCAAAGCCTGCGGGTTGCAGCGCAACTCTTGGCGCACCACTTGCCGGGCAATATCGCAGGCCAGCTGCAACAGATCCGGCGCCATTTGCTGCTGCAAACCTTGCAAACCTGTTTGCGCCGCGTGCAGCACTTCGCTCAAACGCTGCGCGGTTTCACGTCCCAGATTGTTCTGGTAGTCCGCCATGCGCGCTTGCCACTCTTGGGCGGCCTGCTGCTGACCTTGCTCCAGACCTTGCTGGTACGCCTCTTGGCGCGCTTGCTCCAGTTGCTGCTGCAACACCTCTTCGGAATAAGAAGGCGCAGCAGGCTCCACCTCCTCGGCCTGCACAACTTCGTCAGGTGCCTCTTCTGCAGCGGCGGGCTGCGACTGAGCCTCCACCTCTGGCACAGGGGGCAACAATGCAGGGTCCAGCGTCATCTCCGGCATGGCCGTAAAGCCATGGAGCGTGCCGCTGCGCACACCACCAAAGTGCCATTGCCGCACATGCTGGTGGTCGATTTCTTCGCTGGGAATAAAACGGGTCATGTTCGCCTACTCGTACGCTGGATGTGTGCCTTAGACAAAACTGTCTTCTGGGCCACCACCCAGCGTGATCTGGTTCTCGTCGGCCAGGCGACGCACCACCTTGAGGATTTCCTTTTGCTGCGTTTCGACTTCGGACAAACGCATAGGGCCACGCGCTTCCAAGTCTTCGCGCAGTGCTGCGGCAGCGCGCATGGACATATTCGCCAGAATCTTGTCGCGCACTTCCATGGAGCCACCCTTGAGCGCCACGATCAGCGTCTCGGAAGCCACCTCGCGCAGCACCAGCTGCAGCGAACGGTCGTCCAGCTTGACCAGGTCGTCAAACACAAACATCTTGTCCATGATCTTCTGGGCCAAGTCCGCGTCGTAATTGCGGATCGTGTCCAGCACGGCCACATCGGCATTGCCGCCCAGCAAGTTGATCATTTCGGCCGCCGTCTTCACGCCACCCAGTGAGGTCTTGCGAATCTTGTCGCCACCGGCCAACACCTTGTAGAGCACTTCATTCAAGTCTTTCAGTGCTGAAGGCTGGATACCTTCCAGGGTCGCCACACGCAGCACCACTCTGTCCTTTTTTTTCGGGGTTCGTGGTTTGCGACAACAGCTTGCCCGAATCGTCCACCACGCTCACTGCACCCGGCAGCATTTCAGGCACGCTGGAAGAGATCAGGTGCACGATGCCCGCAATCTGCGTGCGATCCAGCAAACGGCCGGGGTACAACGTCAGCAACACCGAAGCCGAAGGCTTTTGCTGCTCGCGGAAAAAACCGTTCTGGTTCGGAAGCGCCAAGTGCACGCGGGCGTTTTGCACCGCGGACAGCCCCAGGATGGAGCGTGTCAACTCCCCCTCCAAGGCGCGCTGGTAATTCACTCGCTCTTGAAACTGCGTAATACCAAACTTGCTGGCCTCCATGATTTCAAAGCCAGACACCGCCCCCTTGGGCAAGCCCTGCGTCGCCAGCTTCAAACGCACATCATGGATGCGATCTGCAGGAATCATGATCGCGCCACCACCTTCGGTGTACTTGTAGGGCACGTTCATGGAAGCCAACTGCGAGACGATTGCGCCGCCATCTTTGTCGCTCAGGTTGCTGAAAAGCACGCGGTAGTCAGGCTGGCGGCTGAACATCATGGCCGCAATCACCCCTGCCACCACCAAAGCGCCCACAGCCCAATCAATATGCGTTGATTGCGGTCGAGACCTGCCAGCCGCTGCTGCCAATTGGCAGGGCTTGCGGCGGGAGGACTTGGTTCAACAGGAATTTCAGCAACTGCGGACATGTTCTTTTCCAAATGGGGAGCTTGGGCCCGACACGGAGCCCAACGTGATGCCGATTATTCAAACTTCCCGCTCGGGCGTTCCCCAGATAAAGCCGCCGTTTCCCCATTTATTTACCCAGATGGATAGTTTGCAATTGCCTACGATTGCACCCATCGAACCAATAACGAGTTCAAGGAAACAACATCATGGACCTTCGCCTTCATAGCGCCACTTCTCCGTTGACCACCATGTCCAGCGATATGGCACAACGCTTGACCAAGCCTGTGCAAAAGTCCGAAGCCGAAGGCCATGGCTTCAGCTCTGCCCTGGAGAACGCATTGCGCTCCGTCAGCGCTTCGCAGAATCACTCTTCCCACTTGCAAAAAGAAGTGCAACTGGAGAACCCATCGGTCAGCCTGGAAGAAACCATGGTTGCCATGCAAAAAGCCCAAATCGGCTTCCAAGCTACTTTGCATGTACGCAACCGCCTGGTGCAGGCCTACACCGATGTCATGAACATGCAGGTCTGAGCACCTGCTTGTGTGTGGTCGGTAGCTCCTCTACCAGCCACTCGAACGCTCACCCTTCAAAAAAACCTTTGATGACCGCACCCTTCGGGTTGCGGTCTTTTTTTGCACCTGCAACCCAACACCCCTCGTGACCACTCCACTCTTAACCATCAATTAAGTGAGCTACTAGCGCTTATAAATCAACGGCTTCATGTTGTTTGTGCGATGAAATCCTTATTTCTTAATCGCTACCAGCTATCAATTTTCAAATAACTAGCCAGTTCACGATGGCGCATAAAAAAAGCCCATCGGCCTTTTAACCGATGGGCTTTGCCAAACCTTGGAGGATTTGTGCAATCGCTAATTAATGTAGCGCAGAGCTGGCTAATGTAGCGCAGAGCTGGCTGGCACGCGACCCATATGCTCCAGTGTCGCAAGCCAAGGCTCGGCCAGCACGCGCAGCTGCGCATCGTTGCGCAAAATGCTTTGCATGATGCGCGTCTTTTCCTTGCGCTGCTCGCGCGTCAGTTCCGCACCTTGGGACTGCAAGCGCAGCTCATTGATCAGCACCGAACAAGTGTTTTCAAAGCGCGTCACACCATCCCAATCGCTTTGCTTGGCAGACTCCAGCATGCGTTGACTGGCTTCTTCAATGGCGCGGTAGAAATCAATCAGATCTGATCGCACGTGTCATCCGCCTACAGAAATGGGGTTGTGGTTGCCATTCAAAGCATCGGGCCCAATCGCGGCCCATGACTTAGCCACTGGCGCCATCAAATGCTCCACCTCGTCCAAAAATGCCACATTGTTGCTGGCATTCGCCTGCGTCAGCTTCACGGCACAGTAGTCATACAGCGCCAGCAAATTCTCTGCCAGCTCACCGCCTTTTTCCAGATCCAGGCCCAAAATCAAGCCCTCCTGAATGATGCGCTGCGCCTTGCTGATGTGGCGGATTTTCTCCTCCACATTGCGGTTTTGCATGGCAGTTCTTGCCGAACTCAAAGACTTCAGCAGCCCGTCAAAGAGCATGTTGATCAATTGATGTGGCGACGCCTCTGTCACCACAGATTGCACACCAATCTGTTGGTACGCCGAGGCGGAACGTGCGCCAAATGAGGAAAACATCAACTACTCCTTCGCCGGGCAGCGCCACATGTTCATCGTGAACATGCGCCCACCCATTCCAATATGTCTAAATTATGTCGTCGGTCTGCCGCGGCCAAAGACACCGTAAACCATACTTTTCATGCACAGTTTCGCGCGTCAGTTGCTACTCTTGTTCCACTGCGCGATTTGCTGGGTGATGTAGTTATTGAGCGAATCCATTTGCGCCATCTTCGTATCCAGGGCCGAATACGTTGCACGTAAATTGGTCTCATACGCGCTGATACGCCGCTGCATGCTTTCTTTCTGGCTGGAGTTACTCTTCAACTGTGCATTCAACGATGCATCGGCCGTCGCAAACATGCCCTGCGTCGTGTCCAGCAAACCCTGGGTGAAAGAAGACGCGCGCACGGCCCAGCCATCTTGGTCCTGCCCTGCAGCATCTACCGAAAAGAAGTTCTTCAAGCCTTCCGGGTCTTTGAGCGCCGCCGTCAGCTTGGCATCGTTCACTTCCAGCTTGCCGTCTTTGGTCAGCTGCACACCAATTTGCGACAGCGACTGAAACTGCGTATCTGCCCCGCCCGTGTTCTGAATCAGGCGCCGCATGGCCGACTGCAAAGTACGCGCTGTGGCATCACCCTGCAAAGTGCCTGCGGCCCCAGTGTCTGGGTTGTAGGCCATCATCGTTGACAAGGTTTCCATCAGCGAACTGTAGGAAGTCACCAAGTTGTTGATCGCCTGCTTGGCGCTGGCCGTGTCTTGGGCAATCGTGATGTTGGCAGGTGTATTCGCCTCGGTCAGCTTGCTGACGGTCAGCGTCAACCCATCCACCACATCGCTGAGCACCAGATTGGAAGACTTGACCTTAATACCGTTGATCGTGGCCTCGGTGTCCTTGGCAGCACGCCCCAGCGTCATGCCATTGCCGCTGTCCGTGGCTGCGGGGTCTGTGTACGCCAGCTTGGCCAGATTCGCACCCACGCCTTCGCCAACCACCGCCTCTGTGACCGTTACCTGAAAACCGTTAGCCGTGCCCGTGGCGGTCGATGTCAGCGACAAACGCTCACCCGAGGCATCACGCACAATTGCCGCCGTTACACCCGCCTCTTTGGCATTGATCTTGGCGGCAATCTCGCTCAGCGTTTCATTGCCCGTCAAATCATCCAGCAACAGGTTTTTGGAGCTGTCGCTACCGGCACTGAAACTGTGAGAATCATCCGTTTGGGACCATGTGCCCATGGTGATGGTCAGCACCCCTTTGCCCATGGCCGCATCTTTGGCAAAAGCCGTCGAATTGGCACTTTGCGCAGCCGCCAGTTGCGACACTTCCACGGCATAACTACCCGCCGCCGCCTTGGTGGTGACCGTGCCGGTGATCGCACCGCTATTGCTGGAGGTCACAGTTTTACCCTGCCACAAATCACCCTTGGACAGCTTTTTAATCTGATCCTGCAGATTGGACACCGCCGTTTTCAGCGAGCCCATGGACGAAATCTTCGTGCTGATGGTGGTGGCCTGGGTTTCCAGCTTGGTCAACGACTTTTGCTTGATCGCCACCAACTGGGTCACGATGTTTTCCGCATCCAAACCGCTGCCAATACCGATCGAACTGATAGAACCTGTTGCCATGAAAAAACCTCCTGCGCCAGACTCTGCCGGCAAGCACTATTGTGTCGCAGCGTACCGCGAGCACCCCTCCGGTTGCACCGACGCTTGATTGCATATCGGCACGCCCCGCGCAAACTTTAACGGCCTGCTACAAACAGGCCGTATTTTTTTACTACCGGGCTACCGTGCCCACCAGACAAGCTGGCGGGCACACCGCGTGTTCTTAGCCGCTCTTAGCCTTGCAGCAGTTGCAGCACGGTTTGTGGCACTTGGTTGGCCTGCGCCACCATGGCCGTACCAGCCTGCTGCAGCACCTGGGCCGCACTCAGCGCAGCGGTTTCTGCCGCAAAGTCGGCATCCATAATGCGGCTCTTGGAGGCCGTCAGGTTTTCGTTGGTGATATTGAGGTTGTCAATCGTGGTCTGAAAGCGCGACTGCACCGCACCCAATGTGGCACGCGCGCTATTGACGGAAGCCAAGGCCGCGTCCATGGCCAAGATGGCGTTGTCGGCAAACTCTGCATCCAGCACATTCAGCTTTTCAAAACCCTTCACATCGGTTTGGGCGGATTCAAAAGTACGGGCAGAATCTTTCAAGAAATTCGCATCGCCCTCAAATGTGTTGCCTATTTTCAAACCCGTTGCAGCCAACAAATCAGCTTCCACTGCTGTTGGCGCAGCACCCGCAACAGTGATATTGCCATCCGCAGATGTCAGCACCAGGCCACCATTCACAATCGATGCTTTGACCGTGCTATTGCCCCCGCTGTATGTGGCGTTGTTGATTTGCTCTACCAAATCATTGACACGGTCAGAAGCTTTTTCCTGAGCCGACAAATTAAATGTCTGGCCATTGATAGTTACTGCGGCTGCTGGCATCCCTCCTGAAGCTACATTTTTAGCCGCTTGTACTGTGGCAGTTGCGGGTAAAGGCGGGGTTGTTCCACTGATTGTCAGCGCTGTATTTGTCGTAAGGCTACTTTCAATCACCAACTTGCCATCTGCATTGATGGAAACAACTGCTTTATCAGGATTAAAAACTGTGCCTGCGCCGTTTAATGCAGTTTGAACGGCTAATCGCAGCGCCTCTCTGCCTTCATCTACTGTCGTGGCTGTTGTAGGATTTGCGGCCACATTAATGGCAGTGCCGCCAT
Source organism: Comamonas jiangduensis (assembly GCF_902829245.1). Classification (GTDB taxonomy): domain Bacteria; phylum Pseudomonadota; class Gammaproteobacteria; order Burkholderiales; family Burkholderiaceae_C; genus Comamonas; species Comamonas jiangduensis. The sequence goes on along the minus strand of NZ_CADEPJ010000015.1, from coordinate 3,346 downwards.
TAATGGAGATATCAAAAGCACCGTGCTGAAAGTTAACTGGCAACGTGATATCCAAAACTGTTTGCTTTGGAACGATAACCGCTGCTTTTGAACCCTCAATCGTCGCTCCTTCCAGCTTCGCAGGCACTGCCACGCTGTTCCACTTGCCCAATGCTTCCGTATTGGCATTCACGATATTGGTGATATCAATGGTCTGGCCCTGGTTGGCCCCGACCTGAAACGCCATATTGGTGAACGATCCATCCAGCAGCTTGGTGCCGTTGAACGAGGTGTCGCGTGCCACGCGGTCGATTTCTTCTTTGAGCTGCTGCACTTCTTGATTCAGTGCGGCGCGGTCTTCGGCAGAGTTGGTGGCGTTGCGGGCCTGCACTGCCAGTTCACGGATACGCTGCAGGTTGGCAGTCAGCGAGCCCAGGGCACCTTCGGCCGCCTGCGCCAGAGAAATACCATCGTTCGCATTGCGCGCCGCCACCGTCAGGCCACGGGTCTGGGTGGTCATGCGCTCGGAAATGGCCAGACCGGCCGCATCGTCCTTGGCGCTGTTGATGCGCAAGCCGGAAGACAGGCGCTGCATGGAGGTAGACAGGGTCGATTGGGACTTGCTCAGATTGCGCTGAGCGTTCATGGACTGAATATTCGTATTGATGATGGCTGCCATAACTGAAAGCTCCTTGTCTGTAAGCCGGTGCACCGGCACTGCGGTAAATGCTGCAATGCCAACGCACGCGCTGGCCCGTTCCCATCCAGGCACGAGCCACCATAGCCCATACACCTTTTTGGATATGGTGCAAATTGTTCCTCCAGACACCCTCAGCCATTCAGCCAATAAACACCCCAATTGCCCGACAAATCCCCGCTTCAACGCCTCTAAAGTTTTCAAAACCCATAGCAAAAAAGCCAAGCCCCGCTTGCACGGGGCTTGGCTTTTGGTTGCATGCTGTTTCGCCAGCGTTGCTGGCGAAACGGTGCGCGATTAACGCAGGAGGGTCAGCACGTTCTGTGGCAGCTGGTTGGCCTGGGCCACCATGGCAGTACCGGCTTGCTGCAGTACCTGGGCGCTGCTCAGGTTCGCAGTTTCGACCGCAAAGTCAGCATCCAGAATACGGCTGCGGGAAGCAGTCAGGTTTTCGGAGGTAGTAGCCAGATTGGACACAACCGACTCAAAACGGTTCTGGATAGCACCCAGGTCAGCACGTGCGGAGTTCACTGCCTTCAGGGCAGCATCCATAGCCAAAATAGCATCATCGGCACCTTGGACTGTAGAAACGTTCAGTTTCTCAAAGCCTGTCTGCTCAAGACCCTTTGTGAAATTAGAGGTGCCTGCAGTCAACCCTGTAAATTCGCCTGCGTCCACAACTTCAACATCAACACCCTTGCCGGTCAAGACAACTTTGTTGTCAATCAAAGAGGCTTTCACAGAACCGTCAGTAAACGTGTCATTGATTGCCTTAACTACATCAGAGGCACGTGCAGCTGCGGAGGAGGCTGTACCGATACTAATAGTTTTGTCATTCACTTCAATCTCAGTTGCAGCATAAGCATAGCTTTGACCCGAGATATTGCCAGTAAAAGTAGAGGCAGCTCCGCCAGGCAATGGGTTAGTGCCATTAGCAGATGCACTGATTTGCAAAGCTGTGTCTTGAGTGCTTGTAATTGCAATAGCACTGCCAGTAACTTTTGCTTTAATCCCAGTTATTGTTTCCAGCGCTGTTTCAACCTTAGCGGCTACTGCTGCTTGTGTATCAGCGTCATTATTAGTAAAAGCGGTTGCAGAAATATTTAATGTTTGCCCACCAACATTGATATCAAACGCACCAACACCGTTCGTTGCATCGACAGTCAAACCCGCCATAGCCAAACTGCCGCTGCCTGGAGTGACAGTTAAGCCTGTGCCCGCTACTTTACTGATCTCTTCACCAACACGTACAGCATCAACGCTGCTAGAAGTCCAAGTACCCAATTGGGAAATCTTGGTATTCTGAATGGAATCGATATTAATCAATTCCCCTTGATTGGCACCCACTTGGAAAGCTTTCGATGTGAAGGAACCATCCAACAACTTTGTGCCATTGAAAGACGTTGTTTCAGCTACACGATCAATTTCGCTCTTCAACTGATCAACTTCTTTTTGCAATGCAGCACGGTCATCCGAAGAATTTGTCGCATTGCGCGATTGCACAGCCAGTTCACGGATGCGCTGCAGGTTGTTGCCAATAGTGGACAGCGCGCCTTCCGCAGTTTGTGCCAGCGAAATGCCGTCATTCGCATTGCGCTGCGCCACATTCAAACCTGTGATCTGGGTGGTCATGCGGCTGGAGATGGCCAGGCCAGCGGCATCGTCCTTGGCGCTGTTGATGCGCAGGCCTGAGGACAGGCGCTCCATGGCAGTACCCAGCTTGTTGGCAGAGCCTGCCAGTTGGCGTTGCGCATTCAGCGAAGAAATATTGGTGGTGATGACCATTGCCATGGTGTAGCTCCTCTACGTCAATTCAGTACGTGTGCCAACCGTCGCCTTGCTTCAAGGTGGGCACGGTCAGCGGCCCTTCAAAATTTCAGACTTGCGGCATTTCTTGTGTTTGCCGTTGGGTCCGTCTTTCACAGGGCTTTTCTCCCTGCTGAGTGATGTATCGACCACGGGGGGCAGGACTTTAGTTTTTTTTTAGAAATATTTTTTACCACCTGCCCAGCACGGCGCAGCGCTGGCCCCTACCCCTGCCAGCCGCCTTTCCTCAACCACACAGCAAGGGGCAAAGGCAACGCCCCCCACAGGCAGCACCTTATGCATAAGGCACCCTTACCAAAACGGTCTGGTACCCCACCGCGTTTGCGCCTTTTTGGGGCTTGCCGTTACCCTTCGCGCCCGCTCATTGATATATATGTATAGGTGAGAGAGCTGACATAGCCGCTGCAAGCGATCACCACCCTGCGAAAGAAGCTTTAGCTTTGCCGCGTGCAGCCGATACAACTAGGCAACAATCACCCTTCTTATTGCACGAATACGGCGCCTAGGCACCCACGACAATTTCCCCATGCTTGTCCTTATTGGTTACATCATCGCTTTCGGTTGCGTCTTTGGTGTTTACGCCCTCCACGGCGGAAACATGAGCGTCCTTGGCAAAGCCCTCCCGTTTGAAATGGCCACCATTGGCGGCTCTGCGATTGGCGCGTTCATCGTGACCAATCCGCCCAAGGTGCTCAAAGCCACGGTTTCCGCCCTGGCAGGCGTGCTCAAAAGCTCCAAGCACAACAAGGCACGCTTTATGAGCTTGCTGGCACTGCTGTATGACGTGCTGCAAAAGGCCCGCAAAGAGGGCTTGATGGCGATTGAAATGGATGTGGAAGAGCC
>NZ_CADEPJ010000014.1 GCF_902829245.1 Comamonas jiangduensis | reverse complement strand
AGCCTGCGCCAGGTGCGCGCCGAGCAAGATGCCCAGCGGATCAAAGCACTGCGCGCCAAGATTGACGCCATGATCTCCAGCAACGCCACGCTCAACGAGTACAAGTCACAGATCCGCATGGATGTGACGCCTGATGGCCTGCAAATTCAGATCGTGGACGAGCAAAACCGCCCCATGTTTGACATTGGCAGCGCCATCGTCAAACCCTATATGCGCGATATCTTGCGCGAGGTGGGCGCTGCCCTGGGTGGTGTGGAAAACCGGATCAGCCTGGCTGGCCACACCGACGCCGCGCCTTATGGCACGGGTGAAAAAGGCTATAGCAACTGGGAACTTTCTACCGACCGGGCCAACGCCTCGCGGCGCGAGTTGGTGGTGGCAGGTATGCCCAACGACAAATTGGCGCGTGTAGTCGGTCTGGCGGCCAGCGATTTGCTGCACCCGGACGACCCACGCGCACCGCAAAACCGGCGCATCACGATCACCGTGCTGACGCATGAGGCCGAAGAGCGCTTGCTGGGTAAGCAAGCACCTTCGGCGCAACAAGACAACAAATTGGAATCGGAAAATATGGAAAAGCAGGAGAATTCCCCCCCTGCACGCCAAACTCCGTGACAATTTGTGAAATCGGACGGGACCTGCGCCTTGGCACGGGTTTCATTCAAGAGCTTATTTGACCGAAAGGGTCCTCCGTGGCTACCAATGCCCTTCGCTTTTTGATCGTTGACGACTTCTCCACCATGCGCCGCATCGTGCGTAATTTGCTGAAGGAAAGCGGCTTTACTGAGGCCGATGAGGCCGAAGACGGTGTGCTGCGCTGCACAAGCTGCGCAACAGCAAGTTCGACTTTGTCGTGACCGACATCAACATGCCCATATGAACGGCTTCCAGTTGCTGACAGAAATCAAGGCAGACGAGAAGCTCAAACACCTGCCGGTGCTGATGGTGACCGCCGAAGCCCGCAAGGAAGACATCGTGGCTGCCGCCCAGGGGGGCGCGGCCGGTTACATCGTCAAGCCTTTTACCAAGGCCACGCTGGAAGAAAAGGTCAATCTGATCTTGAAGAAGGTTGGCCTGAGTTAAACCCATGGACCAAGCAACGCCTCACAGCGACGCATCGCCCTGCGCTTTTGACCAGGGCAATGTCCACAACAAAATCGGCATGCTCACGCGGCAGCTGCATGATTCCCTGCGCGAGCTGGGTTATGCAGACCGCTTGCGTGGCGCCACCGAAGAGTTACCGGATGCGCAAACCGCCTTTCGTACATTGCGCGTTTGACGGGCGAAGCTGCAGAGAAGGTGCTGACTTTGGTGGATGACGCCAAGGACCGGCAGACCGACATCGTGGCGCAGACCAAAAAATGCGCCAAGCGATGATTGCCGACCCGTGGCAGCGGTGGCCAAGGGCCACATCATGAATTACCTGGAAGACATGGAAAAGCCACGGAAATCGTGGACAACCAGTTGACCGACATCATGATGGCCCAAGACTTCCATGACCTGACCGGACAAGTGATTGCCAAGGTCGTGCGTCTGGCCAGTGATCTGAAAACCAGCTGGTGGAGCTGCTGCTGCAAACAGCACCGCAAGTGGCGGGCAGCAGCACGCCGCTGGATGAGGGCGAGGTACTGGCCGCAGCCGCCATGGCCACGGGCCAGGTCGCGACCAACCAGGCCGATGATCTGTGGGCGGCGGCACTGGCCGAAGCTGCGCCCGCACCCGCTGCACCGGCACCAGAGGAAACACTCGCTGCACATCCCAAGCTGCAAGGCCCCGTAGTGGACCCGAATGCCCAGGATGTGGTGACCTCGCAGTCACAAGTGGATGATTTGCTGGCGAGCCTGGGCTTTTAACTCTAGCTATACAAAAAAGAGCTGTTGACGCTCTTCTTTATTAGGATTCAAGGCTATTTACAGCCAAAACCTTTGTAAGAAGAGCGCAACAAGCTCTTATTTACAGAGCAATCACCCACCGCGTTAGCCGATTGCTTGGCAGCCGCCAGCACAGCGGGCGCTGAAATAGCACCCCCTGTGGCGCGCTTTTCCAGCTTTAGCAATTTGGCGGCTTACGGACAATGGCATGAGACCCCTCTCTCATGCCACCATGGAATCGAGCCAAGACAAATCCCTACCAGCAACCGAAAGGAAGCTACAGAAAACCCGCAAGGACGGGCAGACATCGCGTTCGCGCGATCTCGGCCACTTGGCGGTGTTGGGCATGGGTTCGTTGATGGTGATCATGGGCGGCCCCACCCTGATGCAGCATCTGCGCATTGCCATGAGCAAGCAGATGTCCTTCAGCGCAGACACGGTGCTGGTGCCGCAATTGATGCTGGAGCGGCTGGTGGATATGGCCGTGGTGGGCATTCTGGGCTGCGTGATTTTTGCCCTGGCCATCAACGCGGTCTCCATCATCACAACGCTGATGTCGGGCGGCTGGATCTACAGCCTCAAGCCCATCATGCCGCAGTTCAAGCGCATCAACCCCATCTCGGGTCTGGGCAACGTTTTCTCCAAGCAGCAGATGGTGACCGCCCTCAAGAACGTGGCGCTGATGCTGATTTTGGCCACCGTTGGCTGGTTCCATATCAAGTCGGGCATTGTGGAGCTGGCCAGGATTCCGGCACTGGGCGGCCAAGCGGCTTTGGGCCAGGTGGGTGACTGGATCATCAGCGGCCTGATCATGCTTCTGGTGGTGGTGTTTGCGGTGGCCATGATTGACGTGCCATTGCAAAAAGTGCTGTTCCTGCAGCGCTTGAAGATGAGCCACCAAGAGGTCAAACAAGAACACAAAGAGTCCGAGGGCAGCCCCGAACTCAAAGGCAAGATTCGCCAAAAGCAGCGCGAAATTTCCCAGCGCGCCAGCATTTCTGCCGTGCCCAAGGCAGATTTTGTGGTGACCAACCCCACCCACTACTCCGTGGCCTTGCGCTATGACGAAGCCACCATGGCTGCGCCCCAGGTGGTAGCCATGGGGGCCGATTTGGTGGCGCTCAAGATTCGCGAAGTGGCCAAGGCGCACAGCATTCCGGTGCTGGAGTCGCCCATGCTGGCCCGCGCTCTGTACGCCCACGCAGAGATTGACCAGGCCATCCCATCCACGCTGTACACCGCCGTGGCTCAGATTTTGGCCTATGTATACCGCCTCAAAGCCTCCATGCGCGGCGAGGCACCTGCACCTGGTGAGCTGCCTCAGCCCCACGTGCCCCCAGAACTTGATCCGCACACCCCGCGTGCTGCGGCTGCAAAGCCTTAAGCGTTAGAAAGCACTGCCACCATGAACACCGCCTTGTTCAAAAACCTGCAAACCTGGAGCACCAAGAACGGCTTGGCATTCCAGGGCTTGGCTGCGCCTATTTTGGTGATTGCCATTCTGGCGCTGATGGTGCTGCCCATGCCGCCCTGGATGCTGGACACCTTCTTTACGCTGAACATTGCCACCGCCTTGATGGTGATGATGATTGCCGCGTACATGGTGCGCCCGCTGGACTTCTCGGCCTTCCCCTCGGTGCTGCTGCTGACCACGCTGATGCGCCTGTCGCTGAACGTGGCATCGACCCGCGTGGTGCTGCTGGAAGGACACACCGGCCCCGGCGCTGCGGGCGCGGTGATGGAATCCTTTGGCCACTTCCTGATTGGCGGCAACTTTGCCGTGGGCCTGATCGGGTTTGCGATTTTGGTGGTGATTAACTTTGTGGTGATTACCAAGGGCGCCGAGCGTATTGCGGAAGTGTCGGCACGCTTTACCCTGGATGCCATGCCCGGCAAGCAAATGGCCGTGGATGCAGACTTGAACGCGGGCCTGATTGACGAAGGCGAGGCCAGGCGCCGCCGTGCCGAAGTGCAAGAAGAAGCGAACTGCTTTGGCTCGATGGACGGCGCCTCCAAGTTTGTGCGCGGCGACGCAATGGCCGGCATTTTGATTTTGATCATCACCATCGTCGGTGGTTTCATCATCGGCATGGCCCAGCACGGTCTGAGTGCTGGCGATGCCGCCAACAGCTACATCTTGCTGGCCGTTGGCGATGCGCTGGTGGCACAGATTCCTGCACTGCTGATTTCGGTGGCGTCCGCCATGGTGATCTCGCGCGTGGGCAAAGACAACAACACCGGCAAGCAAATTTCCAACCAGATGATGGCCTCGCCCCGCGCGCTGGCCATTACCTCGGCCATCTTGATCATGCTGGGCCTGATCCCCAACATGCCCCACACCGTGTTCTTAGCGATGGGCGCTTTGTTTGGCTACGGCGCATGGACGGTGTACCGCAAGACCCAAAAGCAGGCCGAGCAAGGCAAGGCAGGCACGGCCGAAGCCCCTACGCCCGGTGCATTGGCTGCACCGCAGCAAGACACCGAAGCCACCTGGGACGACCTGCAGCCTGTGGACTTGCTGGGCCTGGAGCTGGGCTACCGCCTGATTGCACTGGTTGACAAAAAGCGCCAGGGCGACTTGCTCACCCGCATCACGGGCGTGCGCCGCAAGTTTGCGCAGGAAGTGGGCTTTTTTTTGCCCAGTGCCTACCGCCTGACGCTGCGCGGCGTGATGGTGGGCGAAGGCGAAGCCTTCCCCGGCATGTACCTGGCGATCAACCCCGGTGGCATCACCACGCCGCTGATTGGCACACCCACCACCGACCCTGCCTTTGGCCTGCCCGCGCACTGGATCGACGAGCGCCAAAAGGAAGCGGCACAAATGGCTGGTTTTACCGTCGTTGATTCGGAAACTGTGATGGCGACACATTTGTCACACTTGATGCAAATGCATGCTGCCAAGCTGTTGAGCCGTAACGAGGTGCAACAACTGGTGGAGCACGTGGCGAAAACCGCGCCCAAGTTGATCGAAGAAGTTATTCCCAAAATGGTGTCCATCACTGCGTTCCAGAAAGTACTCCAGCTGTTGCTGGAGGATGCTGTGCACATCCGTGATATCCGCACCATCATCGAAACACTGGCCGAGCACGCCACTCAGACCCAAGACCCCGTAGAGCTGGCCCGCCGCGTGCGCATTGCACTGGCCCCTGCCATCGTGCAGCAGATCTACGGTCCCACCCGTGAGTTGAATGTGATTGCGATTGAACCTGGTCTGGAGCGCCTGCTGGTGCAAGCCCTGGCCAACCCCCAAGCGCCCTCCTTAGACCCCGGTGTGGCAGACCTGCTGACCCAACGCGCGGCCGAAGTCGCCAACAAGCAAGAAGAGCTGGGCCTGCCCGCTTGCTTGCTGGTGCCCGACGCCATCCGCAACGCCATCGCACGCCTGGTGCGCCGTGTGGCTCCGCGTCTCCAAGTGCTGGCGCACAGCGAGATCCCCGAGACCCACACCATCCGCATCGGCCCCATTCTTAAAGGTGCAAACGCATGAACATCCAACGCTTCATAGCCCCCACTGCCCGTGAGGCCCTGGACAAGGCGCGTGCCGTTTTCGGTGACCACACCCTGATTTTGTCCAATCGCCCTACGCCCGGCGGCGTAGAAGTCATGGCCACCGCAGAAGATGCACTGGGCCAGCTGGACCAAGGCAGCCAGACCAGCCCCGGCCTGATGGCCGCCATCCAGGCGCGCGAAGCGGATGAAACCCGTGCGCCCAAGCAAGCCCCCAAGGCGCCTGTGCGCATGGATGCGCTTGCTGCAGTCCAAACCTGTGGTCAAGGCCAATCCACGCCAAAGCGTGGCAGAGGACACCGAGCAGCTGGCCATGAGCACCCTGTCTTTCCAGGACTATGTGCGCGAGCGCATGCTGCGCCGCCGCAATGAAGAAATGAGCGGCGAAGTCGCCCCGCAAGCCATGCCCACGTTTGCACGTAAAAACCGTCTGGACGCCGTGCGTGACAACGCGCCGCTGCCCAAGGCGCCTTCCGTGATCAAACACAATCCGCTGCGTGGCCTGGCCGTGGAGTTGCCCACAGAGCAGCCCCGCAAGACGGCGATGGCGGCACCGGCAGCCGCCCCTGCCTTGCTGAACGAGCTGCAATCCGTCAAGGAGCTGATTGAAGAGCGCTTCAACACCCTGACCTGGATGAACCAGACCCGCGCCAATCCGCTGCACAGCAACCTGATGCTCAAGCTGATTCGCTCCGGCTACTCGCCCGCTCTGTCGCGCACCATCATGGAACGCCTGCCGCAAGACGCCGGCCCTGCCGAGGCCATGAAGTGGCTGGTCAAGGTGCTGGAGCGCAACCTGCGCACCGACAGCGCCGATGCGCCGATCTGGGACAAGGGCGGTGTGTTTGCGCTGGTGGGCTCCACCGGTGTAGGCAAAACCACCACTGCCGCCAAGCTGGCTGCGCTGTGCGCGGCCAAGCACGGCCCCAACAGCGTGGGCCTGATTACCCTGGACACCTACCGCGTCGGCGGCCACGAGCAGTTGCGTGCCTATGGCCGTATGCTGGGCGTGGTGGCCCACCTGGCCCACGACAAGGCCGCACTGCAAGATTTGCTGGCCTGCTGGCGGGCAAAAAATGGTCATCATCGACACCACCGGCGTGGCGCCGCGCGACCCGCGCAAGGACGATATTCTGGAAGTGCTGGACCTGCCGGGCATTGAGCGCTTGCTGGTGGCCAACGCAGGCGCGCACGGCGACACGCTGGACGAGGCCCTGGCTGCCTTCAAGCGCGTGGGCTGCAAACAAGCCATCCTCTCAAGGTGGATGAGGCCGTCAAACTGGCCCCGGCACTGGACGCCCTGATTCGCCACCAGCTGGTGCTGCGCGGCATCACCAACGGCCAGCGCGTGCCGGAAGACTTTGCCCGCGCGCATGCCAACGAGTTGGTTGCCACCTCCATGCGGGCGCACACCAAATCCGCGTTTGACCCTTCCACGCTGGACATGGACTTTTACTTCACCGAATCCTCGTCGGGCATGGCCCACGGAGCGCTGCATGCTTGAGAACGCATGGCACCAAGGAACAGGCTTGCACTGGCAAGGCGCGCAGTCGTCGCTGCGTGTGCTGCCCGTGGTGCCATCGGGCGACAACGCAGACGCTACTGCCGTGTGGATGGCCTGCGCGCACCTGCAGCAGCAAGGCTACCCGGTGGTGGTCTTGGATGGCACAGAACAGGAATCCGATGCAGCCCCCGGCCTGCAAGACATGCTGCAACCGCGCCAGGGCTATGCCTTCAGCGCGCTGGCGGCCGACCTGCACAACCCGCTGAGCGTGGCCACTTTGCCTGCCGCACGCGGCATGGTGCAGCTGCAGCACAAAGCGTCCATCACGGGCGAGCGCCCGCTGGATTTGCTCTACCGCTACGTACGCAACCATGCGCTGGTGGTGCTGTGGGCACCTGCGCCGCTGCTGTCTGGCATGCTGCAAGGCTGCACGCACACCCCCATTCAGCTGGTGCCTGCGCAGTCGCGCAATGTGCTGAGCAGCTACCGTGCGCTCAAGCACATGTTCATCGGCTGCGGCCTGATGCCGCGCTTGGTCGCCATGCGCCCTGCCGGTTATGGCCTGGATACGGTGCTCAAGTCGCTGTCACAGTGCGCCATGCACCATTTGCATACTGAGCCTTTGTCCGAGCAGTTCGATCCCCTGCAGCCCCGCCAGCTGCAACGCTGGGCCCTACAATGTCTGGAGCATTCGGAGACTGTGTACGCCCCCCAAGAGGCCGCCACCGCCGGATCTTCCGCCCTTTCTTCATCGCCTGCTGTGTGGAGCCATTGAGTCCATGTACACCGCCCATGGCCAGTTGGATCGCGATGCACTGATTCGCCAGCATGCCCCGCTGGTGCGTCGCATCGCACAACACATGATTGCCAAGCTCCCGCCGAACGTGGAGCTCGATGACCTGATCCAGGTTGGCATGATTGGTTTGGCCGACGCCCTGTCCCGCTTCGAATCTAGCCAAGGTGTGCAATTTGAAACCTTTGCCAGCCAGCGCATCCGCGGCGCGATGCTGGACGAGTTGCGCGACAACGACTGGATGAGCCGCAGCTCGCGCAAAGGCCAAAAAGACATCGAGCGCGCCATCCACAAGCTGGAGCAAGAGCTGGGGCGCGCGCCCAAAGAGTCCGAAATCGCCGGTGCGATGGAGCTGGAGCTGGGCGAATACCAGTCCATGCTCTCCAAAGTACGCGGCACGCAGCTGATTTATCTGGAAGACATCTCCCCCGGTGAAGATGATGGCGGCAGCTTTTTGGACCGTTACGTGGCCGACGCCTCAGCCGACCCCTTCGCCATGCTGCGCGATGAGCGCATGCGTGCAGCCCTGGTGGCCGCGATTGAAAATCTGCCCGAGCGCGAGAAATACGTGATGGGCATGTACTACGAGCACGAGATGAATCTCAAGGAGATTGCCGCCGTGCTGGAAGTGACTGAGTCCCGCGTGTGCCAGTTGCACAGCCAGGCCGTGGCCCGTTTGCGCACCAAAATGCGCGCTCACTAAAGCGCCGCAGCAGGCCTTGCCCCACCATAAAAAAAGCGCCTAACAAGGCGCTTTTTTATAGTGGTATTTTTTTGATAGCTGTTAGCGCTTGTCTTGAATTGATTTCAACACTATTTCATATGGAGAGCCAATCTATACAAGCGCCAGCAGCTATGCAATGAAAGCTTGTTAGCCGCTGATGTGATACAGCCGCGCCACCGATGCGGCATTGCCCGGCTGCTTGCTGCCACCGTACGTGTGGCTGATGGACTGCTCAGGCATCAACGCGCCCAGTTGCTGCGCGGCAATCGCCGACAGCTTGGCAATATGGCCGCGCATTTGTGTCATGCGCTCGGACATGGCTTGCATGCGCGCAATGTTTTCGGGCGTAAATTGCTCGGGGCCAAAGCGCTGCGCCAGCCCGGCAAAGGCCTGCATGCCGTCGCGCAACTGGCGAATGGCGTGTTCGGTGGATTCAGGCTGGTTTTCCAGCACCAAGGCATTGACCAAGTCGATCATGCCGTCAATTTGTTCCAGAGCTTCACGAAGTTGCATGGGGAGATCAGCTGTTGAGCGGGTTGAGACGGAGTTCGGGCGCTAGACACCAGTGAGGCCGAAGGTCGGAAGGCCAGCACCGGCGCACAGCGCCCGTAGAAAACTTAAATGCGGCTGGCGCCCAGCAGGCCTGCGGCGTCGACCAGCATCTTGTCGGCCACCACGCTGGCGTTCACTTTGAACGTGCCGTTGGCAATGGCTTCGCGGATGGCATTGACCTTGGCCATGTCCACATCCGACGAAGACTTGGCATTTTGATCCAGCGAACGCACCGAGTTCGATACGGTCACGGGTACACCTGCGGCATTCGCACGGCTTTGCTGCACCACCTCACTGGCGGTGCCGCTCTTGCTTTGCTGGGCTTGCTGTGTGGCGTTTTGCTGCAACTTGGCTGCCAGCATTTCAACGTTGGTATTTTGTCCGACCTTCATTTCCTACTCCAATTGCCCGCTCAAGGGCTCTGTAGTCTAGCTATCGACCGCCCAAGAGGGAACTTGAGGATTTTCTTTCAAAAGCTTGTATCACTGTGCAACAACGACTTCGCCTTGCTGATTGACGGTACCTATCACGGTGCGGCCATTCTCCATGCGAACGCGCACATTCTGCCCAGCCGAGCCGCTCTCCAAGGCCTTGCCGGATGAAGTCACCGCAAACCCGCTGCCTTGCACCAGCACCTTCACGCCAGCGCCGGGCTTGAAAATTTCCGGCGCTTTGACCATGGTCTGGCGCAATGCCATGCCTGCGGTCAGGTTGCGCGCCGCCGTTTGTCCGACCCAGTCATCCGGCAACGCAATGATGGAATGCGGCGACTCCGCCCAGTCCACTTCGGATTGCATCGCATGTTCATGGGTCAGCACCTCTCCCATGCTGACGTTGTTCACCAGCACCCAGGCCGGGCCAAACGCCCTGATGGTCACGGGCATGAACACATTCCAGGGCTTGGCGCCTTCCACGCAGCGCATACCTATGCGGGTGCGCCCCCACAGCTTGCTGCCGCTGGGCAGATAGGGCTCCACGCGCAGGCAGGGAGCCAGGTTCAAGCGCGGGTCCAGCTTTCCCACCTGCACTTCCATGCGCAGCGGCATGCTTTGCTGCGCCTGCGTTTGCGCCAGCGCACCTTGCAGCCACTGGTTGCTGATGTCTGCCAAATCTTCTGCCCAAACCGTCGAGGCACTCGCAGCCACCAGCAAACCCACACCAGCGCGCACCACAGCACGCGCCATGCGCGAGGCGGTCAAAGAAAGCAGAAAAACAGAATCAACCATGACACGCACTGTAGAGAAGATGCCGCGCTGCTAAGCGCCAAAGTACACCTGCAACCCCGCTTTCTTCGCGCTTTAGCAAAACGCCCGAATTTCCATAATCGCTGCACGCACCAAAGTCCGTCGAGGTCAGGTGCAGCCCGTTGTCGTTTTCATCTCTTGCAAGGATTCACATGCTCAACAAAATGACAAGTCGTTTGGATTTCCACAGCGATGCGCTGCTGTTGCGCGCAGAGCGCCAGCGTGTGATTTCCAGCAATATTGCCAACGCCGACACACCCGGCTACGTGGCCCGCGACTTCAATTTCGCCAAAACCCTGCAGGCGGCGCAGGGCGAAAACGGCTCCGTGCGCCAAGCCTTGCAAGCTGCCAGCAC
>NZ_CADEPJ010000013.1 GCF_902829245.1 Comamonas jiangduensis | reverse complement strand
CAAGGCTCGCCAGGTGGGCTTGCAGCCCGCACTGATGGGCCCCGAAGGCTCTGCCGGTGTCAACGTCAAGGACATCCCCCACGACAACCCCCCCGGCCGCCGCGTGCACAACCCCGAGCACCCACTGGCGGACGCGCAAGGCTATGTCACCCACTCCAACGTGAATGCCGTGGATGAAATGGTCAACATGATTTCGGCCTCCCGCTCTTACCAGAACAACGTGGAAGTCATGAACACCGCCAAGTCCCTGCTGCTCAAAACGCTGCAGCTGGGCCAATAAGACATACAGAAAGTAGGCGCAGATGATTTCCGGCGTTAACAACACCTCCACCGCCAATGCCCAGACGGGCAAGCCCGCCTCTGCGGCGGATATGCAGAACCAGTTTCTGACACTGCTGGTCGCACAGTTGCAGAACCAGGACCCCACCAGTCCCATGGACAACGCCCAGCTGACCTCGCAGATGGCGCAGATCAGCACGGTCAGCGGCATTGAAAAGCTGAACAACACCGTAGAAGGTGTGACCAGCATGTTCTCCTCGATGCAGATGCAGCAAGGCGTCTCTTTGATTGGCCACACCGTGCTGTCCGAAGGCAATCAGCTGGGCCTGGCAGCCAAAGAAGCGGAAGACGGCACCAAGCACCTCAGCGGCACGGCGGCGTTTGACCTGGAAGGTTCGGCCTCCAACGTCACCGTCACCATCACCGATGCCAACGGCAAAGTCGTGGACACCATTGAAATGGGTTCAGCCAGCGCAGGGCGCAACTACTTCACCTGGGACGGCAGCGACTACACCGGCGACAGCATGGATCTGCGCTTCAAGGTCACCGCCACCAATGGCGAAGCCGCGGTCAAGTCCACCTCGCTGTCACCCAACGCCGTGGTCGCAACCAGCATCACCAACGGCGCCCTCATGCTGGAGTTGGCCAACGGCAGCAGCATCAACTACAACAGCGTCAAGGCTGTGTTCTAAATTCGTAGGAGCGAACCATGGGTTTCCATCACGGACTTTCCGGCCTCAACGGTGCCAGCAAAAATCTGGACGTCATTGGCCACAACATTGCCAACAGCAACACCGTCGGTTTCAAAAATTCGCGCGCTGAATTCAATGAAATGGTGGCCAGCGCCATGGGGGCAGCCAGCACCAACAACACCGGCATCGGTGTGAGCGTGGCCGCCATCTCGCAGCAGTTTTCACAAGGCGTCATCACCCCCAGCGCCAATGGTCTGGATATGGCCATCAATGGCGACGGCTTCTTTGTGGTGCAAACCGGCACCGGCACAGCCTACACCCGCAACGGTGCTTTCCAGCTGAACAAGTCGGGCGAGCTGGTCTCCGTCAACGGGGACAAAGTGCAAGGCTACGCGATTGACCCCAACACCGGCGTGCGCACCAGCGTGGCGCTGACCAATCTGGTGTTCCCCACAGGCGCGCCGATTGCCGCCAAGCAAACCGACAACGTCAAAGCCGTGATCAACCTGGATGCACGCGTGGACCAAACGGCCACGCCAGCCCCTGCACGCGCCACCTACGGCACTTCGCTGGAAGTGTTTGACGAACAAGGCATGGCCACGCCGTTGGCCATGTACTTTGAAAAAACCGCTGGCAATACCTGGACGGTGTATGACAGCCTCGACCCGGCGGCTAAACCGATTGGCCAGCTGACGTTTGACTCCACCGGCAAATTGCAAGGGGTTTCTACTTATGCAGGCTTGGGAACCGACGCCAATGGCGTAGCCCCAGGAGACCCAGGCTACATCGACACCCATACCTTTAACGCACCTGCTGGCACCACCTTGACCACTGAAGTGCAAACCACCAACCCGAACAACCCCAATCCAGGCCCTTGGAATGTTTCCATCGACCTGAGCGGTGTCTCCCAACTGGGCAGCGCTTTCTCGGTGGCACGATTGACCCAAGATGGCTACGCCTCGGGTGAGCTGACATCGGTGAACGTGGGTTCGGACGGCACCTTGATGGCCACTTACTCCAACGGCATCACCCGCCCTGAGGCACAGATTGCACTGGCCAAATTCACCAACACCCAGGGCCTGCAGCCCGATGGGAATAACAACTGGGTAGCTTCCAGCGACTCTGGCCCAGCCATCTATGGCGCGGCAGGCTCCGGCAGCTTCGGCACCATCCAGGGCAGCGCGCTGGAAGAGTCCAACGTCGACCTGACTGCCCAGCTGGTGGGCATGATGACTGCGCAGCGCGCCTACCAGGCCAACGCACAGACCATCAAGACCCAAGACCAAATCTTCTCGACCTTGGTCAACCTGCGCTAAGCAGTGTGAACACGCGCGACTAGGAGCAATACATGGACCGCATCATCTACACCACCATGACCGGCGCCAACGCCGCTGCGCAACGGCAGGCGGTGCTTTCCAACAACCTGGCTAATGTCTCGACCACGGGTTTCCGTGCCGAGCTGAGCACCTTCCGTTCGGTGCCGCTGGAAGGCCAGGGCTCCAGCACGCGTGTCTTTGGATTGGACGCCACCTCTGGCTACCTGGAGCAAGCAGGCCCGGCCATTCAAACCGGCAAAAGCACCGATTTGATGGCGCGCGGCAATTCCTGGTTCGCCGTGCAAGGCCTGGATGGTCTGGAGGCTTACACCCGCAACGGCGCACTGGAAGTGACCGCGGACGGCCAGCTCGTCACCGCCACCGGCTTGCCCGTGCTCACCGATGGCGGCGCACCCGTGGATGTGCCCCAGAACGCCAAGATCAGCTTTGGCGGCGATGGTACGGTGGTGGCCACCCTGGATGGGCAAGACCCCATCAACATCGGTCGCCTGAAGATGGTGACCCCCAATATGGAGCAGGCCCTCAAGCGTGGGGATGATGGTCTGTTTCGCAACGCCCAAGGCGATTTGCCCGCAGACGCCAACGCCACCATGGTGGCGGGTGCGCTGGAAGGCTCCAACGTGAATGCGGTGGAAGCCATGGTCGGCATGATCGCCGCCTCGCGCCAGTTTGAGCAGCAGATGAAGCTGCTGACCACCGCCGAGACCAACGACAAGACCGCCAGCCAACTGCTGAGCATGAACGGCTAAAGCCGATCGCTAACGAATACGGAAGGAAACTTCACCATGATGAATTCCCTGTGGATTGCCAAGACCGGTATGTCTGCCCAGCAGACCCAGATGGACGTGGTCTCGCACAACTTGTCCAACGTCTCCACCACCGGCTACAAGCGCCAAAGCGCGGTGTTTGAAGACTTGATCTACCAGAACCTGCGCCAGGTGGGTTCCCAAGCGGACGAGCAAAACATTCTGCCCACCGGCATGCACCTGGGCCTGGGTGTGCGCACCGTGGCCACCACCCGCAACTTCACCCAAGGCACGCCCCTGGAAAGCGGCAAAGACCTGGACGTGGCCATCAGCGGCGACGGTTTCTTCCAGGTGCAAATGCCCGATGGCACCACCGCCTACACCCGTGACGGCACGTTCAGCAAGGACGCCAACGGCCAGCTGGTAACCGCCGGCGGCTACCCGCTGCTGGACGGCATTACCGTGCCGCAAGACGCCACCAAGCTGAGCATCAGCTTACGAGATGAACTCCAAGGCCATCTCCACCAGCGACCAGATGCTGGCCAAGCTGTCGCAGCTGTAATTCCACTTTGATAATCAGAGCAGCTAGCGCTTGATTTACAAGGCCTTCAGGTCTAAAACTATCTGAAACCTTTTAAATACAAGCGCAAGCCGCTCTTGTTTTGTTTTTCTCGGAGCGCTTATGTCCGCCGCCTCTCACCCCACCCACCCTGTTATCGCGCTGGCACAGCGCGCGCCACGCCTTGTGCTGTGGGGGGCTGCCAGCTTGGTGGTCAGCGGCTGCGCCTTCAACGAGCCGCCGCCCGTAGAACTGCACGACCAAACCAAACCCCTGCCAGCCACTGCGATTGCCGTGCCCCAGCCCCAAGCGCAGGCAACCGGCGGACTGTTTCAGGCCAACCGCTACCGCCCCCCGTTTGAAAGCCGCCGCGCACGCCTGGTGGGCGATTTGGTGACCATCCAGATTGCCGAGAAAGTCACCGCCAGCCAGCAATCGTCGTCCACCGTCAACCGCGACAGCAAAATGTCTGCGGGCATTACAGACCTGCCCGGGCTAACCGGCGGTGCACTGGGCACGGCCAAAAAGCTCGGCAAGCTGGGCGTAGGCTCCAACACCGACTTCGAAGGCGGCGGCGGCACCACCAGCGCCAACACGTTCACCGGCTCTATCACGGCCACGGTGGTGGAAGTGCTGCCCAACGGCCATTTGCTGGTCACCGGTGAAAAGCAAATCGGCGTGAACCAGAACGTGGACGTGCTGCGTTTTACCGGCACGGTGGACCCCTATTTGCTGGCGCCCAACAGCATCATCAGCTCCACCCAAGTGGCGAATGTGCGCGTGGAATCGCGGCCGCGGCCAGCAAAATTCAGCACAGGCAATTGGCTGGTTGTCCCGTTTCTTTTTGAGCTTTATCCCTTTCTAATCCTCTCCAGAATTGGGCAGTATGAAAGTACTGTCCACGCTCTCCACATTCCGCCCAGCACGCCTCGCCCTAGCGCTGCTCGCCCTCAGCGGCGGTCTGCTGGCCACTCCAGCCAACGCCTTGCGCATCAAGGAAGGGGCTTCGGTTCAGGGCGTGCGGTCTAACCAGTTGACTGGCTACGGTTTGGTCGTCGGCCTCGATGGCACGGGCGACCAGACCACCCAGATGCCCTACACCACCCAAACGCTGTCCAACTACCTGCAGCAAATGGGCATCACTCTGCCAGCCACAGCCAACACCAACAACCTGCAGCTCAAAACGTGGCCGCCGTGATCGTCACGGCAGAGCTGCCAGCTTTTGCCCAGCCGGGCCAGCAGATCGACATCAACGTCTCGTCGATGGGCAATGCCAAGTCGCTCAAGGGTGGCACGCTGATTACCACCGCTGCGCGGCGCCGATGGCGAGATCTATGCGCTGGCCCAGGGTAATTTGGTGATCGGCGGTGCGGGCGCATCGCAGGGCGGCTCCAAGGTACAGATCAATCACCTGAGTGCCGGGCGTATTCCGCTGGGTGCACAGGTCGAGCGTGCTGTACCCACACCCATCAATGACGGCGACACCATCAAGCTGGGGCTGAACACCACCGACTTCCAGACCGCCAGCCAGGTGGTCAAGGCCATCAACGGCCGCCATGGCCTGGGCACAGCCATGGCCCTGGACGGCCGTACCGTGGAAGTACGCGCCCCCGTGAACCCCGGCGCCCGCGTCGGCTTCATTGCCGACATCCAGGAGCTGAACCTGCCCATCAACAAGCCGGCCGCCAAGGTGGTGATCAACGCCCGCACCGGCTCGATTGTGATGAACCAGGCCGTCACACTGGGCCCCTGCGCCATTGCCCACGGCAACCTGGCCATCACCATCGATTCCACCCCGGTCATCAGCCAGCCCGGCGCCTTCTCACAAGGCCAGACCGTGGTGGCCGAAAAGACCAACATCAACGTCACGCAAGAGCCCGGCAAGATCATTCGCGTGCCCGCATCACCCCAGCTGTCCGATGTGGTGCGCTCGCTCAACGCCTTGGGTGCTACGCCCCAGGATTTGCTGGCCATCTTGCAAGCCATCAAGGCCGCAGGTGCTTTGAATGCCGAGCTGGAGGTGATATGAGCATGATGAACACCAGCAATGCGCTAGCGACCGACATCAACTCGCTCAACAGCCTGAAAAGCCAGGCCAGCGCGAACAACCCGCAAGCGGCCCGCGAAGCCGCCAAGCAGTTGGAATCGCTGTTCATGCACGAGATGATCAAAAGCATGCGCCAGGCCACCATGAAAAGTGGCTTGCTGGACAACGAAAGCTCCAAGCTGGCCGACTCCATGATGGACCAGCAGCTGTCCGTCTCCATGGCAGGCATGCCTGGTGGTCTGGCTGATGCCATCACCGCGCAAATTGCCCGCTCCATGGGCCTCGACCCTGCCGACGCAGGCGTCAACCCTGCAGCGGCACTGAGCAGTGGCGAGCGCAATTTCAGCATTCCTTCCACCGTGAGTTTTGCCGGCCGCAGCGCCCGCTACCCCGGCCTGTCAGGCAACACCGCCGTGGGCAGCACCGCATTTTTGGATGCCTACGCGCCCTCGCCCAAAGGGCGTGACAACTTTGTGCAATCCCACAACGCCGCCGCACAGCGCGTGGCGCGTGAAAGCGGCATTCCCGCCAGCTACATGCTGGGCCAGGCCGGTCACGAAACCGGCTGGGGCAAAAGTGAAATCCGTGGTGACAACGGCAGCAACTCGTTCAACCTGTTTGGCATCAAGGCCACGGGCAACTGGAGTGGCAAGGTGGCCGAAATCACCACCACCGAATACGTCGACGGCATTCCCCGCAAGGTCAAGGCCAAGTTCCGCGCCTACGACTCGTATGAAGAGTCGTTCCGCGATTACGCACGCCTGATCACCGAAAACCCGCGCTACGCCAAAGCCATGGAAAACACGGACAACGCCCGCTCCTATGCCACAGCGCTGCAAAACGCAGGGTATGCCACCGACCCCCTCTACGCCAGCAAGCTGTCACGCGCCATTGAAAGCGCACGTGCGGCCCAGCAAGGCACCCAAGGTTAAAGCTTTAGAAAGATACGCACATGAGCTTAATGAACGTCGGCGTTTCCGCACTGATCGCCAACCAGCAAGCCCTGACCACCACCGGTCACAACATTGCCAACGTCAACTCGGCCGCCTACTCGCGCCAGACCATTGCCACCAAGGCCTTGGTGGGCCAGAACATGGGCACAGGTTATGTGGGCAAGGGGGTGCAAGTTGCCACCATCATGCGCAACTACAACGAGCTGCTGGGCAAGCAGTCGAACGCAGCCAATGCCGCCAGCGCCGCCGACGCCATCCGCTACCAGTCGCTGGTGCAGATGCAAGACGTGTACTCCGGCGGTGACAGCAGCCTGGGCGCCGCCATCAACAGCATGATGAACGCGTTTGCCGACGTGGAAGCCGCGCCTGCAGACGGCACCGCCCGCAACGTGGTGCTGACCCGCATGAGCGAGTTGACCGCGCGCTTTCGCGCGGCCTCGGCCACGCTGCAGGAGATGGATTACGCCACCAATCAGCAAGTCACCAACAACGTGACACTGGTCAACAACCTGGCCGGGCAAGTCGCTTCGCTGAATACGCAAATTGCCCGTGCGCTGGCCTCTGGCCACCAGCCCAATGACCTGCTGGACGCGCGTGACCAAATCATTCGCGAAATCAACCAATACGTGCAAACCACGCAAGTGGATGCCGACAGCGGCGCCATCAACCTGTTTGTGGGCGGCAGTCAGGCACTGGTGCTGGGCAGCAGCACCGGCCAGCTCAGTGTGGCAGAGACCGCCGAGTACCCCGGCAGCGGCAAACTGTCGCTGTACTTCAGCCAACCCAATGGCGAGCGCGTCGAGCTGACCGCCAACATGGTGGGCGGTGGTGAAATTGCAGGCCTGCTGAAGTTCAACAACGACGATCTGGTGACGGGCCGCAATCTGCTGGGCCGCATGGCGCTGTCGATTGGCACCGAACTCAACCACCAAAACAAGCTGCGCTTGACCCTGTCAGCCAACTTTGGCACCGACTTGTTCAAGCTGACCACGTCCACCACCGGCTGGAGCAATATCGCTGGCTACGACGCTGGCAATGCCGCACAAAGCGCACAAGCCGCTGTGACCGACACCCATGCACTGGTCGCGTCTGATTACCGCATCCAATTCAATGGCGCAGGTGGGGCACAACTGGTACGCCTGTCTGACGGCAAGCTCACGGACCTGAACGTAGACCCCGCCACGGGCATCGATCAAACCGTCGACGGCCTGCAGTTCACCGTGCCAGGTGCAGTGACCAATGCTGCACAAAAAGGCCAAAGCATTTTGTTCCAGCCTTTCAGCAAGGCCGCCGACGAAATTCAACCTCTGGTGCACAACGCGGCAGACTTGGCCGTATCCAACGCGGTGACGGCAAACATCACCAGCTCCAACGCTGGCACCTTGCAGCTGAGCAGCTTGCGTGCCACGGACCTGACCGGCATTCCGGCCCAGAACGCACCGGTGCGCATCACCTTCGATGGCGCCGGCAACTACAGCTACCAAACCTACGACCCGGCCACCAGCAGCTGGAGTGCCGCCTCGGCCGCCGCGCCCTACACCTCGGGCCAGGCCATCCAGATCAACGGCTGGAACATCACGCTGACCGGCACCCCCGGCAACGGAGACAGCGTCAACGTGGGCAACGCCAAGGATCTGGGCGATGGCTACAAACTCAACGCCGGCAATGCCTCCGCATTCTTGGCGCTGCGCGACGCGGCCATTTTCGACAATGGCACTTCGTTGAGTGACGGTTTCTCCTCTGCCATGGCAGTGATTGGCACACGCACCCAAAGTGCGAAATACGCGGCCGAGTTGTCCGAAACCGTGGCCAACAACCTCAACGCAGATCGCACAGCGGTATCGGGTGTGAACCTGGACGAAGAGGCTGCACGCCTGCTGCAGTACCAGCAAGCCTACCAAGCCTCTGCCAAGATCATTTCCACCGCGCAGTCTTTGTTTGACAGCGTGCTCAGCGCCGTGGGCGGCCGTTAATCACCGAATCAGGAGTTCACCATGAGCATTAGCCGACTGGGCACTGCCAACATGTATGACCGTACCATCAGCAACATCAGCAAGCAGCAAGCCGAGCTGGCCAGCCAGATGGAACACGCCTCTGCTGGCAAGCGCGTGCTGCGCGCCAGCGATGACCCGGTGGCCGCTGCGCAGGCCGAGCGCGCCCGCACGCGCATGACTCGCTACGAGACAGACCAGCGTGCACTGGACGCACCGGTCTCCACCATCAGCTACGCAGAATCCACTTTGGGGGAGATTAGCACTGCTTTGCAGGAAGTTCGCTAGCTGACGGGGGAGGCGGGAAAGGCCGCCTATGACGATACGCAACGTGCGGCCATCGCCCAGCAACTGGTCAGCCTGCGTGATCAAATCATGAGCTACGCAAACCGCAGCGACAGCAATGGACTGCCACTCTTTCGCGGTCTTGATACCAGCTCGGAAACACCTTTTCCTAATGCGTCATCTGCCATCCAGGCGGGCCAGACTAACAATGGCGAATACAGCATTACAAATTCGCTCAATGGGGCATTCGCTTTCTTTGATGTCACGCCAGGCAATGGCGTTTTTACGCTACAGCTACCGCCCTCGAGTTTTGCGGCACCGAATGACAGCAACAGCTTCCCTGCCAACCAAAGCAAGGTCTGGGCTGATATTGGCAGCATCACCGACACCAATGCAGCCGACAGTGCACCCGATCAATGGGTTTTCGCGTTTGAGAAAAATGCGGATGGTGTCATGGAATACAAAGCCTATGACCGTGGGCTGTACGAACAATACCGCGTAGATCTTGCCGCCAATGGGACGGCCACATTGCCTGCTGCGCTCGCTTCCGGCACGTACCAAGCCGGAAAGTCGATCGAAGCCAATGGCATGACCGTCACCCTCAAGGGCACGCCCAACGAAAATGATGTCATTTTGGTTGATCGTGTAGCCACCTCAAGCACCTCCAAGCTATCCGTTTTTCAGGTTCTGGATCAAGCCATCACCGCCATCACCACCCAAACGAAGGATCAACCTGGCGCCCTGGAACATGGTGTGGCGGTCGCTTTGGCACAAATCGGTACCGCAATAAGACGCGTCTCCACCGTGCGCGCCACTGCGGGCGATCTACTAAATCAAGCCGACCGCAAAGCAGACGCATTGCAAACGCGGTCAGACTTAATGGAAACACAGCGCTCCAGTGCAGAAGATATTGATATGGTTGCTGCGCTGTCACAACTCAAGACACAGCAAACCGCAGTGTCTGCTGCGCTGCAGTCGTACGCATCGATCCAGAAGCTCTCGCTGTTTGACTACATCCGCTAAGCTGACTACATCACCTGACTCCTAAGGCAAGCACCGTGGAATTTGTTCTCAATGCATTGGTGATGGGCTATCGCCCGCTGTGGAATGCCGAGCGCAATCTGGGCGGCGTGCAACTGTTTTTGCACGACGATCCCGACACGCAGGTAGACACCGCCCACTTGCTGCGCATCTTGCGGGAGATGTGGGCGCCGTCGTCGCCACTGCTCTTGCTCTCGCCCCAGTCGGTGCGCCTGCTACAGGCATTGCTCTCGCATATCACCCCCAATCCTGCGTGGGCGTTGGAAGTGCGTGCCGAGTGGCTGGCAGACCACCCTGAGCTGCACACCAGCGTTGCGCTGGCGGCCCAGCGCGGTGTGCGCCTGGTGTGGCGCGGCAGCATGAACCAGCTGCCATCCACCGAAGAAGCCAACCACTACGCGTGCAGCTTGCTGCACCTGGAGCCTCAGGACGCGCTGATTTTGATGCGCGCTGCGGTCGACCAGCCGGTGCCCCAGCGCCTGGCCTTGCTGGAAGGCCAGATGTACGAGGAAATCCACAGCCAGACGTTGGCGCGCCGCTGCCTGGAGCATTACCACGCCAGCGCGATTGCCGGCTGGCCTACGGACGACGTGCTGCACCGCGTGCGTGGTGCACGGGTGCTGCACCCCACGCATGAGCATGTGCTGCGCCTGATGAAAGCGGTGGATGCCGACCAGTCGCTGGAAACCTTTGAAGAAATCCTCAGCGAAGACCCCCTGCTGGCCTACCGCTTCATGCTGTACGCCAACTCGGCAGCGCTGGGCGCACGCAACCCCATCAACTCGCTGCGCCGTGCGCTGATCATGCTGGGCTACGGCACGCTCAAGGAATGGCTGGCTACCCAGCTGACCCACGCCAGCCACGACAAGGATTTACAACCCATCCGCCTGAGCACCGTGATGCGCGCACAAATGACCTCGCACTTGCTGGATGCCGGCGTGAGCCAGGAGCTGCGCAGCGAGGTCTACCTGTGCGGCCTGTTTGCGCGACTGAACGATGTGCTGGACGAGCCCCTGGAAACCACGCTCACCCGCCTGCCGCTGTCCGAGCGCATTCCCGATGCAGCCATTCGCGGCGAGGGGCCCTATGCCCCCAGCTTGCAGCTGGCCTTTGCCCTGGAGCGCGAAAACGGCGCCGCCACCATCCGCGCAGTGTGCGAAGAACACGATATTTCGCTGGAACACGTCAACCGCACCTTGCTGCGCCTGGCCTGCGAATGGCACAACCAGCGCCCCCACTGGTAACAGCAACCAACAGCGGCAGCATCGGCGTTATCAAAAAATAGCTGTTTGCGCTTATCCAACAAGCGTTTATCAGCCAAAACCATCTGAAAACAAAGCTACACCAGCGCTGGCAGCTTCTTTTTTTATTGCTGCACCCCGCTTCTGCTCCTGCATTGCGCTGCTCACCACACTGCACCCATGCCGCCGTTGGTACAAAACCTGCTGACAAGTGCCACGCA
This sequence comes from Comamonas jiangduensis, assembly GCF_902829245.1. Taxonomy (GTDB): domain Bacteria; phylum Pseudomonadota; class Gammaproteobacteria; order Burkholderiales; family Burkholderiaceae_C; genus Comamonas; species Comamonas jiangduensis. The sequence goes on along the minus strand of NZ_CADEPJ010000013.1, from coordinate 7,995 downwards.
AGCCGCCAACATTGGCCGCTGCATTTCTCCACGCCTGTCATGCCACTCCACGAATTCACCGCCTTGCTCATTTTGGCCACCGCCATGAGCTTTTCCCCTGGCCCCAACACCACGCTGTCCACCGCCATGGCAGCCAACCACGGCCTGCGCCACAGCCTGCGCTTTGTGGCCGCCGTGCCCGTGGGCTGGTCGCTGCTGTTGGTACTGTGCGCTTTGGGCATTGGCGCGCTCATCACTGGCATGCCTGCGCTGCGCTGGGGCATCAAGGCGCTGGGCATTGCCTACCTGCTGTGGCTGGCCTTCAAGCTATCGGGCAGCGGGCAACTGGCCCAAGCCCAGCCCGCGCAGCTGCGCGTGGGTTTTGTGCAAGGGGTTTTGCTGCAGTTCGTCAACATCAAGGCATGGCTTTTGGCGTTGACCATCGTCGCAGGTTGGGTGGCAGGCCAAGCCGATTTCACGGCGCGCATGCTGGTGGTGCTGCCGGTGATGGCCTTCTACGCGCTGAGCAGCAATCTGCTGTACGCCTGTATTGGCGCCGCTTTGCGCCAATGGCTGGCCACCGGGCGCCGCCTGCTGTGGTTTAACCGCGGCATGGCTGCACTGCTGGTGCTGACGGCGCTGTGGATGCTGAGGGCCTAAGTCGTGTATTTTTTTCTAAACAGCGCCTGCAAGCCGGTGCGCAAAGCTCCACAATAGGTATACCGACGTCGCCGCCTACCGGCGCTGCGACGCCAATAGCCACGCCCCAGCTATCCGTAGTTTCCGGGGCTGCTGGCCATGCTGCACAACGGTATGCTCTTTGCAACAAGCTTTGCCAGCACGCGCACAGTGCGCGTGCGGCGTATTGAAGATTGAGTAGTTATGACGAACTGGACCCTGGCTGCGCGTGCTGCCAAGATGAATTCCTCCGCAATCCGCGAGATCCTGAAGCTGACCGATCGCCCCGGCATCATCAGCATGGCAGGTGGTCTTCCTTCGCCTGCGGCCTTCCCATCCCGCGTTCACGGCAGCCTGCAACACCATTATGGAGCGTGACGGGGCCGCGGCGCTGTAGTACTCCACCACCGAAGGCCACCCCGAGTTGCACCAAGAGATTGCAGACTTCCTGCCTTGGGACGTCAACCTCGAACAGATCCTGATCACCACCGGCAGCCAGCTAGCGCTGGTCTTGATCGGCAAGGTGTTCTTGGACAAGGACAGCCGCATGCTGGTGGAAAAGCCCACCTACCTGGGCGCGCTGCAAGCCTTCACCCCCATGGAGCCCATCGCCGTCGGCGTGGACAGCGATGACGAAGGCATGCTGGTGGAAGACTTTGCCGCCAAGGTAGGCACCGGCGCCGACAAGGCCCGCATGGCTTATGTGCTGCCCAACTTCCGAACCCACCGGTCGCACCATGAGCGAGGCACGCCGCCAGGCCCTGGTGGAAAAGGCCAAGGAACTGGACATCCCCCTGATTGAAGACAACCCCTACGGTGACCTGTGGTACGAGCAAGAGCCGCCACTGCCACTGGCTGCGCGCAACCCTGAGGGCGTGATCTACATGGGTTCGTTCTCCAAGGTGCTGGCACCCGGCCTGCGCGTGGGCTTCATCGTGGCCCCCAAGTCGGTGTACGGCAAGCTGACCCAAGCCAAGCAAGCCGCTGACCTGCACAGCCCCAGCTTCAACCAGCGCGTAGTGGCGGAGGTAATGAAGCACGACTTCCTCAAGAACCACATCCCCACCATCCGTGCCATGTACAAGGCCCAGCGCGACGTGATGCTGATGGCGCTGGAGTCGGAGATGGAAGGTCTGGACGTACGCTGGACCCGCCCAGTGGGGGGCATGTTCCTGTGGGTGCGCCTGCCCCAAGGCATGAATGCCCAAGACCTGCTGCCCGAAGCGGTTGAACGCGGCATGGCTTTTGTGCCCGGCGCACCGTTTTTCGCAGGTGAGCCCGAGACCAACACCCTGCGCCTGTCTTACGTCACCGTGTCTCCCGAGCAAATCCGCAAGGGGATTGCGGCGCTGGCAGCAGCCATCCGCGCGCAACTGGCGAAATAATTCCAGCTGCCCACGGCATGCCACATGAAGTGGCGTATCGTTCCAAGCGCACCGTTTCTGGCAAACGGTGCGCTTTTTCTTTTGGCCTTCACCTTGCTTGTACCCATGATCCCCTTTGCCCCCCAGCAGCGCCCCCTGATGACGGTCGATGTCTTCACCGCAACGCCTTACAAAGGCAACCCCGTGGCAGTGGTGCTGGATGCCGAAGGGCTGGATACCGCACAGATGCAGGCTTTTGCCCGCTGGACCAATCTGTCAGAAACCACTTTTGTGCTGCCGCCCACCGCAGCGGGGCGTGCCCAGGGTGCGGACTACCGCGTGCGCATTTTCACCCCCGCAGCAGAGATGCTGTTTGCAGGCCACCCCACGCTGGGCACCTGCCACGCATGGCTGCAGCATGGCGGCCAGCCCCAGACGCGTGAGCTGGTGGTGCAAGAGTGCGCCAAGGGTTTGATCACCATTGCGCGCGGCGACCACGGTCTGGCATTTGCCAACCCCAGCACGCAGGCCCTGCCGTTGCCCGCCAATCTGCATGAAATCTATGCCGCCCTGGGCATCACCACCCAGCAGGTCATGGACGCGGCGTACATAGACAACGGCCCCCACTGGCTGTGCCTGCTGCTCGACAGCCCGGATACGGTGCTGAGTCTGGAGCCCGATCTGACCCGCCTCAAAGCATTGGGCCACAAAGTGGGCGTTGCAGCGCTGTACCAGGCCGAAGATGCCACGCCCCTCATTGGCCGTGCGTGCCGCGAGGCTGAGGCATTTGCCACCGGGCTGCGCACGGGGATGCCCCAGTCCGCCCAGCTGGAAGTGCGCGCCTTCAGCACCACCGGCGTGGAAGACCCTGTTACCGGCAGCCTGAACGGCAGCTTGGCCCAGTGGCTGGTCACCCAGGGTCATGTGCAGGCGCCCTACATGGCCAACCAAGGCGCTTGTGTGGGCCGCGATGGCTGGATTGCCATCACCCAAGACGCACAGGCCCAAGTGTGGGTGGGCGGACACTGCGTAACCTGTGTGCAGGGCACGGTACTGCTGTAGCGGGAGAGTGCTGCCCAAAGCAGGTACTCCACCGCATCCAACACGCGAAATTACGGGCTGCAGCGGCAGTTCATGCCTCGCTCATCGCGCGTTGTGGCAATCCCGGTACGCCATCGACCCAGCAAAGGTGCACGTTATGCACCTTGCCGCAATCCCCATCCAAGAGGCGGATGACCGCAGCGTAGATTGACCATCAGTCCCAGAAGTGACATTCCAATCCTGGAAGGTCACCCACAAGACAACCCAAGCGCTGGTAGGCACTCAAAAATGCCGGCCATGGGAACCATCTACCTCGTACGCCACGGCCAGGCATCGTTTGGGGCCGACGACTATGACCAGCTCAGCCCCTTGGGCACGCAGCAGGCGCAGCAGCTCGGCCGCTATTGGCAAGAACGCGACATGTGCTTTGACGCCGTGTACACCGGCACGCTCAAGCGCCATGTGCAAACGCTGGCGGGCATCAGCGACACACTTCCGAGCATGCCCGACGCGCAGGCCTTGCCGGCACTCAATGAATATGACAGCCATGCACTGATTCGCTGTGTGCATCCGGAGCCGCTAGGCCCCGTGGACACGCCTGAGGCTTACCGCGCGCACTTTCGACTGCTGTGTGACGCGATTGCACAGTGGATGGCAGGCGTCATCAGCCCAGAGGGCATGCCTGCGTGGGAAGATTTTTCCGGCGCAATCCGGCAAACGCTGGAGCACATTCGCCACCAACACCATGCGGGCAATGTGCTGATCGTCAGCAGCGGCGGCCCCATCTCGTGTGCATCCAGCTTGGTGTTGGGCGCCGCACCCGAGGTGTCGATTGCCCTCAATATGCGCATTCGCAACACTGCAGTCACTGAACTGAGCATGAGCGCCAAGCGCCTGATGCTGCAAACGTTCAACACACTCAACCACCTCGATTCCGCGCAGACCCGCGACTGGATCACCTTCGCCTGACTGCCCGCGAGCGAGTCCTCGAGCCGCTCAGAAAAAACGTGCGGTTTGGCACGTTTTTTTCTCGGGGTGTACAACGCTGTAGGGCACACCCTGTGCCTGGGAGCTTGTATGTTTGCACCTTTTGCCGATGACGCCCTGGAACCCCAGCTGACCGTGGCTGACATGGCTGCCCTGCGCGAATTGCTGGGCGATGCCATTCAGCCACACCAGGCCATTGCCATGCTGGATCTGGGCGAGCACCGTAGCCGCCTGCTCATCAGCGAGGGCGAAGGCGGCCACCCACAGCCTGTGTTTCACCACATGGACGTGGGTATAGACCAGCTCGCCACGCGCACCTTCAAGCAGCACATGCCTACCGAGGCCCAGTTGGAGCACGGCATCATGCTGGTGGAAGATGCGGCCATGCCCATGGCACGGTTGATTCCTCCAAGCAACGTCTTTGTCACACGCGATCCGTATTTGCTGGGAGTGGGGCAACAGGCTTTGGGGGTGCGCGACGTGGCCACTGCGTGGAAGGCCAGCGGTCGCTTGCCCATGCTCAGCCGCGAAGCCGTGGAAGGGCAGTTCGATATGCTCGCGCGCCAAGCCGCGCACCCCCATCTGCCGCTAGGGGATCTGCCGCAGTCGCCACGCTGGGCGGCTGCACTCTTGTTTTTGCGAGAAATCCTGCACCACTGGCAATTGGGTGCCGTACGTTTATTGCCTGGTGGGACGCATCAAGCGCCCAAAGGCTGAGGCTTGACACCCACCGTATCGGCGGGCAAGGCATGGATTTCTGCCAGCATTGCGCCAGGCTGGCCGCAGCACCCTCCACCAAGGCCTGCCCGCGCTGCGCATCTGCAGCCGCCGCATTGCCCGCTGCGCCTTGGGGGTTGTAGTCCTGCATGGCCCAGCCCAACTTGGCGCTTTTGCCATTGCCCAAAATAGGAAAATTCTGGGCCCGCAGCGCTGAAGTGCTGGCAAAGTTTTGCGCATGCTGCATACGCACCAGATCGGGCGCCACATGCAGCATCATGGAAGTTTCGGTCTCCCCGCCATGCACCCCAAAACGGTGCTCATGGGCGCTGAACGCCTCATTCACCCCCGCAGGCTGGGGCAGGTTGAACCAGCTGCTGTGATAGACCAACAATCCACACTGCATGCGCAGCTGGCGCGCCACGATGTCCATGCTGCTTACGTTGCCGCCGTGGGCATTGAAGATCAGCAGCTTTTTGACCCCAGCGCGCGCCACGCAGGCTCCCAATTCCGTCCACACGGCCAGCAGCGTCGCAGGCGATAAGCCCAAGGTGCCGGCGTAATCTTGGTGCTCCAGGCTCAGGCCCACCGACTGGGTAGGCAGCGCCAGCACAGGGACCTCGGGGGGCACCTGTGCCAAGGCTGCATCCAGAATACCTTCTGCCAGCGCCGTGTCTACGCTCAAGGGCAAGTGGGGGCCATGCTGCTCTACAGCGCCCACGGGCAACACAGCCACCGTCTGCGCCACCAACCCACTGCGCTGCGCCAGCGCAAAATCACGGGCAGACATCTCGGCCCAGCGGCGCGAAGGCCATTGCAGCAGTGCTGGCTGACCAGCGAAATCCGAGGAAGAGGGGGCGACAGAGGTTTGGCACATGCTGCAATCTTAGGCGCTGTCCGGCAGACTGGCGCAGTTGCCCACCCACAATCTGGCCATGCTGATGGTCATGACCATGGTGAACAGCTACGGCGTGGAAACCTCGTCCGCTTACGGCGCCGCCTTGCAACTGTGGACTTATGTGCAAATGCCCGCCATGGCGATTGGCGCAGCCTGCTCCACCATGGCCGCCCAAAATGTGGGCGCCGGTCACTGGCGCCGTGTGGATGGCACAGCAAGGGCTGGCGTAGTGGGCAACGTGCTGATGACCGGTGCACTCGCGGCGCTGATCGTTGGGTTGGACCGCCATGTGCTGGGGCTGTTTTTGCCTGCGGGCAGTGAGGCCTTGGCCAGTGCCCGCCACCTCAACCACATTGCCGTCGGCTCCTTCTTGTTCTTTGGCGTGACCTTTGTGTTGTCCGGCGTGGTGCGCTCGACGGGCGCCGTCATGCCGCCGCTGATTATTTTGGGCATAGCCCTGTGGGGCGCGTGCCCGTGGCCGCTGCTGCAACCGTGGCTGGGCGTGGACGCCATCTGGTGGAGCTTTCCTGTCAGCTCTGTGTGCGCCATGCTCATGAGCCTGGCTTACTACCGCTGGGGCCGCTGGCGCCAAGCGCACATGCTGAGCCCACCCTCCGAGGACGAAGAAACCGTGGCCACCCAGCCGAAGTGGCAGGCCAGCCCCTGCCCCGGTCTGTGCGCTGCGTCAACGTTTGCCCCCACAAACACCACCCACCACTGCGGACACCCCTGAAATCGGTGCACAGCAACGCGTACAGGAACCACAATGCGGTTTCTGCCTCCAAGCCCTGTCATGCTGATTTCTGCCCCTCCCTTTCCGCCGTGCGCGGCTGTTGCACTGCTTCTGGTGCTCAGCCTGCTCGCGCTGTGTACCGCTTTGCTGCCCGCCTCCGCCCGTGCGCAAATCCAGCTCAAAATGGGCGGCGCTGCCAGCGCAGCCGTGGTGTCAGACACCGTCACCACCCCCCGGGTGCAGGCACAGTTGGTGGCGCTGGCCCCGCAGGGTATTGCCCCCGGCCAGCCGCTGAAGCTGGGGCTGCGCATCAAGCACCAGCCTGACTGGCACACCTACTGGAAGAACGCGGGCGACTCCGGCCTGCCCACGCAGCTGGACTGGCAACTGCCCTCCGGCATGCAGGCTGCAGAGATTGACTGGCCCACGCCGCAGCAAATCCGTGTGGGCGACATGCTCAACTACGGTTATGAAGGCACGGTGCTGCTGCCCGTGGCCGTGCAAGTCACCCCCGACTTTCAGCCCCGTGCCGATGGCACGGTGGACATTCGCCTGAAGGCCTCATGGCTGGTGTGCCGTGTGGAATGTATCCCCGAAGAGGGGCAGTTTGCGCTCAGCCTGCCCACCGATGTGGCCGACACCATGTGGGCGGCCGATTTTGCCCAAGCCCATGCCCAAGCGCCGCAAAGCCTGGAAGCAGCCCAATCCCGCTTCAGCGCGCTGCCCAGTGGCGACCGTGTCAGTCTGCGCGTCCACGGCCTGCCCGCAACGGCCCACGGCCAGACCCTGGCCTTCTACCCCGAATCTGCCGACACCTTCCACCATGCTGCCGTGCTGGGCAAAGACTGGCAACAAGCCTGGGAAGGCAATGTGTGGACGGCCGAGCTGCCCCTATCAGCCATGCGCGGTGCAACGCCTGCGCAACTGAGCTTTGTGCTGGGTCTGCCTGCTGCTGGCACCGACGTGGCGCACGCCCCCCGCCCAGTCGTGGCGCATCACAGCCCCCGTCGAAGGCACCTGGACGGCTGCGGACTTGGCCCAGTTCTCCCGCCTTGGCGGCGGCTTTGAGAGCCAACCAGCAAGCAGCGGCCACAACTGCCCCACCGGTTGCGGCCAGCCCCATCAGCACCCGCAGTTGGGTGGCCGCCTTGGTCGGCGGCCTGTTGGGCGGGCTGCTGCTTAACCTCATGCCCTGCGTCTTTCCCGTACTGGCCATCAAGCTGATGGGCTTTGCGCGCCATGGCGCCAATGCCCGCGCCCAGCGCGCCAACGGACTGGCCTACGCCGCAGGTGTGGTGCTGAGCTTCATGGCCCTTGGCGGCGTGCTGCTGGCGCTGCGCGCTGCGGGCGAGCAGCTGGGCTGGGGCTTTCAGCTGCAGTCACCGCTGGTAGTGGCCAGTTTGGCGGCGCTGTTCACCTTGATTGGGCTGAACTTGGCCGGCGTTTTTGAGCTGACCCAGGTGGTGCCCAGCAGCATCGCCAATTTGCATGCCCGCCACCCGATGGCCGATGCTTTTATCTCCGGCGTGGTGGCGGTGGCCATCGCCTCGCCTTGTACTGCGCCCTTCATGGGGGCATCGCTGGGCTTTGCTGTGGGC
>NZ_CADEPJ010000012.1 GCF_902829245.1 Comamonas jiangduensis | reverse complement strand
CTCCAGCAGTGCACTGCGGGCCAGCACTCCGGTCAGCGAGTCATGGTGCACCGCGTGGTGCAGCTTCTGCAGGGCCTGCATGCGCAGCGTGTAGGCACAGGCCACCGCCAGGGGCGCCAGCGACAGCATGGCCAGCCCGGTGCGGTAGGACAGCACATCGTCCAGGTGCTCCGGGACAAAGTCGAAGGAGCTGACGGCCAGCAGCCCGGTTTTCCACAGGCAGACCAGCAAGCTCAGCACGGTGATCGGGAAGACGCCGTAGCTCATGGCACACCAGACCATGGCGGGCATGCTGAAGGCCATGGCGCCGTGGCCCCCGATCAGCTGGCTGAAGGCCTCGCTGAGAATCAGGGCCAGCAGGGGCAGCGCGTCGTTCCAGGAGTGCTGCTGCTTGGGCAACTGCCAGGTCCAGGGCCAGCCGCTGGGGGCGGCCAGGAACACCGGCAGGATCAGCACGTAGTTGTAGAACTCTGCCGACAGCCACAGCAGCGCTGACTGCCACAACGGCAGGTGGAAAGCGATGGCGCTGGGCCAGGCCCCCGCCAGCGTGCAGACCACGGATGCCAGCAGGCAAGCCAGAAAGACGGTCATCACCGAGCGCTGGTGCTTAAACCCCAGCACCTGGTTGCGCACGCGCGCCAGGAACAGCCAGCCGGCCAGCACCCCAATCAGGTTCGCCAGGTTCAGCGTGAGAGCCGTGAACAGGGTGGAGCCGGTCAGCAGGTCGGCGGTGACGTAGGCCAGCAGGGCATACAGCCAACTGCCCGGGCGGCGTGCCAGCTCGGGGTGCGCAGCAGCAGGCCCAGCAAGATGGCATTGGCGGCCAGAAGGCCGCCATGAACCCCAGTGGGCGGCTGTAGATGCCCAGCAGGCAGGCCACCAGGATGCTGGCGGACAGCGCAGCCTGCCCGTGCCAGACGGACGGGGCTGGACAGAAGGGGGTGAGACATCCAGGGGCACGGTGGGCGCAGGGACTGCAGGAGTAGGGACGCTCTCATTCTCAGCGTTTCATACGGCGCCCAAGTAGGACACCGGATCGGCCTGCTGCCGTTCGTCGACCTGTGCAGGGTGCGCACCCCGCCAGAGGAATGTAAAAAGCCTCCCGCAGGGAGGCTGGGGAGGGCAGCGCGCTGTGCGCTCAGACGCCGCGTGCGCGGTCAGCCTTGAACTGGGCGCGGAACTGGGCGAACGTGCCGGCGTCCAGCGCGTTGCGCACCTCCTGCATCAGGTTCAGGTAGTAGTGCAGGTTGTGGATGGTGGTCAGCATGGGGCCCAGCATCTCGCCGCAGCGGTCCAGGTGGTGCAGGTAGGCACGGCTGAAGCCGTCACGGCCGCCGTTGTCCCAGCTCACGCCGCTGGCACCGGCGCAGGCGTGGCAGGTGCAGGTGGTGTCCAGCGGCTGGTGATCGCTCTTGTGGCGGGCGTTGCGCAGCTTCAGGTCGCCATACCGGGTGAACACCGTGCCGTTGCGCGCATTGCGCGTGGGCATGACGCAATCGAACATGTCCACGCCGTCGGCCACGCCCTGCACCAGGTCCTCGGGCGTGCCCACGCCCATCAGGTAGCGGGGCTTGTTGGCGGGCAGCAGGTGGGGCGTGTGCGCCATGATTTCCAGCATCTCGTCCTTGGGCTCGCCCACGGAGACACCGCCCACGGCGTAGCCGGGAAAGTCCATCTCCACCAGCGCCTGCAGGGACTCTTCACGCAGCTTGGTGAACATGCCGCCTTGCACAATGCCAAACAGCGCGTTGGGGTTGCCCAGGCGCTCGAACTCATCCTTGGAGCGCTGGGCCCAGCGGCGGCTCATCTCCATGGACTTGCGCGCTTCGGCTTCCGTGGTCTTGTGGCCGTTGGTCTCGTAGGGGGTGCACTCGTCCAGTTGCATCACGATGTCGGAGTTCAGCACCGTCTGGATCTGCATGCTCACTTCAGGTGACATGAACAGCTTGTCGCCGTTCACGGGGCTTTGGAAGTGCACGCCTTCTTCGGTGATCTTGCGCATCGCGCCCAGGCTCCACACTTGGAAACCGCCGGAGTCCGTCAGGATGGGCTTGTTCCACTTCTCAAAGCCATGCAGCCCGCCGAACGTCTTCATGATGTCCAGGCCGGGGCGCATCCACAGGTGGAAGGTGTTGCCCAGAATGATCTGTGCGCCCATCTCTTCCAGGCTGCGGGGCATCACGCCCTTGACGGTGCCATAGGTGCCCACGGGCATGAAGATGGGGGTCTGGACCTTGCCGTGGTTCAGGGTCAAGGTGCCAC
>NZ_CADEPJ010000011.1 GCF_902829245.1 Comamonas jiangduensis | reverse complement strand
CGCGCATGTCGTACAGGTAATAGCTGCCTGCTTTGAGCTGGTATTGCAAATTCATGGTCATTCTTGGAGCCGCATTGTCCGCGACCTCGGTGGCATCCAAACACATGAAATGGTGGGCCTGAGCCTGCCAGTTCTTGAGAGCGCTTGGAGCGTTTGTCAGCGCCCCAACGTGGGAGTGATTCTGAGCGAAGAACACTGCTGCCACAAGCGCTGATTGTGGACGAGTGTTAGCAATTGCAGTTTATGCATAAAAATAGCTTCTAGCGCTTACCGGATAAGCGCTAGAAGCTATGAATTTTGATGATTTCGTGCCTTAAAAATCGAGCAGGCTCAAGCCTACCGAAAGTGAAGTTCGCTTGCGGTTGTAATCAATCAGGCTTTCTCCATAACCGCTAAAAAGCTGAACGTGCAGTCGTAAATTGCTTTTGGCGCCATTCCAGCCTTGGCCGATGGTGCGCATCCACTCCAGGCGGCCTGAGCCATAGCCTCGGCCCAGGCTGCCGCGTGCGGTCAGACCCAGCATGTTCTTCTCATTGGGCTGCCAAGCCAGTTTGATCTCAGCGCGGCCCCAGTAGTTTTGAATGCCGGGGTTGTCGTCAGCCGTGGTGCTTTCCGCCATGCGTTTCCACCACTTGGCGTGCAACTGCCAGCGGTGGTCAAGCTCTGCGCCTGCCATCACATACCAGCGGTTCCAGCTGCGCGAGAGCGGATCGCTTTGACCGTTGGAGTGGTGCACCATGCCTGCACCGCTGTAGCGCAATTGCCAACCCCAGGGCAGCGCGGCCTGCGTGGGGTAGACGTAGAAAACCTCGGGCTCGTGGTCGGTGGTGCGGAAAGGCCGTGACAGATCGGGGCTGAACACCTGCCAGTAAGACTGCTGGGTATAGCCCACCCACAGCGAGTCTTGCAGCCCCGAAGTGGGGCTGGTCAGCAGGCCCGACGCCAGCTTGGTGCGGGCGGAGAGCTGTATGCGCAACTCTTGCTTGCGGTAGTCCTTGAAATCGGCAGGCGCTTTGCCGGGGCTGCTGGGCTGCTGGTTCACGCTGTCGGCGGCGACGACCGAGACCGACAAGGGCTTGTAGCCACGGAAGGTGAAGGTGCCGCAATCGGTGCCGTTTTCCAGCTCAAAAAAGCGGGAGATTTCGCTGTAGCGCGGATCGCGGCAGCCCCCATTGGTGGGCACCAGGCCTTGGCCTGCGACCACATCGGCCTGCACCATTGGTGCCTGGGCAGCTTGTTGTACCACGGCCTCAGGGTTGGCGCTGGTTGCCGAAGCAGCCGGGGCTTGCCATGCAGCAGCGGGTGGTGGTGTCAAGGGCTGCTGGTGCTGTGCCCAGGCGTCAAAGCAGGCCAGTCGGGCTGTGTTGTCGGTGGTGGCAGCACACTGGCGCCACGCGTCTTCAACGACAGCTGCCTGGGGGGTAATGCCCTGCGCCAGTGCCGTCGTCGCCATGGTGGCGGTGGTGGCGCTCAGCAGCCAGGCCAAACGAATTCGGGTTGTGTGCATGCTTGGTTCCTTCCCTCATCTGCACCGGCGCAGCGGTGCTTGGAGGCTTGCGCTACTGAAGTGGTGCGTGGCAGCGACCGCATCAGTCCATAGTGCAAGCTGTTGCATGGTGATGATTTTTAGCGGCAAACGCTTGTCTGGCAAGCGCTGACAGCTACTGAATTCATCATTTTTGGTTTTCCACCAGTTTGGGGGCTGCTTCCACTTTGCGTGCCAGTTGCTCGCGCAGCAGGCGCAGCTTTTCGCGCGGGTCTTCACGGGCGGTGCTGGCATCCAGATTCATCTCCTTGATGAAGCGGCTGGGCTGGCACTGCACCATCTCGCGGCCTTTCTTGCGCCGCTTGGTCCAGCTCACCACCAGCGTGCGCTGGGCGCGGGTAATCCCCACGTACATCAGGCGGCGCTCTTCCTGCAGGCGGGCGGCGATGTCATCGCTCACCTTTTCCTGCTTGCCATCGTTGTCGTCCAGCTTGAAGGGCAGCATGCCCTCGGTCACGCCCACCAGCATCACGTGCGGCCACTCCAGGCCCTTGGAGGCGTGCAGGGTGGACAGGATCACCATGTCCTGCTCTTTCTCGCGCTCGCTGATGGTGGACAGCAGCGCAATGTTCTGCGCCACTTCCAGCAGGCTTTTGACTTCGGTCTGCGTGGTGGTGCCTGCGGCATCTTCCACCTGGCCACCGGCGCGCTGGCTCATCCAGTCGCAGAACTCCAGCACATTGGTCCAGCGCGCGGCGGCCACGGTTTCGCTGTCTTCGCTGTCGTACAGGTACTGCTCGTAGCCAATTTCCTTGAGCCAGTCGAGCATGAAGGTGCGTGAAGCTTCGGCCCCCAGCGTGTGGCGGGCGCGGTACTCCAGATCGTTGATGTAGCGGCCAAACTCCAGCAGCCCTTCGTGCGCCTTCTTGGGCAGCACGGCGGCGAGCATGTGGGAAAACAGCGCGCCAAACATGGACAGCTTGTGCTGGCCCGAAAACTCGCCCAGTTTGCCCAGCGTGGTGTGGCCAATGCCGCGCTTGGGAGTGCCAATGGCACGCGGTGTAGTGGAAAGTAGCGGTGCCACTGCCACAATCGCGCACCGTGCTGTCCATACTTGCTGTCACCTTCCCGTTTTTTGCTCTGGTGCTCTGCGGCTTTGTTGCCACGCGCAGGGGGTGGCTGCCGCTGGCTGCCATTCCGGGGCTCAACACCTTTGTGCTGTACTTTGCGCTGCCGTGCATGCTGTACCGCTTTGGTGCGCAAACGCCGATTGCGCAGTTGCTCAATCCGGCGGTGGGCCTTGTGTATCTGGCATGTGGCCTGCTGGTGGTGGCCGGCACGGTGGCGGCTACCCGCCAGCGTTGGGGCTGGAACGATGCTGCATTTGGCGCGTTGGTGGCAGCCTTTCCCAACTCGGGATTTATGGGGGTGCCACTGCTGGTTGCCCTGCTGGGCGAGGCCAGTGCCGGGCCAGTCATTTTGACCATGGCGATTGATATGGTCATCACCACTTCGCTGTGTATTGCGCTCTCGCGCCTCGGGCAGGGCGAAGGGGGTGCGGTGCAGGCGCTGCGCAAGGCTCTGGGCGGCATGCTGACCAACCCCATGCCGTGGTCGATCGTGCTGGGGGCGCTGGCATCGGCGTGGGCGTTGGTGCTGCCTGGGCCGGTGGAGAAAACCGTAGCCATGTTGGCCGGTGCTGCTTCGCCGGTGGCCTTGTTCACCATTGGTGCGGTACTGGCACGCTCGCAAATCAACCTGCACGAGCAGGTACAGCCGCGCCACTACGTGCCGATTGCCCTGGTCAAGTTGCTGCTGCACCCGCTGCTGGTGTGGCTGGCCTGTCAGGCAGCGATGGCCGCTGGTGTCGTGATGGCGCCGCTGACGGTGACGGCCTTGGTGTTGGTGGCCGCATTGCCGAGCGCCAGCAATGTCTCACTGCTGACGGAGCGCTTTGGCGCCCACGGCGGTCGTGTGGCACGCATTATTTTGGTCAGCACGGCGCTGGCATTTGTGACGTTCTCGGGCGCTGTGGCGCTGCTGGTGTAAGCTTTCGCACTATTTTTATAAGCAAATAAGTGCAACCGCTGTGTCTAGTTTCATGACAGCGTCTTTTTTGGCCATTTCTGCGTGAAATAGGTGCTGGACTAGGCCAAGGTGATGGAGTCAAGCTGGGCGCAGAGTTGCAACTGGTCCATGCACGAATCCATATCACGCCCCGGTTCGGCACTTCCCTTGCCGCGCCTTCTTGCCTTTGCACTGGTCTATTTTCTAGCGTGGAGCACTTTGCCTGCACTGCTTGGGCATAGCTTCCCTTTGGATGTGGTCGAGAGTCTTTCGTGGGGCAAGGAATGGCAATGGGGGTATTACAAACACCCGCCATTGGCACCAATCGTTTTAAATATTTTTTATGAAGGCTTGGGCAAGTTTGGCCCTTATGTGCTCAGTCAACTGTGCATTGCCTTAACGCTGACGCTGGTGTGGCTGACTGGAAGACGCCTGATGGATGCGCAGCGCGCTGTGTTGGGAGTCGTGCTTACTATGGGAGTGGCTTATTACAACTTCCCGGCGATTGAGTTCAACCACAACATTGCCCAAATGCCGATCTGGGCCGCTTTGGGGTATCTGTTCGTTGCAGCGCTGCAAGAGAATAAGTTGCGCTATTGGATCGGCTTAGGGGTAGTGGCCGGCCTTGGGATGCTGACCAAGTACTCGATTGCGGTTCTTTTACTGACTTTAGGTCTCTATCTACTCGGCAGTGCGCAATATCGCAAAATTTTGCTGCGGCCAGGGCCTTGGCTGGCTGTGTGCTTGATGGCGCTGATATTTGCGCCACATATGCTTTGGCTGAAAGCTTCGCAATGGCTACCCTTTGCATATGCCAGTGGGCGGGCACTGTCTGAAACTGGCGACCCTCGCCTTGAAGCATTGGGTTTTCCGTTGACACAATTGGCGGCTCATTTGCCTTTGCTGGGCGTGCTGGCATGGGCATGGCGCAGCCGCCGCGAATTGCTAGGAGGTGCCGGGGCCGCAGAGCGTCGTTGGCATGCTTCCAGTCCTTCTTTGCTGCTCGTGTTAACCCTGTTGCCTGGGCTGATCGTAATGTTGCTCGGCGTGCTGCTGGGTTTGCGCTTGCGAGATATGTGGGGATCTCCGATGTGGGCTTTTAGTGGTTTGCTGGTGATGGCGCTGCTGCCTGATGTACGCCTCCCCTCCCTGCAGCCTAAATTGTTGCGTGGCATTGCTGTCTGGCTGGTTCTGGTGAGTATTTTTATGGTGCTTTATATGAGCCATGGCGCTCAACTGCGCAACCGTCCGGGGCGTGTGGATTGGCCTGCTGCCGCTATCGCAAAACAGGCTGAGCAAGCATGGGGTATGCACAGCACCTGTCGCTTGGATACGGTGGCTGGTGACTACTGGTTGGCGGGCTTGCTTTCTGCTTATAGCGCAGCACGCCCTTCGGTACTGATTGATGGTGATCCCCGGTTTTCGCCTTGGGTCGATGTGCGCCGTTTGAAGCAGCATGGCGCTTTATGGGTCTGGCAGGAGAAGACGCAGAACGAGCACCCACAAGCTCCAGAACCCTTGAAAAGCTTGAGCCGTGATGAAACTTTGCACACGGTAGAAGGGGCTTGGAAGATCACATGGCCCCATGCACCATCTTCCGCTCCCCTTGAACTGAAATGGCGCGCTTATGTGCCGGAGCACTGTTTACTTGTGAAGTAATGCAGCAAGGGCCGATAGGCTTGGTAGCCACTCACCGGACTTGATTTGCTGGATGGTTAAGGCTTGCTACTACAACTTCCTAAGCATAAGCAGTGAAAATTCTTCCCGGTTTTAGCTCCTGTATAGATAAGGCAGACTTTCTGTGAAAAGCGACTTCTACGCTGAATATGCACCTGCAGCCCCCTTGGCTGCTACGCCACGGGCGCCTTTGCAACTGTCATGTGTGGTTCCAGCCTACAACGAACAAGAGAACCTAGAGAAATTCGTTCGTGCGTTGATTCCTGTCGTACAAGGTTTGACGCAAAACTTTGAGATTCTCATCGTGAACGACGGCAGTCGTGATGACACGCACGATGTAGCCATGCGTTTGGTAGCACAGGGGCTGCCGGTGCGCTATTTGGCGCTATCACGCAACTTTGGCAAGGAGGCGGCCATGTCCGCGGGGATTGACCATGCGCGCGGTAACGTGGTGTTGCTGATTGATGCTGACTTTCAGCATCCGCTGGAATTGCTGCCTGATATGCATCAGCTGTGGCAAAACGGCTATGAAATGGTCTATGGCGTGATTGCGGATCGCGGTGCAGAAAGTGGTGCCAAACGGCTGGGTACCGATTTGTTCTACCGCCTGATGAATACTGGCAGCAGTGTGCAAGTCCCACCCAACGCGGGGGATTACCGCTGGATGGATCGCAAGGTGGTCGATGCCCGCAAGGCCTTGCCTGAGCGCCATCGATTCATGAAGGGTTTGTACGCGTGGGTTGGCTTTAAAACGGCTGCACTGCCGTTTGTGCCCCAAGACCGCGCTGCGGGTGAATCCAGTTTCAACTTGCGTCGATTGGGGGCTTTGGCCCTGCTGGGTTTGACTTCGTTTACCACGCTGCCACTGCGCATATGGAGTGTCATTGGAGGCGGGGTAGCGTTGTTGGCGCTGCTGTATGGCGCCTGGATCATCGCAGACACCTTGATTTTTGGCACAGACTTGGCTGGGTGGCCCACGTTGTCCGCTGGCATCATGTTGTTCTCTGGCGTGCAACTGATGTCGATTGGTATTTTGGGCGAGTACATTGGTCGCATCTATGACGAGGTCAAACAGCGCCCCACTTACCTGATCGCCCGTGACGAGGATCGCAGCCCCCTGCGTGAGCCGCAATGAGTGTAGGGCGTGCGGTGCTGCAGCGCCTGCAGGCTTTGCCCCAGGGGCTGCAGTTTGTGTTGGTGGGCGGTAGTGCAGCGGCAACCCATTTGGCGGTGGTTGGGCTGTTGGTCGCTTTGTGGGGGCTGCCCCCCCTGGGGGCGAACGTGCTGGGCGTTTTGGTGGCGTGTATCGTCAGCTACAACGGTCATGCATGGTTGACGTTTGCGGGAGCCGAGGCCCGGGGGTGGGGAACTGTGGCACGTTTTTTCGCCGTGGCCTGCCTGTCGTTTGTGGCCAACGAGCTGCTGTATGCCGCTGCCTTGCATTGGCTGGATTGGCATTATTTTTGGAGCCTGGCCGCCGTGCTGGTGCTCGTGGCGATAGGCACTTTGTGCTGAGCAAGTTTTGGGCGTTTAAGGCGCGTGCTGCATGACCTCTCCCACTGCGCCGCGTGCGCTGATTTTGTGTGCCGATGATTACGCCTTGCACCCGGCGGTGGATGCGGCAGTGGAGCAACTGACCCTGGCAGGGCGCTTGTCGGCCACCAGTTGCATGACCACGTCGCCCCGCTGGGCCCAGGCAGCCCCACGTTTGCAAGTGCTGCGCCCACGGCTGTCGGTGGGCCTGCACTTCAATCTGACCGAAAGCCACGGGGGTGCGGCTGCGGCTCAGCCCCTGGCCACGGTGATTCGCCACGCCTACACGGGTATGTGGAGTGCCGATGCCATGCGCCGCATGTGGGCCCAGCAGCTTGACGCATTTGAAGCGGCCCTGGGCTCGCCGCCGGACTTTATTGATGGGCACCAGCATGTGCACCAGTTGCCAGGGTTTGCCGATGCCATGCTGCACGTGCTGCGTCAGCGCTATACAGAGCAACAGATGCCGTGGGTGCGCTCCACAGCACCGATGGGCACGTTGTGGCGCAGTCCCAAGGCGGCCATCATTGCCTTGCTGGGCGGTTGGCAAACCACGCGCCGCTTGCGCCAAGCGGGTGTGGCTATCAACCAAGGTTTTGGCGGGGTATATGGTTTTGATGCGCCCACCCCTGAGAGGTATGGCACGCAAATGGCGCAGTGGCTGGCGCAGGTGCAAAACGGCAGTTTGCTAATGTGCCACCCCGCCACCACCGAAGTGGTGGGCGATGCGATTGGTGCGCAGCGACCAGTGGAGTTTGCGTATTTGATGTCCGACGCCTTTGGCGCTTTGCTGCAGGCCCAGCAGTGCCAGATTCAGCAAGGGCCTTTAATGCCTTTGTTGAAGCTTTGATTCGCGATGCACTGCAACATTACCGCAAACCATTCAAGACGCCGTATACGCGCAAATTGCTGGGGAGAGATCGCTGTGACAGCGGAGATGGTGATTTGCAAATTGGGCGGTGTTCACAGCTTCATCGGCCACTTTTTTACATCCAGTACGCTGCGCGGCCCACAAAGGCTTTGATATGCATTCTGATAACAACAAACATCTGCTTTGGCGCGGCCTCCTCGGCTGGGCATTTCTTTTTTTACCCGCCTTGCTGGAAGGTATTTCTGCTCCAGCCATAGGCTTATGGCTGGCTTCTGTATTTTTGTTCTGGGCATTCATGCTGTGGCGTCCAGCATTAGTGCTTGCACTGTTTTTTTTGCTGACCATCGGAACGGTCAATGTGGTCCACATTGGTTTTTTTGGTAATTTGGCGGACCAAATTTTTTTAGCTACCGCACAGAGAACCAATTGGGAAGAAACACGCGAATTTATCGGTGTTTTACCTTGGAAGTGGGTGACTGTAGCGGCACTGTGGCTGGTTGCCGGAATTTTTGCCGCGGTTCAAGTTTGGAAGCTTGCACCGCTGCTGAAGCGGCCATCGTGGCCGTGGAAAGTAGCACTGCTTGGATTGACGATTTGGGTGGTTTTTATTGCATTTGCGCTGGCAAAACGTTACAGCTTTGAAGAGGTCACACGCAAACTCAAAACCATCTATCCCATGCATATCGTACGTGCCTGGACGCGCAGCAGCAATTGACGGAGCAGCTGTTTTACACCCCCAAGTTGCCATCCACCACGGCACAGGCCCCGCAGGTGGATACCTTGGTGGTGGTGATTGGTGAAAGTGCTTCTGCGGAGCGTTGGTCGCTTCTGGGCTACCAGCAGGCTGATACCAACGGTGCCCTGGCACAAATGCAAAACTTGCAAGTTGTGAGAGCGATGGCGCACGGCCTGAATACTGCCGCAGCGTTGCCCTATCTCTTGACCGGCATGTCTGCACAACAAAGTGTGGAGGATCTCGCGCCGTCGTTTCTGGATATTGCACAACATGCGGGCTACAAAACATTTGTGTTGAGCAATTCGCGCTATCACAGTTCTGTGGAAGATTTTTACGGTGTGACCTTCCGCCGAGCAGCTGATAGTTTTGTGAAAGTGGGGAATGGCGATTGGGATGGGGTTTTGACCGCACCTCTTGAAGCAGCATTGCATGACCCGGCGCCCAAGAAGCTGATTGTTTTGCATACGTATGGCAGCCACTTTCAAGTGCAAGAGCGCTACCCCCGCAGCGCTGCACGCTTTGCGGATGTCTATGACAACTCTTTGCGCTACACCAGTGATTTGTTGGTGCAGTGGATTCAACGTATCGAGCAAAGCACAACGCAGCAGCAGACAGCGATGCTCATTTACTCCAGCGACCATGGAGTGGCGATGCCTCCTTGCGCCGATCATTACCGCACAGGCAGCGGCTTGAGCAGTTTGCAGGTACCTTTGCTGGTCTGGAGCAACCTCGCCTTGTCGGCGCAGAGGGCTGCGCTGCCACAGTTTGCAGACCATGAACGTGAGCATCTTGTGCGCAGCAACGCCGAAGTGGCGGATATTGCAGTGGCGGCACTGGGATTCCCGGATGCTTTAAAACCTTCGCACCGCCGTGAGCTTTCTTTCAATGGCCTTGATTGGACTGAGCTTCAACAACGCGATGCATGCAGCTTGCAGTAGAGGTGTGCTCAATGGCTCCAGAGTCGCAGCAGCGAAAAAAGGCCAGAGCAGCGAGAGTCACGCCAACAACCGCTGGCAGCGCATTGGTTCGGTATTTGTGGCGCTGTTGACTCGGAACCTCTTCGCGACTTCTTAAGCTGCAAGCACTGAAAAATACGTTTCACAAAGCCAGCGGATCTACATCGACCAGCCAGCGCACGATGCTTTTGTGCGGGGGCTGGCCGCGCACCCAGTGCAGCCAGGGTTGCCAGGCATGCAAAAACCTTTGCAGGGCGCGGCGGTCGGTGGCCTCAAGCAGCATTTGGGCACGCTCGACATTGGCCACGCGCTGCACGGTCATGGGAATGGGTGGGTAGAGAAACACATCGTCCAGGTGCGGCAACTGGCCTTGGTGGGCGGCATCGGTGGCAGCACGCAAAAAGGCCTGGGCGGCGTCTTGGGTTTTGGCATCGGCACGCACCAGTGCCTGGAAGGCAAAGGGTGGCATTGCGGCGTCTTGGCGTTCACGCAGTTGCTGTTGGGCAAAACTGGGGTAGTCGTGCTGCCGCAGGGCCTGGTAGACCATGTGCTGCGGCTCAAGGCTTTGTATCCACATCTCGGGGTGGCTGCCTTGTGCGCTGATGTAGCTGGCGTCGCGCCCGGCGCGGCCTGCGGCTTGCATCAGCAGGCAAAACAGGCGCTCTGGCGCGCGAAAGTCGCTGCTGAACAGCGCGCCGTCGGGCTGTACGGCAGCCACCAGGGTGATGCGGCGAAAGTCATGCCCTTGGCCACCATTTGCGTACCCACCAGCACATCGACCTCGCCGCTGTGCCCCAGCGCCAGCTGTTCTTCAAGCGCGCCTTTGTGCTTGGTGGTGTCGGCATCAATACGGCCAATGCGTGCGGGCCTGCCGTCGGGGCGCTGCACATTGCGCAGCAAGCGTTCCAGCTCTTCTTCGAGCTGTTCTGTGCCCTTGCCCAGCGGCAGGATGTCGGGGTTGCCGCATGCGGGGCAGGCGTGGGGCACGCGGCGCGTGTCGCCGCAGTGGTGGCAGCGCAGGGTGCGGTCGCCTTTGTGAAAGACCTGGTGGGCGCTGCAGGGCGGGCAGTCACTTTTCCAGTTGCAGTCGGCGCAAAACAGCACGGGCGCAAAGCCACGGCGGTTAAGCAAAATCAGGCTTTGCTCGCCTTTTGAACGCGTTCGGTAATAGCGGCCAGCAGCGGCGGAGAAAACACCGTCTTCTTGGGCTGTTGCGTCATGTCTACCATGCGCAGGCGGGCAATGCACCAGCCCCAATGCGGCTGGGCATGTGCAGCCGCAGGTAACGGCCCACGGCCGGGTCGCTGGCGTGCCAGCTCTCCAGTGAGGGCGGCGCTGCCCAAGATGACTTTGGCGCCGCAGTCATGGCCGCGCCACAGTGCCAGATCACGGGCGGAGTAGCGGGCACCTTCTTGCTGTTTGTAGCTGGGGTCATGTCTTCATCGACCACGATCACCTGCAGCCCCGGCATGCTGGGAGACACCGACATGGGCGTGCGCAGCGCGGTGCGGGCGTGCCCGGTGTGGGCAGCCAGCCAGCTTTTGAGGCGCTGCACATCGGTCATGCCGCTGTGCATGCTGACCACGGCCTGTGCCCCGAACGGCGGCGCAAAGCGGGCTTCAAAGCGCTCTTGCAGCTGGGGGGTGAGGTTGATCTCCGGCAGCATCACCAAGGCCTGCGCCTGGGGACTGGCATCCAGCGCCTGTTGCACCACCCGCATATAGACCTCGGTCTTGCCGCTGCCCGTGCTGCCGTACAGCAAAAACGGACCGGAATTTTGCTCAATTTGGCTGCAAACGCTTTGCTGCTCTGCGCTGAGTGCTATCAATGCTTGCGGAGTTGGGGGCGCTGCTGCTACTGCTACTGCTTCGGCGGCGGCTGCCAGTGCCGCTGCCGCTTTTTGCTGCGTTGTTTGGGCTTGGGCGGCTGCAGGCGCTTGGCCAGTTGCTCGGCCGTCATATCACGCAGGGCGGGCGGCAAACCGGCCATGGCGATTTCGCCCACGCTGCGCTGGTAATAGCGTGCGGCAAAGCCTACCAAACGTTGCCAGTGACCGTTCATCGGCTCCAGCCCCTGCATGACGGCGTCTAAGGGGCGCAGCTTGCTGGGGTCTATGGGGGTTTCATCTGGGGGGGCTGGCCACACCACGCCCAGCAGATGGCGGGTGCCCAGCGGCACGCGAACCAGACAGCCGGCAGGCAAAGGGCTGCTGTGGGTATAGCTCAAGGGGGTGCCCACGCCGCTGTGTACCGGCGTGTGGACGGCCACATGAACGACGTGGAATGTAGGAGCCTGCTCGGGCATGGGCGTCAGATATAGCGCAAGCGCTACGTATTCAAGTTTCTGTGGATAACTTTGTGGGGATTGTTTACCACAGCCTCTGTGGCTCAAAGCGCACATCTGCACTTTTATTTTGATGTGACAGGCTTGTCATGAAAAATTGTTTTTAAAAACAATGACTTGCTACATTGCCTCGTCATTTTTTGCTATAGCCTTCATGGTGCTGCTGCACCTGTCCGCTGGCACCGAATTGTGCATAGTTCAAACCACGCACCTGTCAAGTGCGTGAAAGTAAGCAGTAGATGCGCGCTGCTTGCGCGATTTGTTGTTTTTGCGTGAATCTCGTCGCTTTTTGCCACGTCAGCAACGACTCAGCCCGTAGGCCCTGCCTACGGGCTGAGGTGAGTGGGCGCTAATTAATGCGCGAGGCGTTAAGCCGCTTGGCGCAGCTGGCGCGAGTAGCTGTGCACGGTTTCCACCAAGGCGGCCACATGCTCAGGCGGGGTGAACTGGCTGATGCCGTGTCCCAGGTTGAAGATATGGGTGGGGCCGTTTGTCGTGGTGTCGGTGTGCGGACGGCCAAAGCTGTCCAGCACGGCGCGCGCCTGTGCGGCCACTTGCTCGGGCGGGGCAAACAGCACGTTGGGGTCAATGTTGCCCTGCAGCGCCTTGCCGGGGCCACCGACTTCGCCGCCGACAATGGCGCGGGCCTTGCCCAGGCTGGCGGTCCAGTCCAGGCCCAGCACCTCGCAGTCCATGTCCTTCATCTCGGGCAGCCAGATACCACCGCCCTTGGTGAAGACGATGCGTGGCACGTCGGTGCCGTCCACGCCGGTGCGCTTGAGTTGTGCCAGCACGCGCTTGGTATAGGCCAGGCTGAATTCCTGGAACATGCCATCGGCCAGCACACCGCCCCAGCTGTCAAAAATCATTACGGCCTGGGCGCCAGCGTCGATCTGGGCGTTCAGGTAGGCGGCCACGCTGTCGGCGTTGACCTGCAAGATCTTGTGCATCAGATCAGGGCGCGCGTACATCAGGCTCTTGACCTGGCGGTAGTCGTCGCTGCCCTTGCCTTCGACCATGTAGCAGGCCAGGGTCCAGGGGCTGCCCGAGAAGCCGATCAGCGGCACGCGGCCATTGAGCGCCTTGCGGATGCTGGTGACAGCGTCGAACACGTAGCGCAGCTTGTCCATGTCGGGCACGGCCAGCTCGGCCACGGCGGCTTCGTCCCGCACAATCTTGGCAAAGCGCGGGCCTTCGCCTTCGGCAAACGACAGGCCCAGGCCCATGGCGTCGGGCACCGTCAGGATG
This sequence comes from Comamonas jiangduensis, assembly GCF_902829245.1. Taxonomy (GTDB): domain Bacteria; phylum Pseudomonadota; class Gammaproteobacteria; order Burkholderiales; family Burkholderiaceae_C; genus Comamonas; species Comamonas jiangduensis. The sequence continues at coordinate 9,752 of NZ_CADEPJ010000011.1, read as the reverse complement.
TCGCTGAACAGGATGGCCGCGTCCAGCGGGAAGCGCTCCAGAGGCTGCAGCGTGACCTCGGTGGCGTAGTCCACGTTGGTGGCCAGGCCCATGAAGCTGCCCGCTTGCGCGCGCGGGGCTTTGTACTCAGGCAGATAGCGGCCAGCCTGGCGCATCAGCCACAAAGGCGTGTAGTCGGTGGCCTGACGACGGCAGGCGCGCAGGAAGGTGTCGTTCAGAAGGGGGGCAAAAGACATGGGCGCTCACACTGAGAAAGGGCCTGCCCCCAGCGAAAGGCTGGGGGCTGCAGCTCGGTTCTTGGGAACTGGCCAGTTTAACGGATGGGCTGCGACTTGCCTTGGGTCAAGGGCTCGTTGCGGCCAGTAGCTGCGATTGTCCTGATGCAGCGCAAGCCCCTTCCTGCCCCGCAGGCCTGCGGGAACAGGGGTGTGCCACTCGGTTATAGGACGCAGGCGCAGGGGTTGCAGGGCACAATCGCCCGCTTTGTTGGAACCTCTTGCCCCCGCCGTGACCCTGCCCGAGACCCTGCACATCCCCGCCTTCCAGAGCTTCACCCTGGCCATCCTGCTGTTCTTTGCCGGACAGAAGATCGCCACACACTGGGGCGTGGTGCGCCGCTACAGCGTGCCGGAGCCGGTGGTTGGCGGTTTTCTGTGCGCCTGCGTGGTGTGCCTGGCGTATGCGCTGCTGGGCACGCGCATCGAGTTCGACCTGAACGTGCGCGACACCCTGCTGCTGTACTTCTTCGCAGCCATCGGCCTGCGCTCGGACCTGCGCACCCTGAAGGAGGGCGGCAAGCCGCTGCTGATCCTGCTGGCGCTGGCCACGCTGTTCATCGTGCTGCAGAACCTGCTGGGCATGGGGGTGGCGCAGCTGTTCGGGCTGGATGCGCGCGCCGGGCTGATGACCGGCTCCATCTCCCTGACCGGTGGCGTGGGCACTACGCTGGCCTGGGGGCCGATCTTCGTCGAGCGCCTGGGGATCGCGAATGCGGTCGAGCTGGGCATGGCCAGCAACATGGTGGGCATGATTGCGGCCTGCACCATCGGCGGCCCGATTGCCAGCTACCTGATGCGCCGCCACGCCGTGCACGGCAGCGGCGCCCGGCCGCTGGATGTGGGCGTGCCCAACCAGCAGCTCACCGTCACGCTGGACTACTACGGCGTGCTGCGCGCCTGGCTGTGGCTGAACATGGCGCTGATGCTGGGCGGCGTGATCACCCCGCTGTTCCACCAAGCGGGGCTGCAGCTGCCCATGTTTGTGGGGTGTTTGCTGGGCGGCATTATTTTGCGCAACACCTTGGGGCAATGGATGCTGTCGCGCAAGCGCCGCAAGCTGGGGCAGTTTCACTGGACCAGCATGCGCCAGGGGTTGTCCATGATTTCCGATATCTGCCTGCTCCAACTGTGGGCCCTGGCTTTTGGGCACCGGCATGGCAAACGCCGTTTCCGCAGGGGCCAGCCGCGCCACGCTGACGGAGCGCAGCTCCTCACCCTGCAAGAAGTACACACGCAGCCCATGCCCCGGCGCTGCGCTGGGCAGAGCCATGCCAATGTCACCGTTGAACAAGCCCAGCGCTGCGTCATTGCGCTGCACCATCACCGGCCGCCCGGCATACCACTCACCCTCAGCGGCAATCACGCCTTGTGCGCGCAGTGTAGCCACCACCGCCTGGTTCAGGCCTGCCACGCCCCACGCACCTTCGCGCACGGCGCACAGCAGGCGAAAGCGGTCAAAGGCCTGCAACACCTCGCGCACCCACAGGGGGTGGGCAGCGGCAAGGTCGCTCCTTGGCTGCACCTGTGCCCAGCGCTGCAAAGCCTGTGCGTAGGCGCTGTAACCGGGCGCATCACCCCGGCCAAGCCAGGCCAGTGCATGCACAAAAGGCAGCCGGCCGTCTTCCGCATGGCAATGCGCGCGGCATCCCCTGCGCAGCCATTTCTGCCTGCAGCACCTGCACGCTGGCAGCGGCATCACCGGCATTGACGGCCGTGGCCAAGGCCGCAATCGGCCCGCAAAACGGCGGCTGGCACGCAGCATGGCGGTGTGCTGCGCCAAGGCAGGTGCCGCCGCTGGCGCATGGAAATCCGCGGGAATGCGTTCACCCGCCACACGCTCGACAAAATCCACGGTGTCAGCACCATAGCGGCCAGCTGCTGCATCACGGCACAGATCGCCCAGCACCGCACCGGCTTCCACCGAGGCCAGCTGGTCTTTGTCTCCCAGCAAAATCAGCCGCGCGGTGGGCGGCAAGGCTTCGAGCAGGGCTGACATCATTTCCAGGTGCACCATGGACGCTTCGTCCACGATCAGCACATCCACATCCAGCGGGCGGCCTGCGTGGTAGCCCCAGTGGCGCGTATCGGGCCGCGCGCCCAGCAAGGCATGCAGGGTGCGCGCGGCGCCCACGCGCTGCACCAGCCCGGGCAAGTCCAGCGCATCGCCCACACTGGCTTGCAAGCCGTGCAAGGCCGATTCAATCGATTGCTTCAGGCGCGCAGCCGCTTTGCCCGTAGGCGCAGCCAGCGCCACCCGCAGCTGGGCGGCATTCGGCGCCGTGGCAAACAGCAGCGCCAGCAAGCGCGCGGCGGTATAGGTTTTGCCGGTACCAGGGCCGCCGGTGATGACCGAGAAATGCCCCCGCAGCGCCAGCGCGCAAGCCACTTTCTGCCAATTGCAGTCTTCGGCGCCCGAAGGGGGAAAGAACGCATCCAGCCACTTGCGCGCAGCCGTTGCATCCAGCGCCACAGGGCGTGCCTGGCTGCGCTGCAGGATGTGGCTGGCTACGGTACGTTCATGGTCCCAGTAGCGGCGCAAATACAGCAGGGGCTGCGCACTGTCGCTGGCGGCCAGTACCAGGGGCTGACCGTGGTCGGCATGCCTGCTCATCACCCGCACCAAGGGGCTGGCTTGCAGCGCCACCAGCCAGTCGTGGCAGTGCAGGGGCAGTTGCGCCCACAGTGCCTGCAGCGCAGGCTGCTCTTGCGCCTCCCAGCCCAGCACGGCGTTGGGGGCGTTCACCAGTTGCGCCAGTGGCAAGCAACTGTGGCCCCCCTCCATCTGCGCCAGCACAGTGACTGCCACCAGGGTACAAGGCGTTGCCTGTGCATCTTGCTCCAGCACCCAGGCAGCCAGTGCCACATCCAAGCGGCGCAGCATGCCCGCATCGGCCCAGTCGCGCAGCACGTCCAAGGTCAGCGCTGGTGTCAACGGTTGATGCGCCACAGCTTCGGCAAACATATCCAACGTGGTGGTATCGCGTGTGCGTTTGCGACTCATGCGCTCACCTCTTCCAACAAAGCTTCCAGGGCCTGCAACAGCGCCAGCACAGGGGGCACATGGTGCACGGCCTGCGCAGGGCCATCCAGCCCGCGCAAAAAGTAGTACACCGCACCACCCAAATGCTGCGCAGGTTCATAGCCTTGCCCCAGGCGGCTTTGCAGCAGCCGGTGCAGGGCCAGCATGTACAGCGCAGCCTGCACGTCATAGCGGTGCTGCAGCATGGCCTGCGCCAGCGCGGCATCGGTATACGCTGCGGCCTCCACCCCCAAGTGGTTGGTTTTGTAATCCAGCACCCAATAGCGCCCCTGGTGCGCAAACACCAAGTCCGCAAAGCCCATCAACATACCGTGCAGGCTGCGCTGCGCGGGCAAGGCCGGGCGGTCTTGCCCTGGCAAGATATGTTCGCGGCACAAGGCATCAACGCGGTCGGCAGGCAACTGTGCCAAGGGCAGCCAAAACTCCATTTCCGGCAGGCGCAACGCCAGCTGCGCCAAGCTGCACTCCAAGAGGGGCACGCGGTGATGCACCACGGCGGCCAGCCAGCTGACCACGTCTTGCGCCTCATCACTGCGGCCTGCACGCTCACAGCGGCGCAGCAAGCGCTGGGCCAGCGGGCCTTGCCCATCGGCAGGCAGGGCAAAGTCTTCGCCCTCCAGCCACTCAAGCTGGTCATGGATGAAATTACCGACCAGTTCCCCGCGCTTGAAGCGGTGCCACACGGGTGCATCGGCGGCGGCCTTGTGCAAACTGGGCTTGCTGGCCAGCACCTCACCCGCCATGCGTTCATCATCGGCAGGCCGCATGGCAGCCACGGGCAGCACGATCTGTGCTTTGCCTGTGGCTCCACGCACCAGCGCAGAGAAGCTGGCTATGCCCCAGTTGCGATCAAAATCTGCCGTATACGCAGATACGGCCTGCAGTGGCTGCTCTGATTCTTGCGAGCGCCACAGGCTGCGCGAGATCTCCTGCGGCAGCCGCTGCAGTTGCATGTCGGGGCACGATTGGGCCAGCACTTCCAGCGCTTGCCACCACTGTTGTGCGGTTGCTGCCTCGCCCCCATTGAGCAAATAGCCGCTGGCGCTTTCATGGTTGACGCACTGCTTGCTATTGCCTTTGCGCAGCGCCCCCAAGCCCATCCACAGCAGATGGCGCGGGCGGGTCAGCGCCACATACAGCAGGCGCAAGTCTTCACGCAAACGCTCGGTATCCGCCTGGGCCAGTTCTGCATCGCTGGGGCTCAACTCCAGGCGGCGGCTGCCATCGCTTTGCGGCACGCGCACCAAGTCATCGCCGTAGGCCCGAAAGTCCGACGCGAATGGCAAAAACACGACCGGATATTCCAGTCCCTTGCTTTTGTGCACGGTCACAATTTTCACCAGGTCCGCATCGCTTTCCAGCCGCACCACCTGCTCGTCCACGCCTTTGCCCGGTGTTTCGATCTGCGTGGCCAGCCAGCGGATCAGCGCCTGCTCGCCCTCCAGCGTTGCGGCCGCGTTTTGCAGCAATTCCGCCAGGTGCAAAAAGTTGGTCAAGCGGCGCTCACCACCGACCTCTGCCAGCCAGCGCGCAGGCAATTGCATGGCATGCAGCGTCTGGCGCAGCATGGCCAGCACGCCCTGGCGCTGCCACACACCGTGCAGCTTGCGCAGTTGCTCGCTGTAACCGTCAAAGGCTTCATCATTGCTGGCCAGCCATGTCAGCTCGTCCAAGCTCAGACCCATCATGCGCGTGGCCAGTCCGGCGCGCACACCACGCACCTCCAAGGGCGCTGCCACGGCGCGCAGCCACAGCTGCAGGTCTTGCGCCTCAGCGCTGGCAAACACCGAATCTTGGTCCGACAAGTACACGGAGGCCACGCCCCGGCGCTGCAATTGCTGGCGCACCGCCGTCGCTTCCCTTGCCCGTGCGCACCAGCACCGCCATATCGCGCGGGCGCAGCCACTGCAAAGGCTGCCCTGTCTGCGCAAAACCTACGTGGGCATCGCTGAGCCACTGCACGATCTGCTCGGCACAGGCTGCGGCCATGTGCTGGCGCAGCGCATCGTTGCTGACCGGCGCACGGCTGTCGTTGTCCCCCTGTGCGTCGTACCACCACATCTGCAAGGCGGGCAATGCCTCACCATGGCTTTGCAGCACTTCCTTGCGCCCATGCGCACGCACCGGGTCAAACGGCAAGGGGTTGCGCACCTTGCCGTCTTCCCACGCGCGGAACATGAAGGCACCCTCGCCCGCGCGCTGCTCAGCCTGCACAAACCATTCGTTCACTGCCTGCACCACGCCCTGCGTGGAGCGGTAGTTCACATCCAGCACATAGTGACGGCCTTCGGTAGCTTCGCGGGCGCGCAGGTAGCTGTAAATGTCTGCGCCCCGAAAACCGTAGATGGATTGCTTGGGGTCACCAATCAGCAGCAGGGCACTGGCCGGGTCGTTGTCGGCCGTGCGGTAAACGCGGTCAAACAGCCGGTATTGCAGCGGCGAGGTGTCTTGGAATTCATCAATCAGCGCCACCGGGTATTGCGCCAGGATGCCGCTGCGCAAATTGGCACCGTTGTCACTGCCCAGCGCCGTATCCAGGCGCTGCAGCATGTCGGCAAAGCCAAAGGTGCCCGCTTGGCGTTTGAGCCATTGCAGGCGGGCTTGCACCTGCGCAGCCGCGTGCAGGCGCAGCGCAATCGCAGGCTGCTGCACATTCTGCAGTTGCACCAGCAACTGCTGCAGTTGCGCAAACTCCTCAGGCAACAGCACATCCATGGTCGAGCCCTTGCAAGCCTCGGCCATGCCTTTAGGGCTGAGGCGGTGCACGGCGGCATCACTCAACTTCAGAGGCGTGTGCTGCGGGTCTTGCGCCCACGCTGCAACGTCGCGCAGCCAGCCTGTGTAGCGCGCTGGTTGCAGCTTGCGCTTGTCCCACAAATACGCTGCGCCATCCAGCTGCGCGTCCAGCCAATGCTGCAACCGCTGGGCCTTGGCCTCCCAGCCTTGGGCCAGGGCTTGCACAGCCGCGTCATAGTCATGCTGCGCGCGTTCTACACATTCGGCCAAACTGCCGGCGCCATGCGCTGAGAGCACCCTGTCTTGCCCCAGTCGCTGCATGTCCGCCAACAAGGCATCGACGTTTTTCCACACGCCCAGCACCACCTCCAGTTGCGCACCGTTCAAGGGGTAGCACTGCTGGCGCCAGTAGTCGTGTACAGCATCCAGCAGGCGCTGACTTTCATCGCTTTCCAGCGTTTCTTCAAACAGATTGCCACTGTCAAATGCATGCTCACGCAGCATGCGCTGGCACCAGGCATCAATGGTGAAGATGGCGGCATCGTCCATGCTCTCCGCCGCCATGGCCAGGCGCCATGCGGCTTGCTCGCGTTGCGCCCCTTCGGGGTAGGCTGCCAGCAGCGTCTGTAACAGTGCATCATGGGCGGCCACGGGCTGCTGCCCCCGAAAGCAAGCCACGGCGTCTACCAGCCTTGCACGAATACGGTCTGACAACTCCCGCGTGGCAGCACGCGTGAAGGTCATCACCAAAATCTCAGCGGGCATCAGCGGTCGGCTAAAGCCTTGCTCCCCCCCGTGCCCCAGCACCAGACGCAGGTACAGGGCCGCAATCGTCCAGGTCTTGCCGGTGCCTGCGCTGGCTTCAATCAAACGGCTGCCATGCAGGGGGAACGTGGCAGCATCCAAGCGGTGGCGCGTGCTCATACGACTTGCCCTTCGCACACCACTTGCACGCAGCTGTCGCACCATGCATGCAGGGGCACATACACCGTCTGTGCCAAACCGGGCAGCTGACCGTCCTCGGTCAGCGCAGCGAAGTCCGCAAACAAGCGCTGCCAGCTCATATCTTCACACTCACCATGGTGTTTAAAACCTCCTTCATAGGCACTGGCAGCGGCTTGCATATCGCCCATGGGGCTGCCAAGGCCAAGCCGTTTTGTAGGGCAGCGGCAGCGGCTGGTTCATGCCTTGCTGCCACAAGGCCAGCAAGTCTTGCAGCGCCTGCTGCGCCAGTGCTTGCGGCATGGCCTGCACGTGCAAGCTGGCATCGCGCCCAATCACGGTGCCCTGCACCTCTACACCACAGGCGGCAGCAACCACGCTGCGGATATACACCGGCAGCAGTCGATCGCGGCGTACCTGCCCTTTGCTGTCCCGCACATCACGCGGATCCAGCAGCAGCCACAGCGGCAGCACCCCCGGCACAGGGCTGGCGGGCAGCCACAGTGGATCCAGCCAGTCTTCCAGCACTGCGCCGCCGTGCACAAACTGCAGGCGCTGGCGCGGCGCGGCTTGGGGGTACGCGGCGCGCACACGTTGCCACGCCTGCAGGCCGGGTAGCACGCTGTCCTGCAACTGCTGCGCCTCACGCTGGCCCAGACCGGCCAAAGGCAGCTGGCCTGCGCGCTGCAGGCTGTGAATGCGTTGTTGCAGCAGTTGCACGGCCACATCGCCATCGGCGCTCTGGCCTGCACGGGCCTCCCAATCGGCCACAAACTGCTGCTGCAAGGTCTGCACCAGCCCGTAGGCTTGCAGGCCTTCGAGCTGAAAGACCTCGTCATCGGGCACCGCGCTGTCGTCTTCTTCAAAGTAGACGCTCAATCGCTGGCGGAAAAAAGCCTTGGCAGGGTTGCGCACAAACTGCGTGAGCTGCGCCACCGTCAGCGGGACTTGGGCATCGGGCACAAACGGTGGCACCTCGGGTACAGCGGCCACCGCACCACCGGGCTGCACCTGCATCTGCATCTGCGCATGCGCGGCACGCCACTCGCGGGCATAGGTGTGCACCTTGGAATCTGCCTCAAAGTAGCGGCGGCTGAAGGGCTGCAGCGGATGGCTCCAGGTGCGCTCTTGCAGCAAATCGCTTTCTCCTTGCCAACCGGCGGCAAGATATTCGCGCAACTGCGACACCAGCACCGACGGCGGTTGTTCACTGTTGTCGCGCACATGGTGACCAGCCCAGCTGATATAGAGCGTGCGCCGCGCTGACAGCACGGCCTCCAGCATCAATTGGCGGTCGTGGTCACGCCGTGCCCGGTCACCGGGGCGGTACTGTCCGCTTTGCTGCATCAGGTCAAAGTCATTGCGTGTGGCGCGGCGCGGGTAGTCGCCATCGTTCATGCCCAGCAAGCACACCACTTCAAACGGAATCGCCCGCATCGGCATGGGGGTGGCAAAGGTCACACCGCCTGCGCGAAAACGCTGCTCCAGCGACGGCTGCTCCAGCGCCTGCAACCAGGCTTCCTGCGCCACAGCCAGTGGAATAGGCTGTGCGTAGCCAGCTTGGTCGCAGGCTTCCTGCCAGCGGGCCAGCGATTGTTCCAGCCCGTCGAGCAAGGCCTGCTCCACATCGTCTTGCGGCGCAAACATGTCTTGCGCCAGCTGGCGCAGGCGCTGGGCCCACACATCGGGCTGCGCATCTTGCAGCGCATCGTTCCACCAGCGCATCAGGCGCTCCAGCACGGCGGCCAGCACACCGGCCAACTCGGCATCCAGTCCGCCGACTTCGTCATAGGGCTCAATCTCCCTCCACGCTGGGGTTTGCTGCATGCCGTTGTCGGCGGTAATGCTGCGGCCACCTGTGGCATAGCCCAGCAGCATGCGGCGCAGGCCAAACCATGCGCTGTTGTGGTCACCGCACGCCGCCAGCCCCAAACTGCTGCGCTGTGCGTCACTCAGGCCCCAGCGAATACCGGCACCCGCCATCCACTGCGTGAGTTGGGGCACATCTTGCGCGCCAGCCCAAAGCGGGCCGCCACAGCAGCACATCCAGCAAATCGCACAGCTCACTGAGGCGGCAGCGCTGCTGCGGCAGGCGCAGCAGCCATTGCAGCGCCACCAGCATGGGGCTGGCGGCGCGGGCGCTCAGGTCCGCAATATCAAACGGGATAAAACGTGCATCGGTGCGGCCATACTGACCAAACACCGCCCGAATCGAGGGCGCGGCTTTTTGAATGTCCGGCAGCATGACGATGACATCGCGCGGCTGCAGCGGTGCTTGCCCTGGCGCGGGGGGCTGCGCAAGCAAACTGAGCAGTTGATCGTGCAGCACCTCCAGCTCACGCACCAGGCTGTGGGCACTGTGAAAGACGATGGAGCCATCGCTGGCGGGAATGCGGTGTTCAGGCTGCGCAGCCCGCGGGTGCTCCTGGAGCGGCAGCAAATCGCGCATGCTGCGCTGCACCTGCTGCAGCAGCGTGCCCTGGTTGGCAGGCGCATCGTCAAACACATCCACACGGGGCCAGACCGTCGGGTGCACGGTATCCAAGGTCTGATCGAACTCATCCAGCAACCGCACATAGTCGCGGCTTTGGCGGCCCCAGGCAGCCAGCAGCGGGTGGGCATGGGCGTGCATGGCCTCCAGCGGCACCAGAGCCAAATCACGTCCGTGCTTCAGCGGCTGGCGGCGGCGCTGCATGCGCAGCAACTCGCGCCCGTCAATCGCATCGGCCCAGTGGTAGCGGCATGGGTTGGGCACG
>NZ_CADEPJ010000010.1 GCF_902829245.1 Comamonas jiangduensis | reverse complement strand
GCATTGAGTGCGCCTGCCACAAAGGCGGCCGTGAGCAGCAAGGCGATATGTTCCCAGGGGCCAAGGCCCCAGCTAGCCAGAATTTCCATGGTGTCTCCCGTGTCCTTGGTGTTGTGTGTGAAATGGACAAAGCGCACCATGCTGGTGCGCTCGTAGTGATCTTAGTGGCTAGCCAGGCACTGGCCTGCCGTGCAAAAGACAAAGCACTTTGCACCGCAGCGCAGGTAGTGCTGGCCTGCCACAACGGCTGCTGCGTTGTGGGCTCTGGTGCTGTAGAGCCGATCACAACCTCCCTGATATGGTTCCGAACACGACGCTGAAATGCCGTTGTTGCGTCGTTGTCGTACGCCCGTACGGCCTGTGGCTCCACGCTCCCCGTCGTCGCGCAGCTTGGATGGGCAGTTTGGTGGGCGGGCTGCTGGAGTGCGCGGCTCAGGAGCGGATGTAGAGCCAGCCTTGCTGCTGCAGCTGTGCCAGTGCCAGCACCGCAGGGCCGTCCAGCACTTGCAGGGGCGCGTGGCAGGTGCGCTGCAAATGCGCCAAGGTGTTGGGGCACAGCAGGGTGCAGCTGTCTGCTTGGGGGTGGGGGGTGTCCAGCGCAGCGGCCACGGCACCGGCGTTGGCAATAATCCGCACTTCGCAGCGCGGGTCGGCCTTTTGGGCGTTGACGGCGTTCATGCGGGCGCGCTGCAGGCCTTCCGCGTCGGGGGCGTGCAGCAGAATCTGTAGGTGGGTGGAAGTCATGGTGAAACCGTGGTGGTGGCGCGTTGACGCCAGGCATGAAAGGTGATGAGCAGCAGCACCAGCGCAACCAGCGGCAGCATGCCCGCATTGATGGCGTTCCAGCCTGCCGTGTGCAGCAGATGGCCGGAGCCAAAGGAGGCCAGGGCCACGCTGCCAAACACACAAAAATCGTTGGTCGCCTGTACTTTGGCGCGTTCGCTGGGGCGGTAACTGTCGGTCAGCATGGCGGTGGCGCCGATGAAGCCGAAGTTCCAGCCAATGCCCAGCACAATCAGGGCGCCCCAAAGTGCAGCAGCTCCAGCCCCATCAAGGCAACGCCGCCCGAGATGCCAATCAGCACCAGCCCGATGGCGGTGATGGTGGTTTGCCCCAGCGCGCAATCAAGCGCCCGGTAAAAAGCTGGGCGCAAACATGGCCAGCACGTGCCATTGCACGCCCAAAGCGGCCTCACCCACGCTGAAGCCGCAGCCCACCATGGCCATGGGGTGGCGGTCATCAAGAATGCCATCAGGCCATAGCTGACCACGCCGGCCGCGCAGGCGACGATAAAAGCCGGGGTGCACAATCGCCCCCAAAGGGCGCGCCGGGCCGCTGACGCGGGTGGTGCTGGCCGGAGGCAGGCGCAAGCGCAGCAGCACCAGCAGGGCCAAACAGGCCAAAGCGGCCTGGCCGTAAAAGCTGCCGGCAAACGGTGTCATGGGCAGGGCATCACGGGTCCAGATGACCAACTGGGGGCCAATGATGGCCGCCAGCAGGCCGCCCACCATCACGCGTGAAATGGCACGCGCATGCAGCGCTGGCTCTGCCACAGCGTCCACGGCGGCAAAGCGGTAGCTCTGTACGCAGGCGCCGTAAAAGCCGGCCAGCGCAGTGCCCAGGCAAAACAGCATGAAATGGCCGTGGGCAATGCCTTGGGCAGCGATCACCCCCGCCACGATGGCCAGCATGGCGCCCAGCACATAGGTGTTGCGCCGGCCCTGGCGCTGCATCAGCCAGGCAGCGGGCAAGGTGGACAAGGCCAGACCCAGCTGATACAGGCTCACAGGCAGTGTGGCCAGGGTGGGGTCGGCAGAGAGTTGCTGCCCCACCAAGCCGCCCAGCGAGATGATGATGGGCGGCGCCGCCCCGCCCAGCGCCTGCGCAACAAAAAGTAAATTCAAAGAGCGAGAACTGGCGGTGGCGGTCATGGCGAAAGAAGGGCGGGTGACAAGCAGGGCAATAGGCGGTGCATGCACTATTGCATGGTGAAATTGTGGCGGCAGTTGGTGGGGCAACGTGTCGCCGCTGTGCAGCAGGACTGGTGCGCCATGGCAGCCCCACAAAGCCTGTGCCCGCGCGGTGGTGACACATGTCTGCCGCTTATGCCTGCCTAGAATTAACGCTTTGTGAAGTGAAGAAAGAACAACGATGACCGTGACAGCCCTGCAAGCACGCTATGGAGACGCCGCGCCTGCCTTGAATTTGCCCGAATTGCCTGTGCTGGATGCGATGCTGAGCCACCGCTCCGTGCGCCACTTTGTGCGCGATGCGTTGCCCGAACACACGCTGGAGACGCTGGTGGCGGCCGCACAGTCCGCCCCTACCTCGTCGAACTTGCAAACCTGGAGCGTGATTGCGGTGGAATCGCAAGAGCGCCGCGAAGCCTTGGCCAATTTGGTGGGGCCGCAAAAGCATTTGGCCGTGGCGCCCCTGGTGCTGGTGTTTTTGGCAGACCTGTCGCGCATTGAGCGCCTGGGCCAAGCGCAAGGGCGTGACCCCGTGGGCTTGCACTACCTGGATACGTTTTTGATGGGGTGATCGACGCTGCACTGGCCGCGCAAAACGCCGTGGTGGCCGCAGAAGCCATGGGGCTGGGCACGGTCTATGTGGGGGCATGCGCAACCAGCCCGAGGAAGTGGCCAGGTGCTGGGCACGCCCCGAATGTGTTCCCCGTGTTTGGCTTGGTGGTGGGGCGCCCCGACCGGCCAAGCCTGCGGCCATCAAACCCCGTCTGCCGCAAAGCGCGGTGCTGCACCGCGAGCAATACCAGGTGCCCGCCGACCAGAGCCAAGAGATTGGTGACTACAACGAGGCATTGCGCCAGTTCATGCGCACGCATGGCATGCGCGAGGTGGATTGGAGTGCGCAGGTGCTGGAGCGTCTGGGCAGCCCGGAGGCATTGACCGGTCGCCATCGTTGGTAGGAAGCGCTGCGCAAGGCAGGCTTTCGCTATACCGATATCGATAGCTCGACCGAGGGCTGATGCCATCGGACCGGCGCTGCACGCACCGTGCGGCACCGGTATGCACGGCGCAGGGCCGTGCTGCGCAAAGCACAGACAAAGAAAAAGCCCAGATTCTTGCGAATCTGGGCTTTGCTATTTGGTGGCCTGGGACGGGATCGAACCGCCGACACGCGGATTTTCAATCCGCTGCTCTACCAACTGAGCTACCGAGCCATCTGCTTGTGCAGTGAGATTGCGATTGTAGCGCAATTTTTTATGAGTTTTGAGAAAGCCGCAAAAATCACATCATCCGCAGGCGCGCAGGGCTGTGCAAGGCGCTAGGGCAAGCTGGTAAATCCTTCATCCAAGGCGGGCTCGCGCAGCAAATCCTGGTCAATGCCCATGCGTTCGCTGGCTTGCTCCAAGGCCTGCCACATGGGGGCGGGCATTTGCAAAATGCGCTCTGGCGTGCGTGACTGGGCAATCCACTCGCGAATAAAGGCGTGCTGCTCGGTGGACAGCAGCTCGAGGTGCAGCATTTCGTCGATGGTTTTCATGGGGTGCCCTTTTTTTTCATCAATATCCATAGCTGCCAGCGCTTGCTGGTATTGCGCTGGAGTCGATTTTTGCTTGTTCACGCGCAAGCTCATGGGTGCCTGTGCATTGTTGGCCGCCAAAATGCGTTGCCAATCTTGGGGGTGGTCTTTTTGCAGGCGGTCTACCCACCACTGCGGGTGGTTAAAACGCGCCAGCGTGTCGTGGTCTGTGGCCGCCACCAAGGCCTCACGCTCGCGCAAAAAGCGGCGCAAACACGCATTCATAAAGCCGGCTTGACGCTGCAACCCGGCACGCTTGGCCGCTTCAACGGTTTGATTCACCAAGGTGAAGGGCTCGTACGGGGCCTGCTCAGGGTTCCAAGCCAGCGCCAAGGCGGTGCACAACAACGCATCCACCTTGGCAGGGGGGGCTTTGGGGGCCAATTGCTTGCGCAGCACCTGGGCGCGCCCCAGCTGGCGCAGCACCTGGAACAACAAAGCCTGCACCCCGGGGCGCAGCCGCACGGGCACTGCCGCCAGGGCCGCATTGCCGGACTGCCCGGCAAGAATCATTTGCAAGCCTTGCGCGACTGCAGCCAGCTGCTGCCACAAAGGGATGGGCGCCGATGCAGGCACCGCATCGCTTGGGGGAGGAAAAATCTTTCGCGTCATGCTCAGGGCTGCATCAGCAATGCAGCGTCTTTCTGAAAAGTGCGGCCCGCTTTCAGGCCGCTTAGGCGTGCCACTACACACGCGGGAAATTGCGCAATGGCACGGTTGTAATCTTGAACGGCCCCATTGAACTGTGCCGTACTGTGGGTTTGCAGCGCCATTAACTGCAGCCAGCGCTGGGACTGCGCTTGCACATGGGCATCCTGCGCATCGTCCTGACCGGAAGCCAGCTGTACATAGGCCTGCCACGCTACCTGTGCGCCCTGCCATGCGCTGTCCAGCGCGGCAATAACTTCCGGGCGCAGCGGTGTGACTTGGCCTGCTGCAGCGCCGCTTCCAGCAAATCGGCACTGGGCAACAGCGCATGGTGGGCATGTTGCTGCGACACACTCGATACCCGCTCCTTGAGCTCTTGCACGCGCGCGCAGTTGCGCAGCAGGTCAACCGCCTGCATGAACTGCGTCTCCACGGCCGCAAATGCCTGCTTGCTGCCCGCATGCAACCGTTTGAGGCGCTTGAAGGCCCCGATCACCCAAAACACGAGTCCAGCGAGCACCAGCCACTCGAGCGACAAAATCCACATCGTTGGTTCAGCCTTTGTACCAATAAAAACGCTCCCTACCCACCGTCAGGCAAGTAGGGAGCGCTATGCTGCCTCGTCAGGCAACGCTGCGATTACGCGGCGCTGTCTTCGTCGGCGCTGACTTCACCGGCCATTTCGGCCGCTTCGGCTTCGGCGATGGCGCGGCGCTCGGCGTCGTCCATGGCGTCCTTGGCCTTGCGTGCCTGGTGGTAAGCTAAGCCCGTACCGGCAGGGATCAGGCGACCCACGATCACGTTTTCCTTCAGGCCGCGCAACTCGTCGCGCTTGCCCATGATCGCCGCTTCGGTCAGCACGCGGGTGGTTTCCTGGAAGGACGCCGCAGAGATGAACGAGTCGGTCGACAGCGACGCCTTGGTAATACCCAGCAGCACGTTGGAGTACGTGGCCGGAATCTTGCCTTGGGCCTGCAGCGCTTCGTTGGTGTTGAGGATTTCCGAACGCTCCACTTGGATGTAAGTGGATTCGCCGGGGTTCTCCACCACCACGCGACGCAGCATCTGGCGAACGATCACCTCGATGTGCTTGTCGTTGATCTTCACGCCCTGCAGACGGTACACATCCTGCACTTCGTCCACGATGTAGCGCGACAGCTCTTCGATACCCAGCAGGCGCAGGATGTCTTGCGGGTCGGCGGGGCCGTCCACAATCGATTCACCCTTGTTCACCACCTGGCCTTCGTGGACCAGAATGTTGCGCTCCTTGGGCACCAGCTCTTCCCAGACCTTGCCTTCCAGATCGGTGATCTGCAGGCGGATCTTGCCCTTGGTTTCCTTACCAAAGGACACGGTACCGGTCATCTCGGCCAGCGTACCCTTGTCCTTGGGCGTACGTGCTTCGAACAGCTCGGCAACGCGAGGCAGACCACCGGTAATGTCGCGGGTCTTCTGACCTTCGACCGGGATACGTGCCAACACTTCGCCAGGGCCCACTTCTTGGCCATCACGCACTTGAATCAGCGCGCCCACCTGGAAGCCAATGGTTACCGCATGGTCGGTGCCAGGGATCTTCACTTCTTGGTTGTTGGCGTCGATCAGCTTGACCTGAGGACGCACCACCTTGGCAGAACCGCGGCGCTTGGGGTCGATCACAACCAGGGTCGACAGACCGGTCACATCGTCCACCTGCTTGGCAACGGTCAAACCTTCTTCCACGTTCTCGAAGTTCACCTTACCGGCATATTCGGTAATGATGGGTCGAGTCAGCGGATCCCAGTTGGCCAAGATCTTGCCGGCCTTGATGGCTTCATCAGGCTTGATGGTCAAGATCGCGCCGTAAGGCACTTTGTGGCGCTCACGCTCACGGCCGTTTTCGCTGATGATGATTTCACCGGAACGGGAAATCACGACCAACTCACCCTTGCTGTTCGACACATAGCGCATGGTGGCGTTGAAGCTGATCGAACCGTTCGACTTGGCTTCCACGCTCGACGCGATGGCTGCACGCGAAGCCGCACCACCGATGTGGAACGTACGCATGGTCAGCTGGGTACCAGGTTCACCGATGGACTGCGCAGCGATCACGCCGACTGCTTCGCCAAGGTTCACCATACCGCCGCGACCCAGGTCACGACCGTAGCAGGTGGCGCACAGGCCGTAGCGGGTTTCGCAAGTCAGTGCGGTGCGCACCTTGATCTCATCCACGCCATGCGCTTCGAGTTCTTCGATCAGGTCTTCGTTCAGCAGGGTGCCAGCAGGCAGCAATACGGAACGGTTCTCTGGGTGCAGCACTTCTTCAGCGGTCGAGCGGCCCAGCACGCGGTCGCGCAGGGATTCGATCACTTCACCACCTTCAACGATGGCACGCATCAGGTAGCCGTTGGAGGTGCCGCAGTCTTGCTCGGTCACGACCAAGTCTTGCGTCACGTCCACCAAACGGCGGGTCAGGTAACCCGAGTTCGCAGTCTTCAACGCCGTGTCGGCCAGACCCTTACGGGCACCGTGGGTCGAGATGAAGTACTGCAGAACGTTCAAACCTTCGCGGAAGTTCGCGGTAATGGGCGTCTCAATGATCGAGCCATCAGGCTTGGCCATCAGACCACGCATACCAGCCAACTGACGAATCTGAGCTGCCGAGCCACGAGCACCCGAGTCCGCCATCATGTAGATCGCGTTGAACGACTCTTGGTCCACTTCGTTGCCGTGACGGTCGATGGTCTTCTGGACCTTCAACTGATCCATCATCACCTTGGACACGTCGTCGCCCGCCTTACCCCAGATGTCCACCACCTTGTTGTAACGCTCACCCGCGGTCACCAAGCCGGAGACGTACTGCTGCTCGATTTCCTTCACTTCGGCTTCGGCGTTGGCCAAGATGCCCGCCTTCTGTGGAGGCACCAGCATGTCGTCGATGGACACCGAGAAACCAGCGTGCGTGGACAGACGGAAGCCGTTTTGCAGCAGCTTGTCCGCGAACACCACGGTGGCCTTCAGGCCGCACTTGCGGAAGGAAGAGTTGATCAGCTTAGAGATCTCTTTCTTCTTCAGCGCCTTGTTCATGTGGCTGAAAGGCAGGCCCTTGGGCAAGATTTCCGACAGCAGCGCGCGACCCACGGTGGTTTCCACCAGGCTCACGCTCTTTTCGAACTCGCCCGTTTCCTTGTTCTTGGTCCACTCAGGCAGACGCACGCTGATCTTGGCGTGCAGTTCCACTTCGCCAGCATCCAGAGCACGTTGCACTTCGTTGGTGTCCATGAACACCATGCCTTCGCCCTTGCCGTTGATCTTGTCACGCGTGGCGTGGTACAGACCCAGCACCACGTCCTGAGAAGGAACGATGGAGGGTTCGCCCGACGCGGGGAACAGCACGTTGTTCGAAGCCAGCATCAGCGTACGCGCTTCCATCTGTGCTTCCACAGACAGAGGAACGTGGACAGCCATCTGGTCACCGTCAAAGTCGGCGTTGAAAGCCGCGCAGACCAGTGGGTGCAGTTGCAGTGCCTTGCCTTCGATCAGGATAGGTTCGAACGCCTGGATACCCAAACGGTGCAGCGTAGGCGCACGGTTGAGCATGATCGGGTGTTCTTTGATAACCTCTTCTAGGATGTCCCACACCACAGGCGTGCCGGATTCCACTTCCTTCTTGGCAGCCTTGATGGTCGTAGCAATGCCGCGCTGCTCCAACTGGGCAAAGATGAAAGGCTTGAACAGCTCCAATGCCATCAGCTTGGGCAAACCGCACTGGTGCAGCTTGAGGTAAGGACCCACGGTAATCACGGAACGACCGGAGTAGTCCACGCGCTTACCCAGCAAGTTCTGGCGGAAGCGTCCGCTCTTACCCTTGATCATGTCGGCCAAGGACTTCAGCGCACGCTTGTTGGCGCCTGTCATGGCCTTACCGCGACGGCCGTTGTCCAGCAGCGAGTCCACCGCTTCTTGCAGCATGCGCTTTTCATTGCGCGCAATGATCTCAGGAGCCTTCAACTCCAGCAGGCGGTGCAGACGCGAGTTACGATTAATAACGCGGCGATACAGTTCGTTCAGGTCGGAAGTCGCAAAGCGACCGCCGTCCAGCGGCACCAGAGGACGCAGGTCTGGAGGCAGCACGGGCAGCACTTCCAGCACCATCCACTCAGGCTTGATGCCGGACTTCTTGAACGCTTCCAGCAGCTTCGGACGCTTGGCGTTCTTCTTGACCTTGACTTCGGAGCCAGTCAGGTCACCACGCAGGCGCTCGATTTCGCTGTCGATGTCGATGGATTCCAACAGGTCCTTGATACCTTCGGCGCCCATCTTGGCCCTAAGGCCTAAATAAAAAAGAGAGCTGTTAGCGCTCATGTTTAAACGGTTTGCAAGCGATATCACTTGCAAACCGTTTAAACATGAGCGCTAACAGCTCTCTTTTTTATTTAGGCCTTAGGAACGCTCGAGTTCGATGTCCAAGCCCAAGGAACGAATTTCCTTGACCAGCACATTGAACGACTCTGGCATACCCGCTTCGATGGCGTGCTCGCCCTTGACGATGGATTCGTACACCTTGGTACGGCCCACCACGTCGTCGGACTTGACGGTCAGCATTTCCTGCAGAACGTAAGCGGCGCCATAAGCTTCCAGCGCCCACACTTCCATTTCACCGAAACGCTGGCCACCGAATTGCGCCTTACCGCCCAGAGGCTGCTGTGTCACCAGCGAGTAAGGACCGGTGGAACGCGCGTGCATCTTGTCGTCGACCAAGTGGTGCAGCTTCAGGTAGTGCATGTAGCCCACGGTGGTGGGACGCTCGAACTGCTCACCGGTGCGACCGTCGAACAGGTAGGCCTGCGTACGTGTCTCGGTCAGGCCCTTGCGTGCCTTCAGGTGCTCAGGGTATGCCAGCTTCAGCATGTCCTTGATTTCCTGCTCCGACGCGCCGTCGAACACGGGCGTTGCAAACGGCACGCCAGTCTTCAGGTTTTCGGCCATGTCCAGGATTTCGGCATCGCTCAGCTGCGACAAGTCTTCCTTGCGACCGCGGCTGTTGTAGACCCTTTTCCAGGAAGGCGCGCACTTCCGCCACAGCGGCTTCGTCGCGCAGCATGTCGCCAATGCGTTGGCCCAGACCTTACCGGCCCAGCCCAAGTGCACTTCCAGCACCTGACCGATGTTCATACGCGAAGGCACGCCCAGCGGGTTCAGCACGATGTCGGCGGTGGTGCCGTCGGCCATGAAAGGCATGTCTTCCACAGGCACGATGCGCGAGACCACACCCTTGTTACCGTGGCGGCCGGCCATCTTGTCACCGGGCTGCAGACGGCGCTTGACAGCCAGGTACACCTTGACCATCTTCAGCACGCCTGCGGGCAACTCGTCGCCTTGCGTCAACTTCTTGCGCTTTTCTTCGAAGGCCAGGTCGAACTCGTGGCGGGTTTGCTCCAGCGAATTCTTGATGGACTCCAGCTGGGCAGCCACTTCGTCTTCCGCAGGACGGATGTCGAACCAGTGGAACTTCTCCACGCTGTCCAGATAGGCTTTGTCGATCTTGGCGCCCTTGGCCAGCTTGTTGGGACCACCGTTGGCGGTGCGGCCGATCAAGAGCTTCTCGATACGGTCGAACGCGTCGGCTTCCACAATACGCAGCTGGTCGTTCAGGTCCAGACGGAAGCGCTTGAGTTCATCGTCGATGATCTGCTGGGCGCGCTTGTCACGCTGGATGCCTTCACGGGTGAAGACTTGCACGTCGATCACGGTGCCCGAAGAGCCCTGGTCCACACGCAGTGAAGTGTCCTTCACGTCGGAGGCCTTCTCACCGAAGATGGCGCGCAGCAGCTTTTCTTCAGGCGTCAGCGTGGTTTCACCCTTCGGTGTCACCTTGCCCACCAGCGTATCGCCGGGTTGCACTTCTGCGCCCACGTAGATGATGCCGGACTCGTCCAGACGGTTCAGCTGGTGCTCAGACAGGTTGGGGATGTCGCGGGTAATTTCTTCCGCACCCAACTTGGTGTCACGCGCCATGACCACCAGTTCCTCGATGTGGATCGAGGTGTAGCGGTCTTCAGCGACCACACGTTCCGAGATCAAGATCGAGTCTTCGAAGTTGTAGCCGTTCCAGGGCATGAAGGCGATCAGCATGTTCTGACCGATGGCGATTTCGCCCAGGTCGGTCGATGCGCCGTCGGCAATCACGTCGCCCTTGGCCAGCGTGTCACCACGCTTGACCACAGGGCGCTGGTGGAGGTTGGTGTTCTGGTTAGAACGCTGGTACTTGATCAGGTTGTAGATATCTACACCCACTTCGCCAGCCACCGCTTCTTGGTCGTTCACGCGGATCACGATGCGGGTTGCATCGACGTAATCCACGATACCGCCTCGGCGTGCAGTCACCACAGTGCCGGAGTCGACCGCGGCCACGCGCTCGATACCGGTACCGACCATGGGCTTTTCAGGACGCAGCACAGGCACAGCCTGGCGCGACATGTTGGCGCCCATCAATGCGCGGTTCGCGTCGTCGTGCTCCAGGAATGGAATCAGGGACGCAGCCACCGACACGATCTGTGCAGGCGACACGTCCATGTACTGCACGCGCTCGGGCGACAGCAGGGTGGATTCACCCTTTTCACGGGCCGACACCAATTCGCCCACCAGACGGCCTTCAGCATCGAGCTCGGCGTTGGCCTGCGCGATGATGTACTTGCCTTCTTCAATGGCGGACAGGTAGTCGATTTCCATGGTCACCTTGCCATCGACCACGCGACGGTAAGGGGTCTCAATGAAACCGTACTCGTTCAGACGAGCGTACAGCGCCAAGGAGTTGATCAGACCAATGTTTGGACCTTCAGGCGTTTCGATCGGGCAGACGCGGCCGTAGTGGGTCACGTGCACGTCACGCACCTCAAAGCCAGCACGTTCGCGAGTCAAACCACCTGGGCCAAGGGCCGA
Organism: Comamonas jiangduensis; assembly: GCF_902829245.1. Classification (GTDB taxonomy): domain Bacteria; phylum Pseudomonadota; class Gammaproteobacteria; order Burkholderiales; family Burkholderiaceae_C; genus Comamonas; species Comamonas jiangduensis. Next base: position 5,153 of record NZ_CADEPJ010000010.1, on the reverse strand, counting down.
TACACGGCGCTTGTGGGTGATTTCGGCCAGAGGGTTGGTCTGGTCCATGAACTGCGACAGCTGCGACGCACCGAAGAACTCCTTCAGCGCCGCAGAAATCGGCTTGGAGTTGATCAGGTCGTGAGGCATCAGAGGGTCTTGCTCTGCTTGACCCAGACGCTCCTTCACAGCTTTTTCGATACGTGCCAGACCCGTGCGGTACTGGTTTTCGGCCAGCTCGCCCACGCAGCGAACGCGGCGGTTACCCAAGTGGTCGATATCGTCCACTTCGCCACGGCCATTGCGCAGGTCCACCAACAGCTTGACCACGGCCAAGATATCTTCGTTGGACAGCACCATGGCGCCGGTCGCACCGTCGCGACCCACACGGGCGTTGAACTTCATGCGGCCTACGCGCGATAGGTCGTAGGTATCTGGGTTGTAGAACAGGCGGTGGAACAGGGCCTGCACGGCGTCCTCGGTCGGAGGCTCGCCAGGGCGCATCATGCGGTAGATGGCCACACGTGCTGCGAACTCGTCCACGGTCTCATCGGTACGCAGGGTTTGCGAAATGTACGCCCCCTGGTCCAGTTCGTTCGTGTAGATGCACTGCACGTCCTGAATGCCGGCGCTGCGCAGCTTTTTCAGCAGCGCTTCTGTCAGCTCTTCATTGGCCTTGGCAATGATTTCGCCAGTGTCAGGGTCAATGATGTTCTTGGCCAATACGCGGCCAATCAGGAAGTCTTCAGGAACGCTGACAAACTTGGTGCCCGACTGCTCCAGCTCACGGGTGTGGCGTGCAGTGATGCGCTTGTCCTTGGCGACCACGACCTTGCCCGACTTGTCGGTGATGTCAAAGCGTGCCACTTCACCCTTCAGACGGTCAGCCACAAACTCCATTTGTGCGCCACTGTCCATCAGGCGGAAGTTATCGTTCACGAAGAAGTGAGCAAGGATTTGCTCAGGATTCATGCCGATGGCCTTCAGCAGGATCGACACGGGCATCTTGCGACGACGGTCAACGCGGAAGTACAGCAGATCCTTCGGATCGAATTCGAAGTCCAACCACGAACCACGGTAAGGGATGATGCGTGCCGAGAACAGCAGCTTGCCCGAGCTATGGGTCTTGCCCTTGTCGTGCTCAAAGAACACGCCAGGCGAGCGGTGCAGCTGCGAAACGATCACACGCTCCGTACCGTTGATGATGAAAGAGCCCTTTTCGGTCATCAGGGGCACTTCGCCCATGTAAACCTCTTGCTCCTTCACTTCCTTGACCACCTTGGATTGGCTGGTCGAGGACTCACGGTCATAGATGATCAGTTGAACCTTGGCACGCACCGCCGAGGCGAATGTCAGACCACGGGTCTGGCATTCACGCACGTCAAACGCTGGCTTGGCCAAGTTGTATTCAACAAACTTCATCTCCACAAAACCATTGTGGGAGACGATAGGGAATGCCGATTCGAAAGCCGCTTGCAGGCCTTCCATCGTACGTTTTTTGGGGGCTACATCTGCTTGCAGGAATGCGGTATAGGCATCTTTTGCATCTGCAGCAGGTAAGGCACTTCGAGCACGCTGTCGCGGCTGCCGAAACTCTTGCGAATTCGCATGCGTTCGGTGTAAGAATAGGCCATGAGATCTCCGGGCAAAGACATGAGTCCTGGGTCTGCGACGACACTGTCCGGCAAATACAGCGAACGCTTTTTTACCGGCTTGGCGGTTGGCCACTACCAACCATGGCTGACGGCAATGCATTGCACATTGCCCGAACCAAGGCATCTTCTGCTGTCGGGTTGTCAGAAGACACTAGAAAAACTGTTGAAAACAGGCTTTCTGGTGCGCTCTGTAAAAGCCACATCCACAAGCGCCAAAGGCTGGAGTGCCTTTACAGACACTCCAGCCTCAGGATTGGACTGAATTACTTCAGTTCAGCCTTCGCACCAGCTTCAACCAGCTTCTTCACAGCAGCTTCAGCGTCAGCCTTGGCAACAGCTTCCTTCACGTTCTTGGGAGCGCCGTCAACCAGATCCTTGGCTTCCTTCAGACCCAGGCCAGTGATTTCGCGCACAGCCTTAATCACGGAAACCTTGTTTGCGCCAGCGTCAGTCAGAACGACGTTGAACTCGGTCTTTTCTTCAGCAGCAGCAGCGCCACCAGCAGCGCCGCCGGCAGCAGGAGCAGCCATAGCAGCGGCGGACACGCCAAACTTCTCTTCAATTGCCTTAACCAGGTCGTTCAGTTCCAGAACAGTCATGCTGTCCAGGGCGGTCAAGAATGCGTCTTTATCGAATGCCATTTGATTTCCTAACAAATTGGTTGGTTTGCCGAGCGCTTAGGCTTCGGCTGTTTCGGCTGCCACTTCGGCAGAGCCTTCGCTCTTCTGAGCCGCCAAGGCGCCCAGCACAACGGCTGTACGCGAGATGGGGGACATCAGCAAGCCACACACTTGCGCCAGCAAAACTTCCTTGGAAGGAATGTTTGCCAGTTGCTTCACGGCGTCAACGTCCAGGGCTTTACCTGCAAACGCGCCTGCACGAATTACCAACTTGTCGTTGGTCTCGCGAAGTCGGCCACAACCTTAGCTGCGGCGATTGCGTCTTCAGAGAAGCCATAGATCAGAGGACCAGTCATCTGGTCAGCCACAACTTCAAACGCGCTACCGGCGACAGCACGGCGGGCCAAGGTGTTCTTCAACACGCTCAGGCTCACACCCTTGCTGCGAGCATCAGCACGCAGTTTGGTCATGTCGGCGACCGTGATGCCACGGTATTCCGCGATCACAAGCGTTTGAGCTTTAGCGGCGAGGCTGGTCACTTCATTGATGACCGCTTCTTTCTCACTGCGATTCAGACTCAAGGTCTACTCCTTAAAATGCGTTTACAAAGCGTGCTTTGTAAACGCGCTCTTATTGCAGCGACCAACTGTTAGAAGGAAATGAATCCATCTGCAGCGGGATCGCCATCTGCGCTGGAAAATTAAGTGGCAAGCCACACCAGCGGTCTTGGATGACCTGCGCTACTGCAAGCGGCAGCGCAGCCCACCACATTGACTGCCTATTTCTAGGCAGCCAAATATTTTAGCAATTAAGCTGCGATGGACTGTGTCTCAACGCGAACACCCACACCCATGGTGGAGGATACTGCCACCTTGCGCAGGTAAACACCCTTGCTGGAAGCAGGCTTGGCCTTGTTCAACGCCTCAATCAAAGCAGCCAAGTTACCTTGCAGCTTGTCGTTGTCGAAAGAACGACGACCGATGGTCGAATGGATGATGCCGGCCTTGTCTACGCGGAATTGCACTTGACCTGCCTTAGCGTTCTTCACAGCCGTAGCAACGTCAGGAGTCACGGTACCAACCTTAGGGTTAGGCATCAGACCACGTGGGCCCAAGATCTGACCCAGCTGGCCCACGATACGCATGGCATCAGGTGCAGCGATCACGATGTCGAAAGGCATGTCACCAGCCTTAACCATGGCAGCCAGGTCATCCATGCCGACCACATCTGCACCAGCGGCCTTGGCTTCTTCAGCCTTGGCGCCTTGTGCAAACACAGCAACGCGGGCTGTCTTACCTGTACCGTGAGGCAGCACAACAGCACCGCGCACCACTTGGTCCGACTTCTTGGCATCTACACCCAACTGCACCGCCACGTCGATCGATTCATCAAACTTGGCAGTTGCGGCTTCTTTCACCAAAGCAACCGCTTCAGCGAAGGGGTACAACTTGGTGGAGTCCACCTTACCCTGCAGGGCTTTTTGCTTCTTGGTCAACTTGGCCATTTTACAAACCCTCCACGATCACGCCCATCGAACGAGCAGAACCAGCCAAAGTGCGCACCGCAGCGTCAACGTCCGCAGCGTTCATGTCCTTCAACTTGGTCTTGGCGATTTCTTCCAGCTGTTCGCGAGTGATCTTGCCAACCTTAGCCTTCAGAGGGTTCGAAGAACCCTTGTCCAGCTTGACAGCCTTCTTGATCAGCACGGTCGCAGGAGGCGTCTTAATGACAAAAGTGAAGCTCTTGTCAGCAAAAGCAGTAATCACCACAGGCAAAGGCAGTCCTGGCTCAACACCTTGAGTCTGCGCATTGAATGCCTTGCAGAACTCCATGATGTTCAGCCCACGCTGACCCAGCGCAGGACCGATTGGAGGGGATGGGTTGGCCTTACCAGCTGGCACTTGCAGCTTGATGAAGCCGACGATTTTCTTCGCCATTTTTAGCTCCTTACGGGTAATAACGCTGAAGCGATTTCAGCTCCCCGAGGGTTAACGCCCCTTTGTTTCAACACGCGGGGCTACAAACGTACCTCAGGTCTTTTCAACCTGAGAAAACTCGAGCTCAACAGGCGTTGAGCGACCGAAAATCGCGACAGATACGCGCAAACGGTTTTCTCGTAATTCACCTCTTCAACACTACCGTTGAAGTCTGTGAAAGGACCTTCTTTCACACGCACCAATTCGCCCACCATAAATTCAATCTTATGACGAGGCTTATCGGAGCCTTCTTGCATCTGACTCACAATTTTTTGAACTTCTGCTTCAGAAATAGGAGCAGGGCGGTTTTTAGCACCACCGACAAAACCAGTCACTTTGCTAGTGTGCTTCACCAAGTGCCAAGTGTCATCTTCCATGACCATTTCAACAAAGACATAGCCAGGAAAAAGGCGACGCTCTGTGGTCTTGCGCTGACCGTTCTTCATTTCCACCACTTCTTCGGTGGGAACCAAGATACGACCAAACTTATCTTGCATACCTGCTCGATTGATACGCTCAGTAATATTGCGCTCTACAGCCTTCTCCATACCCGAGTAAGCATGGACGATATACCAGCGCAGATCAGGATTGACAGGAGTAGACGCACCAGCCTCGCCGGACACAGGTTCAATCGCATCAGTCATTAGCTTCTCCAGCCCAAAACGAGATCATACAGAACCCATTCGAGCGTTTTATCCGTCAGCCACAGAAACAGAGCCATGACCACCACAAACGCGAAAACGTAGAGGGTCATCTGCAAGGACTCCTTGCGAGTTGGCCACACTACTTTTTTGACTTCTTTCCAAGAGTCTTTGCCAAAGCCAAGCAATTGCTTACCCTGCTCTGAAACAAGAAAGGTAGCAGCAGCAGCAATCAACCCCACCGCTAAAACACCCCATTGAGCTGCAGCACCTTGCTTGGAC
>NZ_CADEPJ010000009.1 GCF_902829245.1 Comamonas jiangduensis | reverse complement strand
TTTCAGCTGCAGACTGGTCGATCAACTTGTAATCGAAAGCCTTCAGACGGATACGGATTTTTTGCTTAGACATTGTTAATTCCTAGCTTTCCTAAGAATTAGGCAATGATCTTAGCAACCACGCCGGCGCCAACAGTACGACCACCTTCGCGGATAGCGAAGCGCAGACCTTCTTCCATGGCGATAGGAGCGATCAGCTTCACAGTGATGGAGACGTTATCGCCAGGCATCACCATTTCCTTGCCTTCAGGCAGCTCGATGGAACCAGTCACGTCAGTTGTACGGAAGTAGAACTGAGGGCGGTAGTTGTTGAAGAAAGGAGTGTGGCGACCGCCTTCGTCCTTGGACAACACATACACTTCGGAAGTGAAGTGGGTGTGGGGCTTGATGGAGCCGGGCTTGCACAGCACTTGGCCACGCTCCACGTCTTCACGCTTGGTGCCGCGCAGCAGCAGACCCACGTTGTCACCAGCTTGGCCTTGATCCAGCAGCTTGCGGAACATTTCCACGCCTGTGCAGGTGGTCTTTTGGGTGTCCTTGATACCGACGATTTCGATTTCTTCGCCAACCTTGATGATGCCGCGCTCGATACGGCCTGTCACCACGGTACCGCGACCGGAGATCGAGAATACGTCTTCCACGGGCATTGCAAAGGCACCGTCCACAGCACGCTCAGGTGTGGGGATGTAGGAGTCCAGCGCTTCAGCCAGCTTCAAGATCGCAGGCTCACCCTTGTCAGAAGTGTCACCTTCCAGGGCCAGCTTAGCGGAGCCACGGATGATAGGTGTGTCGTCACCAGGGAAGTCGTACTTGTCCAGCAATTCGCGGACTTCCATTTCCACCAGCTCCAGCAGTTCTTCGTCGTCCACCATGTCGCACTTGTTCAGGAACACGATGATGTAAGGAACGCCAACCTGACGAGCCAACAGGATGTGCTCACGAGTCTGGGGCATTGGGCCGTCAGCAGCGGAGCAAACCAAGATAGCGCCGTCCATCTGAGCAGCACCAGTAATCATGTTCTTCACATAGTCAGCGTGACCAGGGCAGTCAACGTGAGCGTAGTGGCGAGTAGCAGTTTCGTACTCAACGTGCGAAGTGTTGATGGTGATACCACGGGCCTTTTCTTCAGGCGCGTTATCGATCTGCGAGTAGTCACGTGCTTCGCCGCCGAAGTGCTTGGACAGCACGGTAGCGATAGCAGCTGTCAGGGTAGTCTTACCGTGGTCAACGTGGCCAATAGTGCCCACGTTCACGTGGGGCTTGGTGCGCTCGAACTTTTCTTTTGCCATTTTTTCGACTCCGAAAAAAACCAAATGCTAACGAGTTATCGGCGCAACCATCTAACACAGAAGCACCATCTAAATTGGTGCCCATGGGCAGGATCGAACTGCCGACCTCTCCCTTACCAAGGGAGTGCTCTACCACTGAGCCACATGGGCATAAGTTGCGCATGCAAACTTATGAATCTTTGGAGCGGGAGACGGGAATCGAACCCGCGTCATTAGCTTGGAAGGCTAGGGTTCTACCATTGAACTACTCCCGCAAACCTATGGTTTGCGCACACTGCCAGGCAGTGCCAAATCTCCCACCCAATAAAGGTGGTGGAGGGAACTGGATTCGAACCAGTGTAGGCGTAAGCCAACAGATTTACAGTCTGCCCCCTTTAGCCACTCGGGCATCCCTCCACAGAGATTTCTATTGTAGCAGATTTTTTGCTCTTAAAAATATTTTGAGTATTTTTTAGACGCTTTAGGCTGGTGCGGCTGGCGGGGATCGAACCCACGACCCTTGGCTTCGGAGGCCAATACTCTATCCACTGAGCTACAGCCGCTACGACGCCCGCTGCACGCGAACTTCCAAAAATCTACAGCGCAGATTCTAACCTGCACTTTTCATCTGCTCAGGAAGATTACGCAAATTCTTTCTCAACATCGAACCCCAGTCCCTTGATGTAAGTCTGAACCGCCAACATCCCCTCTTTTTCTAGATCAAATAATTGCTGCTCATGCAAAAGCCAAGACAGCAACACACCATCAAATACAGCACGCAGACCACGCGCAGCACTGGCAGGTGATTGCTGCAGCACGATCCCGGCATCTTTCGCTGCCAACTCTAGAAATACCTGGATGCGCAACGCGAACCTCTCCATATTTTCTATACGCCACGCACGCACCGCCTGCATCTCGCCTGCGTACTCCACCTTGTACAGCGCAATATCAAATACTCTCCGGGTCACAGGGTCTCTCACCACCTGGCGAAAAACCATTTCAAGCACCGCCGTCAATTGACGCAACGCCCGTCCTTTTTGCTCACCAAGGGCACTGTCGAGCGCAGCTTCAAAGGGCAGCGCAGAGCGCGAAATCAAAGCACCGAACAAGTCCATCTTGTCTTTGAAGTGCCAATAAATCGCCCCCCTGGTAACAGATGCAGCAACTGCCACATCCGTCAAAGACGCACCAGCCACGCCTTTTGCATGAAAAACCTCCAAGGCAGCATCCAGCAATTTATTGCGTGTTGCTTCCGCATCTTCCTTTGTTCGTCTCGCCATTGGATCTCTTCGCCCCCTTTGCATGGCATCAAAAATGCATCTTCGTCTATAGCACCGCTACAATTAGCACCATATACATTCAGTATTGTATGTATATCCAAATTCTGAATAAACGCAGGCCTGATGGCTGACGCCAGCGTAATTTGTGCGCGTGTAGCGTTCGTTCAAACTCTTTAGAGCACCCGAAAGAAAAACATGACTCTCTTTAGTACCGCTCCAGCTAGCTCATGGGCGCGCCTGATTCGTCCCGCTCCGATTGCGCTGGCTTGCGCACTTGTCTTGACTGCTTGCGGCAAAGATAACGCCAGCTCTCCAACTACAGCTGCGCAAAACGGTGCTCCACAAGTGCCGGTTGGCGTTATTACAGCCTCTTCCGGGGAAGTCGGGTTGGTCACTGAGCTACCCGGTCGCGTTGAAGCTTCTCGTGTTGCACAAGTGCGCGCGCGCAGTGCAGGTATTTTGCAAAAACGCCTGTTCAAAGAAGGCTCTGATGTCAAGGCTGGCCAAGCCTTGTTCCAAATTGATGCTGCGCCCTATGAAGCATCCGCCCAGAGTGCACGCGCAAGCTTGGCACGCGCTGAAGCCAACTTGGTACAGACCACCGCACAGCTGGAACGCTTTCGGCCATTGGTTGAAGCCAATGCCATCAGCAAGCAAGATTTTGTCAACGCCGAGTCCGCTCAGAAACAAGCACAAGCAGAGGTGGTGGCCGCCAAGGCTGCGGTCCGCACAGCAGACATCAACCTGGGTACGCCAAAGTGACCGCGCCAATTTCTGGCCGCATCGGCCAAGCCTTGGTTACAGAAGGCGCTTTGGTTGGACAAGGGGAAGCCACTCCACTGGCTGTGATTCAGCAAATTGACCCCGTGTATGTGAATTTCACGCAATCCGCTACCGATGCATTCAAGCTACGCAAAGCCATGGATGAAGGTCTGCTGAAATCAGCGGGCCCACAAGCGGCAGAGGTACACGTTGTATTGGATGACGGTTCTGAATACGGAACCGCAGGCAAGCTGTTATTCAGTGATTTAACTGTAGATCCGAGCACGGGCCAAGTCACTTTGCGCGCCGAAATCCCCAACCCGAAGGGACTTCTGTTACCAGGCCTTTATGTACGCATCCGCATGGAGCAAGCACAGGCCACCAACGCGATTACCGTACCTCAGCAAGCAGTCACTCGCACGGAACAAGGTGACAGTGTCCGCGTCGTTTCCCCAGAAGGCCAAGTCAGCACACGCCCCGTCAAAGTCAGCATGGCCAGCGGCAATCGCTGGGTGATCCAAGAAGGCCTGAAAGATGGCGAAAAAGTGATGGTGGACGGATTCCAAAAGCTGCAATGTTGCCACCGGGCACGCCCGTCAAAGCAGTGCCATGGACGCCTGCAGGCGCTTCTGCTGCACCAGCGCAACCTGCAGCACCTGCACAGTCGACGTCCGAACCCAGCGCTCAAGCCAAGTAAATAAGGACTCTGTCACATGGCTAAATTTTTTATTGAGCGCCCCATCTTCGCGTGGGTGGTTGCGCTTTTCATCATGGTGGTCGGAGCCGTCTCCATCACCCAATTACCGATCGCGCAATACCCTCCGGTTGCGCCCCCCGCCATTGTCGTGAGCGCGGTGTACCCCGGCGCCTCTGCACAGACACTCGAAGACAGTGTGCTCTCTGTGATTGAGCGTGAGATGAACGGTGCGACAGGCCTGCTCTACATGGAGTCCGTTGCCCAATCCAACGGCACAGGCTCCGTCACCATCAGCTTTGAGCAAGGCACCGATCCAGAAATGGCCCAGGTGGACGTGCAAAACCGTTTGTCGCGCGCCACGCCTCGTTTGCCTTCGGCCGTCACGCAGCAAGGCGTCAAAGTTGACAAGTCTGCCTCCAACTTTTTGCTGTTTTCGCTGCTGTCCTCGTCCAACCCAGACTGGGATGTGGTGCGCATCGGCGACTATGCCTCGCGCAACGTAGTGCCGGAAATTCAGCGTATTGAGGGCATCGGCCAAGTTCAGCTGTTTGGCTCCGAGCAAGCGATGCGCGTCTGGATTGACCCCGCCAAACTGGAAGGTTTCCAACTCTCCAGCGCCCAAGTCATTGCCGCGATTCGTGCACAAAACGCGCAAGTTTCATCCGGCGCTATCGGCGACCTGCCTGGCATCGCAGGGCAGGGCATTACGGCGACAGTGACCGTTCGCGGACAACTCTCTACCCCGGAAGAGTTTGGCAACATCATTTTGCGCGCCAACACAACGGGCGCCGCTGTACGCTTGAAAGACGTTGCCCGGATTGAAATTGGCGGTCAGACCTATGCAACCACTGCGCGTTTGAATGGCCAGCCCGCGGCGGGTATCGGTGTTCAACTCTCGCCATCGGGCAATGCTTTAGCGGCAGCCACGTCCGTGCGCGCCAAGATGGAAGAGTTGTCAAAGTACTTCCCAGAAGGGATGACCTACTCCATCCCCTACGACAGCTCTAACTTCGTGAGCATCTCGATTACCAAGGTGGCACACACGCTGCTGGAAGCGGTGGCTTTGGTGTTCCTGGTGATGTTCCTGTTTCTGCAGAATTGGCGCTACACCATCATCCCCACGATTGTGGTCCCCATCGCTTTGCTGGGCACATTTGCCACGCTGCTGGCGCTGGGCTTTTCCATCAACGTGCTGACCATGTTTGGCATGGTGCTCGTGATTGGTATCGTCGTCGACGACGCGATTGTTGTGGTGGAAAACGTTGAGCGCATCATGAGCGAAGAGGGCCTTCCACCCAAAGAAGCCACACGCAAAGCCATGGGCCAAATCTCCGGGGCCATTATTGGCGTGACCGTGGTACTGATCTCCGTGTTTGTGCCACTGGCTTTCTTCTCTGGGTCCACCGGCAATATTTACCGCCAATTTGCTACGGTGATGGTGGCGTCTATTGGCTTCTCCGCCTTCATGGCCTTGTCGCTGACACCCGCGTTGTGCGGCACCTTGCTCAAGCCCGTAGAAGCAGGCCACCACTTGGAAGGTAAAGGCTTTTTGCCTGGTTTAACCGAAATTTCGCCAAAGGCGCAAAACGCTATGAAAGCTTGGTGGGACGCATGCTTAACAAGGCTGCGCGCTACTTGGTAATTTATGCGGCCATCATTGCTGCCGTTGCGCTGCTTTACAACCGCTTGCCCACCTCTTTCCTTCCAGGAGAAGACCAAGGCACAGTGCTGGTGAACGTGCAGCTTCCTGCGGGTGCTACCGCTGAACGCACCGTGGAGGTCATGAAGCAAGTCGAAGGCTTTGTGCTCCAGCAGCCTGAAATAAGCAGCATGGTGAGCGTGATTGGCTTTAGCTTCTCTGGCCAAGGTCAAAACGCCGCGCTGGCATTTATTACCCTCAAGGACTGGAACGAACGAAGCGCCCCCGGGCAGCATGCCGATGCCGTTGCAGGCCGCATCATGGGTGCCATGATGGGAGTGCGCGATGCCTTCATTTTCGCGCTCAGCCCCCCTCCTATTCCTGAGCTGGGCGTGTCCTCAGGCTTTACGGTGCGCCTGCAAGACCGTGGCAGCTTAGGGCACGATGCCCTGGTGAATGCCCGCAACATGTTCTTGGGCATGGCGGCTAAAAGCCCCATCTTGTCCCAAGTGCGTCCTGACGGCCTGGAAGATGCGCCTCAAATCCGCATCGACATTGACCGTGACAAAGCGAATGCCTTGGGTGTCGGTTTTGACAGCATCAATACCGCGCTGTCAACAGCCATGGGCTCTGCCTATGTGAACGACTTCCCCAATCGCGGACGACTGCAACGCGTGGTGGTACAGGCCGATGCCCCATCCCGCATGCAGCCCGCCGATTTGCTCAAGATCACCGCACCCAACAGCAAGGGTGAGGCTGTTCCACTGTCTGCTTTTGCGACCGTGAACTGGGTCATGGG
>NZ_CADEPJ010000008.1 GCF_902829245.1 Comamonas jiangduensis | reverse complement strand
GAGCAAGCACGCGCCCAAGCCGCACAGGCAGAGGCCGAGCGCAAGCGCTTTTACCTGTCGGATCTTCGTTACCGCAACGGCGTAGCCAGCTACCTGGATCTGCTGGATGCACAGCGCTCGCTGTTTGCACTGGAGCAAGCGGACGTTCAGGTGCGACTGGCGCAGCAACTCAACCAAATCAATCTGTACAAAGCATTGGGTGGCGGCTGGTCAGAAGCCAGCCTTGGCAAGCAAGAAGTCACCAATCGTTGAGTTGCGTCAACTCTGTACCACAGTGCACGCCAAACGGCCGCTGTGGCACAGAGTAAAAAATAGGCGCTCGATATAATCCGCCGTTGGTTTTTCCCGCCCCCGATAACCAGAGGACGCCATGAGCGACAAGCACCACGAAGAAGGCCACACCGGCCCCATCAAGAACTCCAAGCAACTGCTGATTACGGTTGTACTCGCTTTCATCTTGCCCGTGATTTTGATCATCGGCCTGGTGAACTTTGTGGGCTCCGCCCCCAAAACGGGTGCGGGCGTTGGCATGCATGAGCTGGCCCAGGCACAGCGCATTCAAAAGATTGGCTCTATTGAAATTCGTGATGCCAACCGCCCTCTGCGGGGTGGCGAAGACGTATACAAGGGCCAGTGCGCGGCATGCCACGCAACAGGCGTGTCTGGCGCACCCAAGTTTGGTGATGCTGCGGCATGGGCCCCCCGTTTGGGTCAAGGGTTTGAAGTCCTGGTGCAATCGGCACTGAAGGGCAAGAACGCCATGGCCCCCCAAGGTGGTGGCGAATTCAATGATCTGGAAATCTCCCGTGCCGTGGCTTTCATGGCGAACGCTGGGGGTGCCAACTTCCCCGAGCCACAGCCTGAAGCCAAAGAAGGCGACGCCAAATAAACGGCTGCCAATCCACGAAAAAAGGACCCTCTGGGTCCTTTTTTGTATGCGTGATGCGTGGCCTTGCTGGCACTAAACCTGTGCCTGGGCCTGCTGCGGGCTGCGCACAAAACCAAAACGCTGGGGCAGATCTGCCGCTGCAACATCCTCCATCTGCCAGACCCCAGCCTCCACGGCATCTGCCGCATGCACCACGTCTTGGGTGTGCACAATACCCAGCACGCCATCGCATTGCAGGTACACATGGCCGTACTCATCCATCAAGCATTGTTGTACCTGCTGCACAGGCTGACCCGTGTGCGCGACCACCGAGGCACCTGCATGAACACGCCACACCATGGGTGCGCTTTCTAACTCCACATAGACCCGTTGTGGGCCATTCTGAAAAAACCAATGGCCCTGGGCATTGGCTTCGTAATTGCGGCCTATAAACGCCAGCAGCTTCTCGTGCTCCAAGCGGCTGCCTTTGCTGTGTGGGAACAGGCCCTGCGCTTGGGTATCCGCATCACGCAGCCACCAATTGCCACGCATGTCCAGACCCAGCCAGCCCCAGCAGTCAGGCACATGGGGCCATTTGGCCAATGCTTGTTTTACGATGTCATCCATACCCACCTACCTTTGGTATTTGTCACGATGTAGCGCGCAAAGATAACCGCAACCCGCCTTGCTTTGCACGTCGTTGCCCTACATATTGCTACCATACCGGGCCCGCACAATACGGCCCATAGATCACACCAAGACAAGGGATTGAACATGAAGCGCCTGTTTGCGATTTTGCTCATGGCCACGGCACTCACGGGCTGCGGCTACAACGATTTCCAGCGCTTGGACGAAGACACCAAATCCAGATGGAGCGAGGTACTCAACCAGTACCAACGCCGGGCAGACTTGGTGCCCAACATCGTGGCATCGGTCAAGGGGGAAGCCAACTTTGAGCAAGAAACGCTGACCAAGGTGATTGAGGCACGCTCCAAAGCCACGTCGATCCAAGCCACCCCGGAGTTGATCAACGATCCCGCGGCCTTTGACAAATTTCAGCAAGCGCAAGGCGAGCTCTCCAGCGCCCTGTCACGCTTGATGGTGGTGGCCGAGCAATACCCGCAACTGCAAGCCAACCAAGCTTTCCGTGACTTGCGCGTCACGCTGGAAGGCACGGAAAACCGCATCACCGTGGCCCGGAATGCCTACATCCAATCGGTGCAGCAATACAACGTGCTCGCGCGCAGCTTTCCCACCAACCTGACAGGCATGGTGTTTGGCTACAAGGCCAAGCCCAATTTCACCGTGCAAAACGAAGCTGAGATTGCGCGCCCACCAACCGTGGACTTTGGCAACAAATAAAGCCCGGCGGCCTGGGGTGGCCGCCTTCCTCTTCAGGAACAAAATATGGCTTTTACGCACATCTGGCAAGCGCTAGCAGCTCTCTTTTTTGCACTTTTTGGGCCTGCGCACATGGCACTTGCGCAGCCCTTGCTGCCGGTGCCTGCGCTCACGGCACGCCTGATTGACCAAACGCACACCCTCACTGCGCAGCAGGCCACCACCATCGAGTCACGCCTGCGTACCATCGCGGCACAATCAGGCTCTCAGGTCGTAGTGTTGATGGTGCCCACCACCGCGCCGGAAGACATTGCACCCTACGCACACCGCGTGGCCAGCACATGGAAGATTGGCCGCAAAGACGTGGGCGATGGCCTGCTGGTGGTGATCGCCAAAGATGACCGCCGCGTGCGCATGGAAGTGGCCCGTGCCGTGGAAGGCGCCTTCCCTGATTGGGCGGCATCACGCCGCATTGAGCAGCAAATGGCGCCGCATGTCCGCCAAACGGCGTGGGCCGCGGGCATGTGGGCGGCCCTCGACCAGAGCGCCGCCGGGATCGCCGGCGGCGAGTTGCCGGCAGCATCTGCGGCCGCCAGCCACCAGGCGGCAGGTGTGGAGCTGGAAGGCGCAGCCATCTTTCTGTTTTTGGGGTGATGGTGGTTGGCCCCATCATCCGCCGTATTTTCGGCAGCAAACTCGGCTCGCTCATCGTGGGCGGCGGCGCAGGTGTCTTGGCGTTCATGCTGACTGCCAGCATCTTCCTGGCCTTGGTGGCCGCAGTGGTGGCACTGCTGGTCACCTTGCTGGCCAACAGCTCCAGCGGTGGCGGTGGCCCCTATATAGGTGGTGGAGGCTCTGGCGGTGGCCGTGGTGGCGGGTTTGGCGGCGGTGGTGGTGGTTTCAGCGCTGGCGGCGGTGGCAGTTTTGGGGGCGGCGGCGCCTCAGGGAGTTGGTAGGTCATGGCAACACTGATGCAAAAACTCGCACGCCTGTGGCACCACCGCTGGAGCGAGGGCCAGGTAGACCGCACCTTCCCGCCCGAAGTCTTGCTAAGGCTAGAACGTGCTGTGACCACCAGCGAATCCTTACACACCGGGCAAATTCGCCTGTGCGTGGAAGGTGGCCTGCCCTACAGCTACATCTGGCGCGGTGCCAGTGCACGCGAACGGGCGGTGGCCCTGTTTGGCAAACTGCGCATATGGGACACCGAGCACAACAACGGCGTGCTGATTTATCTGCTGCTGGCCGACCACGCCATTGAAATCATTGCAGACCGTGCTGTAGCACGGGCCGTTGCTCAATCCACCTGGGATGCCTTGGTACAAGAGATGCAGCAATCTTTTCAAAACCATGCCTACGCCGACGGCATGGAGCGCACGCTGCAACGCGTATCTGGGCTGCTGGCCGAACATTTCCCGCGCGATACCCACAGCGCCCGTACACCCGCTGCGGATGCATTGCCGGATGCGCCCGTGGTGCAAGGGCGTTTTTTCAAAGACCGGTAAGTTCTTTTCACAACGGCGGCTGCATCCACTTACCAACTGCGGCCAAGCCTAGTGCTTGCGCATTTGCGCGGTGCAAGCCTGCAAAGAATTTTGCAGAAGCCGCGCTCAAACCTGCAGCGCAGGCAACCAGTCACGCCCCCACGGGGAATGCAGCCACACAAACGCCGTCACGTTCAGCCCAACCGTCAACCAGAAAATGCTTCGAAATTGCGCCTTGCTGCTTTTATGGCGCAACCACTGCTGCGCCAAGAGTGCGCCCGGCCAACCACCCAGCACAGCCAAACTGTGCAAAGTTGACTCGGGCGTGCGCCAGTGGCCCGCCTGGGCCGCTACTTTGTCTTTCCAGTAGGCGAAAAAAGCGATCAGGCTCATCACCGCATACAGC
>NZ_CADEPJ010000007.1 GCF_902829245.1 Comamonas jiangduensis | reverse complement strand
CGTACCTTGCACTTGGCGAGCTACGTTGTAGTGTTCTTCGCCCACCACTTGGGGGTCCAGCTGGCGGCTGGTGGAGTCCAAAGGATCCACCGCAGGGTAGATACCCAGCGAAGCGATGTCACGCGACAACACCACGGTCGAATCCAAGTGAGCAAACGTAGTTGCTGGCGAAGGGTCAGTCAAGTCGTCTGCAGGCACGTACACGGCCTGGATCGAAGTGATCGAACCCACCTTGGTCGATGTAATACGCTCTTGCAGACGGCCCATTTCTTCGGCCAGTGTAGGCTGGTAGCCCACGGCGGAAGGCATACGACCCAGCAGCGCGGACACTTCGGTACCGGCCAGTGTGTAACGGTAGATGTTGTCCACGAAGAACAGCACGTCCTTGCCTTCGTCACGGAAAGACTCAGCCATAGTCAGGCCAGTCAACGCAACGCGCAGACGGTTTCCTGGAGGCTCGTTCATCTGACCGTAAACCATGGCTACCTTGGACTCGCCCAGGTTCTCTTGGTTCACAACGCCGGCATCCGACATTTCGTGATAGAAGTCGTTACCTTCACGGGTACGCTCACCCACACCAGCGAACACCGACAGACCGCTGTGGGCCTTGGCGATGTTGTTGATGAGTTCCATCATGTTCACGGTCTTGCCCACACCGGCACCACCGAACAGACCCACCTTACCGCCCTTGGCGAAGGGCAGACCAAGTCGATCACCTTGATACCGGTTTCCAGCAGTTCTTGCGAAGGCGACAGTTCGTCGTACGCAGGAGCCTTACGGTGGATAACGGCGGTGTGTGTTTGGTCCACAGGGCCACGTTCGTCGATGGGGTTACCCAGCACGTCCATAATGCGACCCAGGGTGGCCTTACCCACGGGCACGGTGATACCGGTACCTGTGTTGGTCACCATCAGGCCACGCTTCAGACCGTCGGAAGAGCCCAGTGCAATGGTACGGACGATGCCGTCACCCAGCTGCTGCTGCACTTCCAGGGTCAGTGCCGAGCCTTCCAGCTTCAGGGCGTCGTACACCTTGGGCATCTGGTCGCGAGGGAACTCAACGTCCACCACAGCGCCGATACATTGAACAATCTTGCCTTGTACTTGAGCCATTCTTTGCTCCAATCTGTATATCTGTTAAAGCCGATTACACAGCGGCAGCGCCGGCCACGATTTCCGACAACTCGGTCGTAATCGCTGCTTGACGCGTCTTGTTGTAGACCAGCTTCAACTCGCTGATGACGTTGCCCGCGTTGTCGGTCGCGGCCTTCATGGCCACCATGCGCGCCGATTGCTCGGACGCCATGTTTTCCGCAACTGCCTGGTACACGAGAGACTCTACGTAACGCACCAGCAGATCATCGATCACGCTTTGTGCGTCAGGTTCGTAGATGTATTCCCACGATGCACCCGTCTTTTCGGCTTGCATTTGCTCGTTCGACAATGGAAGCAGTTGCTCCACCACCGACTCTTGCTTCATGGTGTTGATGAATTTGGTGTAGCTCAGGTACACCGCATTCAACTTGCCTTCAGCGTATTGGTCCAACAGCACCTTGACCGGCCCAATGAGCTTTTCAAGGTGGGGCTGATCGCCCAGTGCTGTGGCTTGAGAGACCACCTTGGCACCAATACGGTTCAGGAACGCCAGTCCCTTGCTGCCAACGGCCACGGTCTCAGCCGAAACGCCTGCATCTTGCAGTTCACGCAACTTGTTGGTGACGACACGCAACACGTTGGTGTTCATGCCGCCGCACAACCCCTTGTCGGTCGTCACCAGTGACGCCGGCTTTCTTTGCATCCGCATGCAATTGCATGAACGGATGCACGTACTCAGGTTGGCTTCGCCAAGATGGGCTGCAATGTTGCGGACTTTTTCGCTATATGGACGGGCAGCCAGCATCCGTTCCTGCGCTTTGCGCATTTTGGATGCAGCCACCATTTCCATGGCTTTGGTGATCTTCTTGGTGTTTTCCACCGATTTGATCTTGCCGCGTATTTCCTTGCCTGCTGCCATGATGGCTCCTCGTCCGGATTAAGCGAAGGACTTCTTGAACGCTGCCACTGCGGCGTTCAATTCAGCTTCGTCCTTGCCTTCCTTATCGAAAGCACGCTTTTCGTTCAGACGATCGAGCAAAGCACCATGGCTGGTCTTCAGGAACTGGTGCAGACCAGCTTCGAAAGGCAGCACTTGCTTGACTTCGATATCGTCCATGAAGCCCTTGTTCACGGCAAACAGCGAAGCAGCCATCAGCGCAGTGTTCAGCGGCGAGTACTGGGCTTGCTTGAGCAATTCCGTCACACGAGCGCCACGGTCCAGTTGCTTGCGGGTTGCATCGTCCAGGTCGGAAGCGAACTGTGCAAAAGCAGCCAGTTCACGGTACTGTGCCAAGTCGGTACGGATACCGCCGGACAGGCCCTTCACCACCTTGGTCTGCGCAGCACCACCGACGCGAGACACCGAGATACCGGCGTTGATCGCAGGACGGACACCAGCGTTAAACAGGTTGGTTTCCAAGAAGATCTGGCCGTCGGTAATCGAAATCACGTTCGTAGGAACGAAAGCGGACACGTCGCCAGCTTGTGTTTCGATGATGGGCAGCGCTGTCAAGGAACCTGTCTTGCCCTTGACTTCACCCTTGGTGAAGGCTTCGACGTAGTCGGCGTTCACACGCGCGGCACGCTCGAGCAGACGCGAGTGGAGATAGAACACGTCGCCAGGGAACGCTTCACGTCCTGGTGGGCGACGCAGCAGCAGCGAAACTTGACGGTAGGCCACAGCTTGCTTGGACAGATCGTCATACACGATCAGCGCATCTTCACCGCGGTCACGGAAGTATTCGCCCATCGTGCAACCCGAGTAGGCCGACACGTACTGCATGGCAGCAGATTCAGAAGCGGTAGCAGCCACCACGATGGTGTATTCCATCGCACCAGCTTGCTCCAGCGCACGTACCACGTTCTTGACGGAAGAGGCCTTTTGACCAATCGCCACGTAGATACAGGTAACGCCTTGACCCTTTTGGTTGATGATGGCGTCGATCGCAACAGCGGTCTTACCAGTCTGGCGGTCACCAATGATCAGCTCGCGCTGACCACGGCCCACGGGAACCATGGAGTCGATGGACTTGATACCGGTTTGCAGAGGCTGATCCACGGATTGACGTGCGATCACACCAGGCGCAACCTTTTCGATCACGTCGGTCATCTTGGCATTGATGGGACCCTTGCCGTCGATAGGCTGGCCCAGTGCATTCACCACGCGGCCGATCAGTTCGGGGCCAACGGGTACTTCCAAGATACGGCCGGTGCACTTCACAGTGTCACCTTCAGCAATGTGGGTGTACTCACCCAAGATCACTGCACCGACGGAATCACGCTCCAGGTTCAGCGCCAAGCCGTAAGAAGGCTGGCCATCTGCCGAAGCGGGGAATTCCAACATTTCGCCTTGCATCACGTCCGATAGGCCGTGCACGCGAACGATACCGTCAGTCACAGACACCACAGTGCCTTGATTACGGATATCGGCGCTAGCTTCCAGCCCTTCGATGCGGCTCTTAATCAGTTCAGAAATTTCTGCGGGATGGAGTTGCATGACTCTTTCCTTCTTTCTTTTGGTTAGCCGAGACCTCAATCCGCTTACGCAGTGAGGGCCGCTTTCATTTGTTCCAGACGAGCCTTAACGGAGGTGTCCAGCACCTCGTCGCCCACCACCACACGAACACCGCCAATCAAAGATGCATCGATCTTGACGGACAGATTCAGCTTGCGGCCGAAACGCTTTTGCAGCGCAGCGCTGATGTCGTTCAGAGCAGCATCCTCTACGGGGAAAGCGCTGTAAACGATAGCGTCGGACGAGCCATTGAGGCGGTTTACGATGCCGCGGAACTGCACAGCCACTTCAGGCAGCGCGTCCAGGCGACCGTTTTCAATGATGACGCGCAGGAAATTGCGAGCGGCATCGGGCAAAGCCGAACGGGCCACACCAGTGATGACATCGAGCACTTGCTCGACCGTCACCTTGGGGTTATCGGCCAGTTGACGCAATTGCGGATCAGCGGCAATCGCCGCCAGTTCCTCCACCCAAGCGACAGTGCTATTCAAGTCAGCTCCGTTGGAGCTGGCTTTGAACAATGCTTCAGCGTAAGGGCGGGCAATGGTGGCGAGTTCTGCCATTTTGCTTTCCTTACAGCTCTGTCTTCAGGCGGTTGAGCAGATCAGCATGAACGCCAGCATTGACTTCCTTGCGGAGGATTTGCTCAGCGCCCTTCACAGCCAATGCAGCCACTTGCTCACGCAGGGCTTCACGGGCAGCAATGGCTTGCTGTTCAGCTTCGGCGCGGGCAGCAGCAACAATTTTGTTGCCTTCTTCTGTCGCGCGGGCCTTGGCTTCTTCAACGATGGCCTGGGCGCGGCGATCGGCGTCCGCAAGCCGCGATGCTGTCTCGTTGCGTGTCTGAACCAATTCCTGCTCGACGCGCTTGTTAGCAGCGCTCAGCTCGGTCTTGGCCTCCAACGCCTTCGCAATCGGGGGCCACACGAACTTCATCGTGAAAAGCACCAAGATCAGGAAGACGATGCACTGAACGAACAGGGTCGCGTTAATACTCACGGCAACACCTTTCTTTCTAGGGCGTTGATCGGAGCTTAGGCCAGTACGAAGGGGTTGGCGAAAGCGAACAGCAGGGCGATAGCTACACCGATCAGGAAAGCAGCGTCGATCAGACCAGCCAAGATGAACATCTTGGTTTGCAGTTCGTTGATCAGCTCAGGCTGGCGAGCCGAGGATTCCAGGAACTTACCGCCCATCAGCGCGATACCGATCGAAGCGCCGATAGCGCCCAAACCAACGATCAGACCACAAGCCAGAGCGACGAGACCGAGAATGTTTTCCATGATGACTCCTAGGGATTAAAGGAAAGTTGAAGTTGAAAGGAAAGGTCAGTGGGCTTCATGCGCCTGGCCGAGGTAAATCAGCGTCAGCATCATGAAAATGAAGGCCTGCAGGGTAATGATCAGAATGTGGAAGATCGCCCAGATAGAGCCTGCAATGATGTGCCCCACAGGAGCAACACACCAGAGAGAGACATGGCAGCCGCACCACCCATCAGGGCAATCAGGCAGAACACCAACTCACCAGCGTACATATTGCCGAACAGTCGCATACCGTGCGAAACCGTCTTGGCAACATATTCAATGATCTGCATCAGCAGATTCACTACGCCCAAGATCAGGGCGAAGATAGGATTCTTGGAGGTGCCGAAGGGTGCTGTGACCAATTCATGGGCCCAGCCACCAGCGCCCTTGATCTTGACGCTGTAGTAGAAGCACAGCAGCAGCACGCCCGTCGACAAACCCAAGGTGGTCGACAGGTCAGCGGTGGGCACAACACGCAAGTAAGCGTGCGAGTCACCCTGCGCGGTCTGCCACAGCATGGGCAGCAAGTCCACGGGCAGCAAGTCCATGGCGTTCATCAGGAAGATCCAGACAAACACGGTCAGCGCCAAAGGAGCGATGAACTTGCGCGATTCTGCGTTATGAATATTGGCCTTGGCCTGGTTGTCCACCATCTCCACCAGCAACTCCACAGCTGCTTGGAAGCGGCCAGGAACACCAGCAGTCGCCTTACGAGCGGCCAGCCACAACACGAACAAACCGATCACGCCGCAGATCACGCTGACGGCGACGGAGTCCAGGTTCACCACCGAGAAGTCGATGATGGAGTTCTGCTTGATATTTTGCAGGTGCTGCAAGTGGTGAACAATGTATTCACTTGCGGTTGGAGCGTGCGCGTCGGCTGCCATCGGTGAACTCTTCTCTCAATTCAATCGGTTTTTCGGACACTGGCTCGTCCTGTAATCAGAACCAACCAGTACGTTTTCATTGTTACAACCATTCCCGCCAGCAACGCCAGCCAATGCAGGTTTGGCACCAAGAAGTGCGCTGCAGCCAGCATGGCAATGCAGAGCACCAACTTGACAAACTCCCAGGCAAAAAGCCTTGCGATCGCACCCGGTGCATTCGCCGCCCTACCGCTATTGCGCGCCACACCTCGGGCAAACAACGCTGCAGGCACCACAATGGCCAGCGCACCATAAGCGGCTGACCATCCGGCGGCACGACCCGCTATCCACCACGCCACCAGCGCAACCACGGCGCCCATCAGCACCTGCACCACCAAAATGCGCCACATGGACATCTTGGGCTGCCGCTTGCGCCACGCTGCTGCCTCTTGAGGCGTCAGGGGCTTGATTTGCGGCGCTTCGTCCTCACATTCCGCTTCAGGGGCTTGCTGGTTCATGTATTCAGCGAGCCAAAACTCAAATCGGAATTTTTACAAAGCCTCTGATTATACGTAGAAACCCGTTTTGCACTTACGTCCTCTGACATCCTTTGGGGGTTTTCACGGACAATTCCACCTTTAGGTGTCTGAAGATCCCCACAAGATGCGGGTGTGCACGCTTGCAATACGCAGCTGTCACGCGCTAGGCAGTGGCATAACCAGCCACACGACCAGCGGCGCAACCATAGCGCACAATGGCCCTTCCTCCAAGCAAAAACCTTTGCTTTTAACTGCATCATTACCATGTCTGATACATCCGCTAGCACCGATCCCCGCAAGGACTCGCTGATTGAATACCCCAGCCTGTTTCCCATCAAAGTGATGGGCCTGCACGCGGATGACCTGGTGCACAACATCACCAAGCTGGCCAAAGAATTTGACCCTTTCTTTGACGCGACGACGGCTGAGTTGCGCCCCAGCAGCACCGGC
>NZ_CADEPJ010000006.1 GCF_902829245.1 Comamonas jiangduensis | reverse complement strand
GTCCTACAGCGGGCAACAAAAAAGCAACCCGAGGGTTGCTTTTTTAATAGCTGCTTGCGCTGGTGAAATCTTCATTTCACAGTGTTTTGATATTGAAAGCTAATGCACACAAGCGCTGATAGCTCACATTTTTCAAAACCCATTGCTTCATCATCAAAAAATGCGTGGCTAACCGGGAAAACCGCTGGCTGGCAAAAAACGACTCACAAGCCGGACAGGCTTGCTTGTCGCCCCACGATGAAACATAAACCACTGCAGTCCCTTGGAGTTCCCCCACCAGAGCAAGTTTGCGAGACTCAGTGCTGCGAACTATAACACTGAATGAGAATTAATCTCAAATAGTTTGTTTGCCCGAATGGCTTTTTTCGCTGCGCGGTCAGCTCGCCGCTGCCAGCACGTCTGCGGGAACATCCGCCTGCAGCACGGCCTGCGCCCACGGCTGCAGCTTGCGCGTGTCGGCGCGCAGCACCTCTTGCTTCACGCTCAGAATTTGCGCCGGGTGCATGGAGAAGCTGCGCAGCCCCAACCCCAGCAGCAAACGCGTCATGCTGGTGTCGCCCGCCATTTCGCCGCAGACGCACACCTGCTTGCCCATGTCATTGGCCGCTTCAATCACTTGCGCCACCAAGCCCAGCACCGCCGGGTGCAGCGGGTCGTACAGGTGCGCCACCGCTTCGTCCGCCCGGTCAATCGCCAGCGTGTACTGAATCAGGTCGTTGGTGCCAATCGATACGAAATCAAAGTGCTTGAGCAGACTGCGCACCATGATGGCGGCCGCAGGAATTTCAATCATGGCCCCCAGCTGCACCGCCCGTAGGCGGCGCCCGCGCATCCAGCTCAGCCTGCGCCAGTTTGACTTGCGCCACGATGCTGTGCGCCTCATGCTGGTGCGAGACCATCGGAAACAGCAAATGCACTTTGCCAAACGCCGCCGCCCGCAAAATAGCGCGCAACTGGGTGCGGAACATGGCCGGTTCCGCCAGGCTCCAGCGAATGGCACGCAGCCCCAACGCAGGGTTGAGTGACGTCTCTTTGAAGCCCTTGTCCAGGGGTTTGTCAGCCCCCACGTCGATGGTGCGAATGGTGACGGGCAAGCCTTGCATGCCATCCACTGCGGCCTTGTAGGCCTCGAATTGCTCTTCCTCGCCCGGCAACTTGCCTTCGCGCCCCATGAACAAAAATTCGCTGCGGAACAAGCCCACGCCCACCGCCCCCGCGCGCACGGCCGCGGCTGCATCGCTGGGCTGCTCAATATTGGCCAGCAACTCAACTTTCTGCCCGTCCAGCGTCACCGAGGGGTGTGGCGCAAGCGCGCCAAGCGCTCGCGCTCCAGCACATCTTGCCGTTGGCGAAAGCGGTATTCCTCCAAGATGATGGGAGACGGGTCGACCAGCACAATGCCCGCATTGCCATCAATGATGATCCAGTCATCTTGGCGAATGAGCTGGCTGGCAGCGCGCGCCCCGACGACAGCGGGAATGTCCATGCTGCGCGCAACGATGGCGGTGTGGCTGGTTTTCCCCCCCACCGCCGTCACAAAGCCAGCAAACACACTGCGCTTGAACTGCAACATATCGGCCGGCGACAGGTCTTGCGCCACCAGCACCAGCGGGCATCGGCCATGCCATCCAGCACGGGTTGCACCGCATCAGCACGGGCTCCGGCGGTTGCGCCACCGGGCATGCCGGGGCGCCCGCATGTAGCGCAAGATACGGTCCGCCACCTGCTCCAAGTCGGCCTTGCGCTCGCGCAGGTAAGGGTCTTCCATTTCATCGAACTGGCGCGAGATTTGTTCCAGCTGCGTCATCAACGCCCATTCCGCGTTGTACAGGCGCTCGGAAATCCAGTGCCGCACGCCGGCCGCCAGCACCTCGTCTTGCAGCAGCATGAGGTGAACTTCCAGCAGTGCGGCCAGCTCGCCGGGCACATCGCCCGGAAGGTCGCTCATCAACCGCTGCAGCTCATCCACCACCGCGTTGCGAGCGGTGCGCGCACGCGCAATTTCTGCTTCGATTTGCGAGGACTCGATGAAATAGTGGCGCACTTCCATGCGGCTGGAAGCCACCACCACGGCACGCCCAATGGCAATGCCCCGCGAAACCGCCAACCCATGGATGGCAAATGTCATGCACTGATCCTTTTCAACTGTGCGCCAAGCAGCGCAAAGTGAGGCATCCCTGGCAGCGCCCAGCTACAGCGCTGCTGCACCGCCGTGTGTTACTGGCCTTCGCCAAACTTGTCGTTGATCAAGGCAACCAGCGCGTCCAGGGCTTCTTGCTCCTGGGGCCGTCGGTTTCAGCTCCACCACCGAGCCCATGCCGGCTGCCAGCATCATCACACCCATGATGCTTTTGGCGTTGATGCGGCGCTCGCCCTTGCTCATGAACACATCGCACGGAAGCTGCCCGCCAGCTTGGTCAGCTTGGCCGAGGCGCGGGCGTGCAGCCCCAATTTATTGCTGATGGTGATCTCTGTCTTGACCATGTTCTTTCCGGGAATTCTGGTTTTGAGGTGCCCCACCACCACCGACTTGCAGCATGCCTTGCTGCCCCCTGCCAGGGCGCGCGCAGTTTGCTGCTCCAACGGTTCATGCCGGTAGCAAATGGCGCGCAGCAACATGGGCAAATTGACACCAACCAGCAAGCGTGCGGGCGTGCCTTCCACCAAGCGGTGCGCCACATTGCTGGGCGTTGCACCAAACACATCGGCCAGCACCAGCGTGCGTGCCGCGCCGCTGTGCGCCAGCAAGGTCTGTGCAGCGGCCAGGGTTGCTTCGGGGCTTTCATGGGGCGGAACGTCCAGCACACTGACGTCATCGCCACAGTCTGCAAAACGTGCAACGCGCATTCGCGCAGCGCATGCGCCAGGGGCGCGTGGGCAATCAACAGGATGTGGTTGGCGGTTGTGGTCATGGGCTTTGTTTTCCGTAGCCATTATGGCGCGGCGGCACGGCCCAAGCCCTGGGCATAAGCCTGTATGGCAGTCAGCCACACTGGTTGATTGCGTTATTTCAAGATAATGCTGTTGAAGAAGGTATTGGCCGTCTGGTGATAGGCCTTGGGCGCATAAATCACCGCGTGGTAGATGCGCGCTTTGTTGCCTTCTTGGCGGGCAAACCAGACACCGTGGGTGGTCACCGTCCAGCCTGCGCGCCCGACGCCCTGCACAGTGGCGCGGATCGAGCGGGGCAAGTCCATCGCACCAGCGGGCACAAACTGCGCTCCGCTTTTGGCGCCATCGCCATCGACTGCATCAAACTGCGAGAGCACCGCCACTTCCCAAAACGCCAGCGCATCGTCGGCCTGCGCTGCATCATTCAACACCCACTGCGACATGGCGAACGTGGAGTCCACCGCATCACAGCCCATCATGCTGACGGGGACACTGCCAATCTCCATGCCAAAATCGACCGGTGTGCGCGCAAACTCTGGCGCACAGGGGAAGCGCATTTCCAGCCCGGCCTCATCCCATGACACAGATTGCCACGGCATCTCTGGCTCTTGGCTGCCACACGCGGACAACACCAGCGCGGTGGCAGCCGCCGCGGCGTAACGCATCAGGGTTTGAATCTTGCTCATAGCTGCATTATCGGCAGCGCTGCACCAAACTGGATAGCGAACTTTTACCGATCCGCTCACTCCTAGAGAACTACACGCCGCGTGGGCTTGGCCCAGCGCTGTGCTTCGCAACTTGGCAAACTTGGCAAAATAGCAAGCTATGGCAATCAAACACATCGTGGCAGGCGTTGCGCTTGCAGCATTCGCGGGCTTAGGCGCCTATGTCTACGTGGGCGAGGGTGCGCAGGCGGCACCGTCTTCTCATTTTGTGCTGCTCGACGGCTCCAGCAAAAGCACCCAAGATCTGCAGGGCAAAGTCACCCTGGTGAACTTCTGGGCCACCAGCTGCGTCACCTGCGTGGCGGAAATGCCCGACATCATTGCCACCCACAACAAATACAAAGACAAGGGTTACGACACCCTGGCCGTGGCCATGCAGTACGACCCACCCAGCTACGTGGTGAACTTTGCCCAGTCGCGCCAGCTACCATTCAACGTCGCGCTGGACAACACCGGCAACATTGCCAAAGCCTGGGGCGATGTGAAGCTGACCCCACCACCTACATCGTCAACAAGCGCGGCGAGATCGTCAAAACCTATATTGGCGCACCCAACTTTGAGGAGCTGCACCAGTTGATTGAAAAACTGCTGGCGCAAACCTAGGCCTGTACCCAGCCAAGCGCCATCGTCATAAAAAAGAGAGCTGCCAGCGCATACCTTGCAATGGTTTCAACGCATTAATGCTTTGAAACCCAGCAAAATCAAGCGCTATCAGCTCTCTTTTTGACTGACAAACCCAGGGACTGTGCCCTGCGGCGGTGCTTAGCGGTTACGGAATGCGTCGTGGCAGGCCTTGCAAGTTTGCGCAGCAGGGCCAAAGGCGGCTTTCAGCTGTGCCAAATCACCGGTCTTGGCCGCTGCGGCCAACTTGCCGGCTTCTGCCACAAACTTGTTGGCATGCTCATCAAACTTGGCCTTTTGCGACCAGGCCTCAGGCTTGGTCTTGCCACCTTCGGTGCCCGCGCCAAACGCTTGCCAAGGCAATGCAGCAATGGTTTCCAGCACTGCGCCATTTTGTTTGGCCAAGTCTGCGTTAAATTCTGCGCGGCCATTGGCCATGGCGCCCAAGCTGCCAAAGTGCTGGCTCATCACGAACAGCGAACTTTGGCGGTATTTGACGGCATCTTCTGATTTGCCAAACTTCAGCGTATCGGCTGAAGCAGAGACACCGACCAACGCGGCAGACAGTGCCAAAACTGCGGTGGCGAGGCTTTTCACTTGCATGGGGAACTTCCTTTCTTGCTATAAAACTGAGCGACATAGTTGCTCTGACCGTAGGGAGTATCGCTGGGCGAACCCGGTTCCCCAAGCGTTCTGCCTTTTTTTGATGCACCGCAGCAACCCATCACCTCTTGTACGTACATTCACCATCTTATGAGCACCACCCACACCCCTCGCCTGCGTATCTGGGACCTGCCGACCCGTTTGTTCCACTGGCTGCTTGCCGCAAGCATCATCGCCTTGGTGGTCACCGCCAAGGTGGGCGGCAACGCCATGGAGTGGCATTTGCGCTTGGGCCACGTGGTGCTGGCGCTGCTGCTTTTTCGCGTGGTCTGGGGCTTTGCGGGGGGCTACTGGTCGCGCTTTAGCACCTTCATCCCCAGCCCGACACGCTTGGTGCGCTACCTCCAAGGCCAAGGCACTGCGGCAGACAAAGCGGGCCACAACCCCTTGGGCGCCCTGTCGGTGATTGCCATGCTCCTCATCTTGGCTGGGCAGGTAGGTACAGGACTGGTGAGCGATGATGAAATCGCTTTTGCGGGTTCGCTGGTGCGCTTTGTGTCAGGCGACACCATTGCCTGGGCCACCAGCTGGCACAAAAGCTGGGGGCAGTGGCTGGTGTATGCGATTGTGGGGCTGCACATCGCCGCCATCGTGGGCTACAGCGTGTTCCGACGCGAAAAGCTGGTGCCTGCCATGCTGCACGGCGACAAACCCGACCTCCCCCAAGACCTCCCTGCCAGCCGCGATGGCTGGGGTGCCGTGCTGCCCGCTGCATTCTTTGCCGCCGCATGTGCCGTCATGGCTTATTGGGTATGGACGCGGGCGACATCGTTCTAACCCTATGCACCTGATGCCCTTGCGGGGCTACACTGAGGGCTTGTTCTTCTTTGCTTGAGCACACTTGTTTTGACTGTGGATCCGCATTGTGTGGCAATTGATGTCGCCACCTCCGCCCAAGACATGGCCATCGCCGCCCAACTGTTTCGCGAATACGCAGACAGTTTGGGGCTTGACTTGGCCTTTCAGAACTTTGACAACGAACTGGCCCAGCTCCCTGGCGACTACGCTGCCCCGCGCGGCGCCTTGCTTCTGGCCTATGTCGACGGCGCACTCGCTGGCTGCTGCGCGCTACGGCCACTTGATAACGCAGACATCCCCAACGCCGCAGAGATGAAGCGCCTGTATGTGCGCCCCGCCTTTCGCGGCTTTGGCTTGGGGCGCCAACTGGCCGAAACCATTCTCGATGCGGCGCGCCAAGCAGGTTATACCAGCGTCCTGCTGGACACACTGGACGATATGGAAGCTGCGCGCAATCTCTACGCAGATTTGGGTTTTCAGAGCATCGAGCCCTACTATCACAACCCCATTCCCGGGGCCCACTACCTCAAGGCTGATATTTACTGAGCTTTGTGCAGCCATGAAAAAAGCGCTGCCTTGGCAGCGCTTTTTTGTACAGAACACCCGAAGATCAGGCCTTGGCTTGCGCCAGCAAAGTAGCCGCATCCGAGACTTCAAACTTGCCCGGACCTTCCACGTTCAGCGTCACCACCTTGCCATCCTTGATCAGCATGGAGTAGCGATTGCTGCGCAGACCCAGACCCTTGCCATTCAGATCCAGCGTCAGGCCCAAAGCCTTGGCCAGCGCTGCATCGCCATCGGCAATCATACGCACCTTGCCGCCAGCCTTTTGTTCACGGCCCCAAGCGCCCATCACAAAGGCGTCATTGACCGCCACGCACCAGATCTCGTCCACGCCCGCGGCCTTGAAAGCATCAGCCTGCTGGATGTAACCAGGCAGGTGGCTGACCGAGCAAGTGGGGGTAAATGCACCAGGCACCGCAAACAACGCGATGGTTTTGCCAGCTAACGCAGCAGGCAGCTCTACGGGGTTGGGGCCAATGCTGCAGCCATTGCCCTCCACTTCCACGTATTCCATCAACTTCACTGCGGGCAGTGCATCTCCAACTTTAATCATGAGTGTCCTCCAATGTGGTTTGAATCGCTTGGGTGTTCACTGGCTGCGCACACGATATGTCGAGCCTGAAAACAAAAAAGCGACCCACATTGTGGGTCGCTTTTCAAGACTATGCAGTCAAAGCGGTTGAACGCTTAAACCAGTGCAGCCTTTTGCACCAAGCGGGTTGCAACCCAGTTCTTGGTCTTGGACAGAGGACGGCTCTCGGTGATTTCGATGGTGTCACCCATCTTGAATTCACCTTGCTCGTCGTGTGCATGGTACTTGCTCGACTTGATCATGATCTTGCCGTAGATGGGGTGCATCACGCGACGCTCCACCAACACAGTCACAGTCTTTGCGCGCTTGTCGCTCACCACCTTGCCAATCAAGGTGCGCTTGAGGGATGTTTTAGCTTCCGTCATGTCGGCTCCTTACTTGGCGGCTTGCTTTTCAGCAAGGATGGTCTTGGCACGAGCGATATCGCGGCGAGTAGCCTTCAATGTCGCAGTGTTGCCCAGTTGTTGCGTGGCTTTTTGCATACGCAGACCGAAGTGAGCCTTTTGCAAGGACTTCACTTCAGCTTCCACAGCGGCGACGTCTTTTTGGCGGAGTTCAGCAGCTTTAGTCATGTTGATTCTCCTTATTCACCAATGTGACGCGACACGAATGTCGTACGCAGAGGCAGCTTTGCAGCGGCCAGACGGAACGCTTGGCGTGCCAGCTCTTCAGGAACACCCACGATTTCGTAGATGATCTTGCCGGGCTGGATTTCGGCCACGTAGTACTCGGGGTTACCCTTGCCGTTACCCATACGCACTTCAGCAGGCTTAGTGGAAATAGGCTTGTCGGGGAACACACGAATCCAGATACGGCCGCCACGCTTAACGTGACGCGAAATCGCACGACGTGCGGCTTCGATCTGACGGGCTGTCAGACGACCACGGTCGGTAGACTTCAGACCGAAATCGCCGAAAGCAACAGCGTTGCCACGGGTAGCGATACCGGTGTTGCGGCCTTTGTGTTCCTTACGGAACTTGCGGCGTGCAGGTTGCAGCATGTTTATTCTCCTTTACCGTCCGCTGCTGTAGCGGCGCGTCGTCTGCGAACGCGCTTAACGGAGTCAGCACCAGCGCCAGCAGGCTTGTCGCTGCCGTCTACAGGAGCTGCGTTACCGCCTGTGGGGCGGCGGGCACCACGACCTGCACCGTCACGACGGCCATCGCGGCGGGGGCCACGTGGACGACGCTCGTCGTCAGGACGGGGAGTTTCTACGGCGGGCAGGTCGTTGCGGCCCAAGGTATCACCCTTGTAAACCCACACCTTCACGCCGATGATGCCGTAAGTGGTCTGCGCTTCAGAGAAGCCGTAGTCGATGTCAGCGCGCAGAGTGTGCAATGGCACGCGGCCTTCGCGGTACCACTCAGTACGGGCGATTTCGATACCGTTCAGACGACCGGACGACATGATCTTGATACCTTGGGCACCCAGACGCATGGCGTTCTGCATCGCGCGCTTCATAGCGCGACGGAACATGATGCGCTTTTCCAACTGCTGGCAGATGGAGTCGGCGATCAGCTTGGCATCAATTTCAGGCTTGCGCACTTCTTCGATGTTCACAGCAACTGGCACGCCCAGACGAGCAGTGAGTTCCTTCTTCAAGGCCTCAATGTCTTCGCCCTTCTTGCCAATCACAACACCAGGACGTGCCGAGAAGATCGTGATGCGGGCGTTCTTTGCAGGACGCTCGATCACAACGCGTGCCACAGCAGCGTTCTTCAACTTAGCCTTCAGGTACTCGCGAACCTTGATGTCTTCGGCCAGCATGCCGGCGAAGTCACGGTTGCTAGCGTACCAACGGCTAGCCCAGTTACGGCTTACAGCAAGGCGGAAGCCGGTAGGATGGATTTTCTGTCCCATATTCTTCCTTTAGGCCTCAGTTACCAACTGTCACGTAGATGTGACATGTGGGCTTGCTGATGCGATTGCCGCGACCCTTTGCGCGCGCTGTGAAGCGCTTGAGCGTAGTGCCTTGCTCGACGTAGATGGTCTTAACCTTCAATTCATCGATATCGGCGCCGTCATTGTGCTCAGCGTTAGCGATAGCGGATTCCAGAACCTTCTTCACGATCACAGCAGCTTTTTTCTGCGTGAAAGTCAAGATGTTCAGAGCTTG
The DNA here is from genome assembly GCF_902829245.1 of Comamonas jiangduensis. Lineage (GTDB taxonomy): Bacteria > Pseudomonadota > Gammaproteobacteria > Burkholderiales > Burkholderiaceae_C > Comamonas > Comamonas jiangduensis. The sequence continues at coordinate 18,369 of NZ_CADEPJ010000006.1, read as the reverse complement.
ATCCACCTTCTTGCCGCGGATCAGATCCGCGACGAGGCGACCCTTGTCAACCGACAAGCGGACGCCACGGAGGACTGCACGTGTTTCAGACATGGTCGTTCCTTACTTCTTGGCCTTCTTGTCGGCGGGGTGACCCTTGAAGGTACGAGTCAGAGCGAATTCGCCCAACTTGTGACCTACCATTTGGTCGGTGATGTAGACAGGCACGTGCTGCTTGCCGTTGTGCACAGCAATGGTCAGACCGATGAAATCGGGCAGAACCATGGAGCGACGCGACCAAGTCTTGACGGGCTTCTTATCCTTAGTAGCTACGGCTTTTTCAACCTTAGCAACCAAGTGATGGTCAACAAACGGACCCTTTTTGAGAGAACGAGTCATTTGCTACCCCTTACTTTTTACGACGCGACACAATCATGTTTTGTGTGCGTTTGTTGTTACGGGTGCGGTAGCCCTTCGTCAGGTTACCCCATGGGTCAACTGCGTGACGGCCTTCGCCAGTCTTACCTTCACCACCACCGTGCGGGTGATCGATTGGGTTCATTGCAGTACCGCGGACGGTAGGACGAATACCCATCCAACGCTTCACACCGGCCTTACCGTAGCGGCGCAGGCTGTGTTCTTCGTTGGCAACTTCACCGATGGTGGCGCGGCATTCGATGTGAATTTTGCGCACTTCGCCGGAACGCATACGCACTTGGGCGTAAACGCTTTCGCGGGCCAGCAATGTAGCGGATGCACCAGCGGAACGAGCGATTTGAGCGCCGCCTGCAGGTTGCAGTTCGATACAGTGGATGGTCGAACCCACGGGGATGTTGCGGATAGGCAGGGTGTTACCAACACGGATAGGCGCTTCAGAGCCGCTCACGATGGTTGCACCCACAGCCAAGTTGCGAGGAGCAATGATGTAGCGACGCTCGCCGTCTGCATAGCATACCAAAGCGATGTGCGCGGAACGGTTAGGGTCGTACTCAATGCGCTCAACCTTGGCGGGGATACCGTCCTTGTTGCGCTTGAAGTCCACCACGCGGTAGTGGTGCTTGTGACCACCGCCCTTGTGGCGTGTTGTGATGTGACCGTTGTTGTTGCGACCGGCCTTTTCGGATTGCGCTTCCAGCAAAGGAGCGAAACCAGCACCCTTGTGCAGGTGGTCACGAGTCACCTCTCACCGCGCCGCGACGGCCAGGCGAAGTTGGTTTGAGTTTGATAACAGCCATGATTAAGCAGCCTCCCCAGACAGGTTCAGCTCTTGACCGGGCTTCAGACGCACATAAGCCTTGCGAACATTGTCGCGACGGCCAATGGTCTTGCCAAAGCGCTTGGTCTTGCCCTTGGTGTTCACTACAGAAACGCCCAAAACTTCAACCTTGAACATCAATTCCACAGCGGCCTTGATTTCGTGCTTGGTAGCGTTTTGCAGCACCTTGAATGTCACTGCGTTGGACTGCTCAGCAACCATGGTGGCCTTTTCGGACACGATGGGAGCAACCAGCACTTGCATCAGACGACCTTCGTCAAACTTGAGTGTGCTCATGCGAACATCTCCTTGAGTTTGTCGATCGCACCCTTGGTGATGAGTACTTTCTTGTAATGCACCAGAGAAACGGGGTCTGCGTAGCGGGGTTCCACCACAAACACGTTCTTCAGGTTGCGCGAAGCCAGGTACAGGTTTTCGTCGATTTCTTCAGCGATCACCATCACTGACGACTGCAGGTTCATGGACTTGAACTTGTCAGCCAAGACCTTGGTCTTGGGAGTGTCAACAGTCAACGAATCCACCACTGCCACACGACCTTCGCGGGCCAGCTGAGACAGGATCGAAGCCATACCAGCACGGTACATCTTCTTGGATCTTCTGCGTGAAGTTTTCTTCAGGCAAATTGGGAATGTGCGACCGCCCCCACGCCACAGAGGCGAGGAAGTCATACCAGCACGTGCACGGCCTGTACCCTTTTGTTTAAAAGGCTTGGCTGTGCTGTGGCGAACTTGCTCACGATCCTTTTGAGCGCGAGTGCCTTGACGACCGTTGGCACGGTAGGCAGTCACGATCTGGTGGATCAGATCTTCGTTATAAGCACGACCGAACACGGTTTCAGGAGCGTCGAAAGTCGACGCCGCTTGGCCTTGTTCATTCAGGAGTTCGAGCTGCATTAGTTCGCTCCTTTGGAAGCTTTAGCCTTGATCGCAGGACGGACGGACACAAAGCCACCCTTGGAGCCAGGAATGGCACCCTTGATCAACAGCAGTTGGCGTGCTTCGTCAATGCGAACCACATCCAGGTTTTGGGTAGTCACGGTGTCAACGCCCATGTGACCTGTCATACGCTTGCCGGGGAACACGCGACCGGGGTCTTGTGCCATACCGATAGAGCCAGGTACGCGGTGCGAACGGCTGTTACCGTGCGAGTTGCGTTGTGCGCCGAAGTTGTGACGCTTGATCGTGCCAGCAAAGCCCTTACCGATTGTTGTGCCTTGCACATCAACCTTTTGGCCTACGCTGAACAGATCAGCCACGGGCACAGTAGCGCCAGCTGCGTACTTGGCAGCTGTATCTTCTGTCACGCGGAATTCTTGTGTAACTTCACCGGCTTCAACGCCCGCCTTAGCGAGGTGGCCAGCTTCAGGCTTGGTCACGCGCGATGTCTTGCGTGTACCGAATGTGACTTGCAAAGCCACATAGCCATCGTTCTCTTGGGTTTTGACCTGAGTCACGCGGTTGTTAGAAACATCTACCACTGTGACAGGCACTGCGTCCCCATCATCAGTGAACAGACGCATCATGCCCACCTTGCGACCCAGCAACCCCATGGAGTTGCTCAGACTCATTTGTTTCTCCAAAACTCTCGCCGCTGTAACTGCAATTGGCCCAGCGTTGCACCCAACTCAGAGATCTGAAAGTGCACGAAAGAAGGTTAATAAAACTTCGCCATTTTGGCGAAGCTCCAAATTCTAACGCTGTCTCCCTCCTTGGGGGGGTATAAGAGACAGTCCTTGACGGTCGAGCGCACGGTTTCGCGGTAAGCAACCTGGGGCTTGCCCACGTTGGCTTCCACGTTGAACTCGCGCTTCATGCGGTCAACGATAATTTCCAGGTGCAACTCGCCCATACCGGCAATGATGGTCTGACCGGATTCTTCGTCGGTACGCACGCGGAAAGATGGGTCTTCAGCAGCCAGACGCGAGAGGGCAATACCCATCTTTTCTTGGTCGGCCTTGGACTTGGGTTCCACAGCCTGTGCAATCACGGGCTCAGGGAACACCATGCGCTCCAGCACGATAGGTGCTGCGATATCACACAGAGTTTCGCCTGTGGTCACATCCTTCAGACCCACACAAGCAGCGATGTCGCCAGCGCGAATTTCTTCAACTTCTTGACGCTCGTTCGCGTGCATCTGCACGATACGACCGATACGCTCTTTCTTGCCCTTCACAGCATTCAGAACGGTTTCGCCCTTGGTCAAAACGCCCGAGTACACGCGCACGAAAGTCAGCTGACCAACGAATGGGTCAGTCATCAGCTTGAATGCGAGCGCAGAGAACTTCTCTTCGTCGTCAGCCTTGCGCGACAGCTTCTTCTCTTCGTCATCAGGATCGGTACCTGTAACGTCAGGAATGTCGGTAGGTGCAGGCAGCAAGTCCAGCACGGCGTCCAGCATGCGCTGCACACCCTTGTTCTTGAAAGCCGAGCCGCACAACATGGGCTGGATTTCGGTTGCGATGGTACGCTGACGCAGTGCAGAGATGATCTCTTCTTCGGACAAGTCACCTTCTTCCAGGTACTTGTTCATCAACTCTTCGCTGGCTTCAGCCGCAGCTTCCACCATGTTTTCGCGCCACTTCTGAGCCACTTCGACCAGCTCAGCAGGGATCTCACGGTATTCAAACTTCATGCCCTGGGAAGCTTCGTCCCAGAAGATGGCCTTCATCTTGATCAGGTCAACCACGCCTTGGAAGTTGTCTTCCGCGCCGATTGGCACCACGATTGGCACGGGGTTGGCCTTCAGGCGCAGCTTCATCTGGTCCACGACCTTGAAGAAGTTCGCACCGGTACGGTCCATCTTGTTCACAAAGGCCAGACGAGGCACTTTGTGCTTGTTGGCTTGGCGCCACACGGTTTCGGATTGGGGCTGCACACCACCCACCGCGCAGTACACCATCACAGCGCCGTCCAGCACGCGCATGGAACGTTCCACTTCAATCGTGAAGTCCACGTGGCCGGGGGTGTCGATGATGTTGATGCGGTGCTCAGGGCGGGTCAGGTCCATACCCTTCCAGAAGCAGGTCACAGCAGACGATGTGATCGTGATACCGCGCTCTTGCTCTTGCTCCATCCAGTCAGTGGTCGCAGCGCCGTCGTGCACTTCGCCCAGCTTGTGGGTTACGCCTGTGTAGAACAGGATACGTTCGGAAGTGGTGGTCTTACCTGCGTCGATGTGTGCCGAGATACCGATATTGCGGTAGCGGCTAATGGGGGTCTTGCGAGCCATGATTGATCCTTGATTGATCGGGGAGAGAGTCTGCGATCACCCTGCCTTGTGCGCTGGGGCCAGCAGTTCTATATGGGGGCGCCTTGAATCGAGACAAGGCCGCAGGCAAGATTTGCGAGCGGCCCGTCTGGTTTCAAACTGCTACAGCAGCTTAGAAGCGGAAGTGGCTGAATGCCTTGTTGGCTTCGGCCATGCGGTGCACTTCGTCACGCTTCTTCATGGCGCCGCCACGGCCTTCGGTGGCTTCCATCAGTTCGTTGGCCAGACGCTGGGCCATCGACTTCTCACCACGCTTGCGGGCAGCTTCCTTGTACCAGCGCATGGACAGAGCCAGACGACGGACGGGACGCACTTCAACGGGCACTTGGTAGTTAGCGCCACCCACGCGGCGGGACTTCACTTCCACCATGGGCTTCACGTTGTTGATAGCTGTAACAAACACTTCCAAAGCTTCCTTTTCAGGCTGCTTCTTGGCGATCAGATCCAGAGCACCGTAAATGATGCGCTCTGCAACCGCCTTTTGCCGCCTTCCATGATCACGTTCATGAATTTGGACAGCTCTACGTTACCGAACTTAGGATCCGGCAGAATTTCACGTTTGGGGACTTCGCGACGACGTGGCATTTTTTACCTCTATCTTTGCTTCAGTTGGTGACTTTTCAGACACCGCGAGAGCTAATCAAAGTCTCTCACTTACTCGACCCACGCAAAACATTTGCGCTTCGGGCCACTACGTTTGACCGCGCCAGTCAGGCGAATCAAACACCGATGTTTTTCAGAACCGAAAGGCTGATTACTTAGCCTTAGGCTTCTTGGCACCGTACTTGGAACGGGCTTGCTTACGATCCTTGACGCCTTGCAGGTCCAAGGAACCGCGCACGATGTGGTAACGCACACCTGGCAAGTCCTTCACACGGCCGCCGCGCACCAGCACCACGCTGTGCTCTTGCAGGTTGTGGCCTTCACCGCCGATGTACGAAATCACTTCGAAACCGTTGGTCAAGCGAACCTTCGCCACCTTACGCAAAGCCGAGTTAGGCTTCTTAGGAGTGGTGGTGTACACACGGGTGCACACGCCACGGCGTTGGGGGCAGTTTTCCATAGCAGGGCTCTTGGATTTAACAACTTCGACCGTGCGGCCCTGGCGCACGAGTTGATTAATGGTTGGCATATATACGTCCCTAAACGTAAAAAACGAAAACGTGAAACCCTTCGGAATTTCCGAAAAGCCCTCGAATGTACCAGTTTGGAAAACCCGGGGCAAGTCACATGTGATTAAACGGTAGGCACTTTCTCAGAATGCGAAATTTGCCTACCTCCCAGGGTGCCGCCTTAGCGAATCCAGAGTCGAATGGTGTCCCACAGTCGGCTAAAGAATCCACCTTCTTCCACGCTTTCCAGCGCGAAGATGGGCATTTCTGCAGCCACTTGATCGGCCACCAACACCTTCAAAGTCCCCACCTGCTGGCCCTTGGTGATAGGAGCCATCAAAGGATCGGTGCGCACCACCTGGGTCGACACCTTGCCGGAGCTGCCCGAGGGCACCGTCACCACGGTGGCGCCTTCACGGCCAATCTTGAGCGTGCCTTGCGAGCCCTTCCAGATTTGCGCCACTTCCATAGCCTGCCCGGCATCAAACAGCTTCACGGCGTCGTAGGCGGTGTAGCCCCAGTTCAGCAACTTCTGACTCTCGTTGGCGCGTGCGTTGTCGAGGCAGCACCCAGCACGATGGAGAGCACACGGCGGCTACCCACATTGGGGATATCACGGTTGGCCGTGGCCACCAGGCAGTAGCCTGCCGCGTTGGTGTGACCAGTCTTCAGGCCATCCACCGTGGGATCGCGGAACAGCAAGGTATTGCGGTTGCGCCCGTTGGCCGCTGGTGTGCCTTCGTAGCGGTACTCCTTGATGGAGTAGTAGTGCGTGTACTCGGGGAAGTCACGCAGCAAGCGCATGGCCAAAATGGACAGGTCACGCGCCGTGGTGAAGTGGCCAGGCTCTGTCAGGCCTTCGGGGTTTTTGTAGCTGGTGCCGGTCATGCCCAGTGCTTTGGCCTGCTCATTCATCAGCCGCACAAAGTTTTCCTTGGTGCCACCGACACCTTCGGCCAGCGCCATGGTGGCGTCGTTGCCCGACTGCACGATCATGCCTTTGAGCAGATCTTCGACTGGCACTTGCATCTTGGGGTCGATGAACATGCGCGAGCCTGGCATCTTCCAGGCCATCTCGCTCACGGGCAGGCGCTGCTCCAGGGTGACCTTCTTGGCGCGCAGGGCGTCAAACACCAGGTATGCCGTCATCAGCTTGGTCAGCGATGCCGGCTCTACCGGCGCATCCACATCTTTGGAGGCCAGCACCTGGTTGGCGGTCACATCCACCAACATATACGTGTGTGCAGCAATCTCTGGGGGTTGCAGCTGCGCGATTTGTGCGTTCGCCCACAGGGGCGCCAAGGCCGCGGTCAATGCCAGCGTGCGCAAATTCTTCAAAACAGGCTTCATGAGCAACTCGGTTGGTCTACAAAATTTCAGTCGGTACAGCCCGCAGGCCCGCTGAGCGTTTTACAAGTGCGTGGCCGTCAGGTGGCGGGCCACCAGCCCTTTGAGCAAGGGCAATTGTCCGTGGAAGAAATGACCGCCAGCGGGCACAACTGTTACAGGCAGTGTCTGCGGGCGCGCCCAGTCCATGACGGATTGCAAAGGCACGGTGTCATCTGCTTCGCCATGCAGCACCAGGGTGCGGTCGTGCGCGGCAGCAGGTACGGGGGCGGGGTCAAAACGGCTGGCCGCCGTGCCCACCAGCACCACTTTCTCCACGCGCCCTTCGTCCCACAGTGCCTGCAGCACATGCGTGGTCACAAAGGCACCAAACGAAAACCCCGCCAGCGCCACCGCACCGGTGGGTGCCACTTGGCGCACCACTTCCAACATGTCTTGTGCCTCACCACGGCCCGCATCGTGCTCGCCCTGGCTGGCGCCGACACCGCGAAAGTTAAAGCGCACCACTTCCCAGCCGGTTTGCACAAAAGCACGCGCCAAAGTCTGCACCACTTTGTTGTCCATGGTGCCGCCAAACAGCGGGTGCGGGTGGGCGATGACCGCCACGCCCCGGGGTGTTCCCGCAGGGCGATCGCGCAAGGCTTCAATGAGGCCGGCCGCGCCGGTAAGGGTGAAGCGTTCAGTGTGAGCGTTCAATTGCAACCACCTATTTCATAGCTATTAGCGCTTGATAGACAAGCGCTAGAGGCCAAAAACACTTGTAATGGGGTGTAGGAGTCTGTTTCAGCGGCCAAGTTCCGGCGGCACCAACAAACGTTCCACCACCTGCCCGTTTTTGAGGTGCGACTCCACAATCTCGTCGATGTCCGCAGTATCCACAAAGGTGTACCACGTGCCTTCGGGGTAGACCACGGCCACGGGGCCGGCGGCGCAGCGGTCCAGGCAGCCTGCCTTGTTCACGCGCACCTGGCCTTTGCCCGCCAGGCCCGCATCTTTGATGGCGCGCTTGCAGTGGTCAAAGCCTTCCTTGGCGCCGTGCAGGTGGCAGCAGTCTTCGCCGTTGGGGCGCTCATTCAGACAAAAAAAGATATGGCGGCTGTAGTAGCCGGTGGGGGTGTTCTCACTCATGGTGCAAGCATTCTAGGATTGGGGCTGGCGCTGGGTCAGGCGCAATGCCACATACGCAAGCACGGCATAGGGCCAGACCCAGCCCAGCCATTGGCCCAATCCGTAAAACCGCATGAAGCGCCCCTGTTCCCAGGACTGCAGCGTGTCCGCAAAGTACGGGTTCAGCGGCGCCTGATTCAGCCAGTTGAGTTGCCACATCAGCACCAGCAGCAGCAGCACCGCGCACCAGCGGCGCGGCACCGGCAAGGCACACGCTGCCAGCAAGATGGCGGCCACCACGCCGGCTTGCGTGGGCAAGGTCAGCCACTCCCACGCATGCACGGGGCCATAGGCCATTGCCGAAGACAGCCCCGTGGCAGCCAGCCCGGCCAGCAAAACCACGGCCGCAAATACCGCACGGCGGCCCAGGTGCGCAATCAACATATAGCCCAGCAAGCACGGCGCCAGCAGCCCCAGCATGACGCACAGCATTTCAGCGCTGGGCATCAGCGGCACCAAGGGCTCTTCACGCAAGGGCAGCCAGTCCATGAAGGGCGTACCCTCCAGCCATACATCCAGCGTTTTGTCCAAACGCTCCAGCACCTGCCCCAAACCAAAAGGCAGCACCAGCGGAAACAGCAGTGACACGGGCCATAGCGCAATCAGCACCAGTCCGCCATGCGGCTGTTGGCCAAACCAGCGTTCGCGAAAGACGCTCCAGCGTGCCAGCAGCCCCCACCACTCCAGCGTCCAGGCCAGCAGCGCACCCAGCAACACGCCTGCTGCGTTGAGCACAAAGTCCATGTTGGAGGGCACCCGGCGCGGCAGGTAAATTTGCAAAAACTCCATGCACAGCGACAGGGCTGCCCCACCCAGCCATGCCACGGGAATCGCCCAGCCCCGCAAGCCGCTGCGCACACCCCCTAAGGTCAGCAAAAAACCTAGCGGCGCGTAGCCCAGCACATTGATATTGACGTCAAACCACGTCCAGTACGGCGGGGGCAACGAGGCTGTGACAAACACCGACGGCGCAATCCCTTGCGCACGCCAGCCCTCGAAGGGAAACAGGCTCGCAAAAACAATCAGTGCGGTGTACAGCATGGCCAGCGGCCACGCCGAAGTCTTGAACACAGGCAGCCCCTTTCCGTTTGGGCCCACGCGGTGGAAAAGTTAGAAAGGTTTGACAACCACCAAGATCACAATGACCGTGAGCAGCAGCACCGGCAGTTCGTTGTACCAGCGGAACCAGCGGTGGCTGTGCTGGCAGCTATCGGCCTGCAACTGGCGCAGCAGCACGGCGCAGCTGTAGTGGTAGCCCATGACGGCCAGCACCAGCAGCAACTTGGCATGCAGCCAGCCGCCAGCAAAGCCGTAACCCAGCCACAACCACAGACCCAGGCCCAGCGCGGGCACTGCCAAGATGGTGGTAAAGCGCAGCAGGCGCTGCGACATGCCGATCAAACGCTCGCGCTCCGCCACGGAACCGGGCGTCACCATGGCCAGATTCACGAAAATGCGCGGCAGATAAAACAGGCCGGCAAACCAGCTGGCCACGAAGACGATATGAAAAGCTTTAACCCACAACATGGGCACAGTGTAAGGCGCATGGCGGCGGCAAAAAAGCCCGGCACATACCGGGCTTTGAAATCCTCAGTCAAGAGGCCTGCTCAGGAGGTGAAGCAGGGAAGCGGCGGGCCGCTCTCAGCAACCAAATCTATCTGTGCCCCCTGCCTGCGTACACAGGGCTATCCCCAAGCTGGGCGCGGATCCGGCCTAAGGTTTACCTGTATCAAGCGCTATCACTCGCATGCTTGCGCGGACAAGCGCACAATGGCGGCCATGCATCTGTCTAGCCCTACTCCTTTCCCACAAAGCCGTCCTCGTCGTTTGCGCCGCAATGCGTTCACCCGCAACTTGGTGCGAGAGAGTCAGCTGTCAGCCCATGACTTCATCTACCCTGTGTTTGTGCACGGAGGCAGCAACCGCCGTGAGGCCGTGGCGTCCATGCCGGGCGTGGACCGCCTGAGTCTGGATCTGCTGCTGCCCGTGGCCGAGGAATGCGTGAAGCTGGAGATCCCCTTCCTGGCGCTGTTCCCCGCGATTGATGCCAGCCTGAAAACGCCCGACGGCAAAGAAGCCCTCAACCCCGACGGCCTGATCCCCCGCGTGATCCGCGCGCTGAAGCAGGAATTCCCCCAACTGGGCGTGATGACCGACGTGGCACTGGATCCCTACACCAGCCACGGCCAGGACGGCATCCTGGATGAAACCGGCTACATCCTCAACGATGAGACCATGGAAGTACTGGTGGGCCAGGCCCTGAACCACGCCGAAGCAGGTGCCGACATGGTGGCCCCCAGCGACATGATGGACGGGCGCATTGGTGCCATCCGCGAAGCGCTGGAGCTGCAAGGCCACATTCATACCCAGATCATGGCCTACAGCGCCACATACGCCAGCGCGTTCTACGGCCCCTTCCGCGATGCCGTGGGCACGCGCGGCGCCTTGGGCAAGGCCGACAAAACGTCTACCAGATGGACCCCGCCAACTCCAACGAAGCCCTGCGCGAAGTGGCGCTGGACATCGCCGAGGGCGCGGACATGGTCATGGTCAAGCCCGGCATGCCGTATCTGGACGTGGTGCGCCGCGTCAAGGACGAATTCCAGGTGCCCACCTTTGCTTACCAGGTCAGCGGCGAATACGCCATGCTCAAGGCCGCGGCCGCCAACGGCTGGCTGGACCACGACGCCGTGATGATGGAATCGCTGCTGGCCTTCAAGCGCGCCGGGCCGATGGCATCTTGACCTACTTCGCGATTGACGCTGCCAAAAAGCTGCGCGGCCTGTAAGCTCCAGCGATCCCTTCGCACCAGGCAGCCGCAGGGCTGCCTTTTTATGCGCACCTTGTTTTGATAGCTGTCAGCGCTTGCGCCACAAGCGTTACCAGCCATTTTGAGCACCAACTCCATGCGTCTGCTGCTGATTCAGCCTTCCACCAAACTCGTGCAAGACCTGGGCACCTGGCCCGCAGACACCGCCAGTGCAGCGGCTTTACGTCGCCACCCGCCCCGGCAGCTTTACTGGCTGTCGTGCGAGCGCACCGAGCTGGAGCGCCAACTGCCCGCCGTGCAAAGCCTGCTGCAACAGCTGTGCGGCACGCCGCTGCTGGATCTGCACATCTCCGACTTGCTCAATGCCCAGATTCCATCCACCTTCGACTACACCTCCGACTACGACGTGATGCTGTTTCGCCGGCTGGAAGGCGCAGCCCCCCGACCCCACCAACGCCCACCCCACCAACCTGCAGAACCTGGACACCGCCCCGTTGGCTTTGCCGTATTTGACCCGCTGCTGTTCAGCGTGCACCCCGCAGACTGCCCGGTGCGCGCACAGCACCTGCAGCGCCTGCTCACCCCCAGCACCGCGCCGGAAAAACGCAGCACGGCCAACAGCCGCCTGCCTGCCAGCAGCGCCGACCTGATGCTGCGCCAGCTGGACCTGATGGTGGACGGCTTTCTCAGCCTGCGCCGCGACATGGCCAGGCAGATGGAGCAGTGGCAGATGGCCCTGCTCAACCCCAACTCGCGCTTTCACGACTGGAGCAAGGTGTTGCAGGCGCAGCTGGGCCTGCACCAGCTCAATGAAATCTGTGAAGACCAGCGCGCCGCCGTGCAGGACTGGATCGACGCGCTGGAGAGTTGGCCCGAGGAAAATGAGACGGCCGAGCGCCGCGCGCGCGAGCTGCTGCGCGTGCGCTCGCGCGACGTGCTGGAGCACATTGAGCGCGTCAGCCACCACGTGCATCGCATGGAGCAAAGTGCCGAAGCCGCTTTGCAGATGCACTTCTCGGCCCAAAGCAACCGCGCCAACGACATCATGCGCACGCTGACCACCTTGACCGCCATCTTCCTGCCGCTGAACCTGATTGCCGCCGTGTTCGGCATGAACTTTGATGTGCTGCCGCTGGTGCACGCAGAAGACGGTTTCTGGTGGGCCATGGGCGCCATGGCCTTGATTGGCGCGGCCTTGCTGGTGTTCTTCCTGCGCCGCCGCTACATTGAGCGCGACAGTCTGCTGGGAGAAAACACCTGACTTGGTGCCATCAAAACCAGAGCGGCCTGTGCTTGCAATTGCTTGTTTTCCTTAGGTTTGTATATGGAAAGCACGCAGACATGAGCAGAAGCAGCTCTTGTTTTTGAAAACCCAGCAGCGGCAATCAACCCAGGTGCTGATCGAAGAATGCCAGCGTGCGGTCTTTGGCCTGGATGGCGCTGATCTGGTCAAAGCTGGCGCGCTGGTCACAGTTAAAGCCGTGGTCGGCTTCATAGACATGCACCTGTACCTCGGGGTGCAGGGCGCTGAAGGCCATCACGCTCTCGATGGAGATGTGCGCATCGCGCGCGCCAAAATGCGCCAGCACCGGCACCAAGGGCGTGCGCAGCACCTCCGGCTCCACCGTCATGCCGCCGCCGTAGTAGCACACCACTGCGCCCAACTCGTCCACCAGATTGGCGGCCCGCCACGTCAGCAGCCCGCCCCAGCAAAAGCCCACCATGCCCACCTTCTGGCCGCCCACACGCTGCTGCGCCCACTGCGCGGCCGCGCGCACATCTTGCAGCACGCCCTCATCGGGCAAGGCCTCTGCAGCGGCTTTCAGGGCCTTGCCACGGGCCATGCTTTCGGCGTCATAGCCCAGTTGCACATCCGCCTCCAGCCGCGTGAACAGCGCCGGTGCAATCGCCAAAAACCACGGGCCGCCATGCGATCGGTCACATTGCGGATATGGGCATTCACCCCAAAATCTCCTGCGCCACGACCAGCGCGCCCCGCACCGGCCCGTCGGGCTGCGCCACCCATGCGGAATTTCCGTGCCATCTGCTGCCGTTAGCTGTACAAACTGACCCATGCTTGCTTCTCCTGATTGTGGTGCGGCGCTGCCCGACGCCTTCAAGGCTCTATAGACTTCGTCCATTGCGCAGGCGACTTTAAGCATTCTGCGTTCCACGTCCGCTCTTATTTTTCGCAGGCCTAGACTCCCCATGGATTTGAAACCGCTCATCACCTTGGTCGCCATCGTCAATCCGCTGGCCATCGTGCCGTTTTTTATCCACTACACCGAGGGTTTTGATGCCGCCCAGCGCGCACAAACCATTCGCACTGCCGCCTTCAGCGCCTTTGTGGTAATTGCAGCGTGCGCGCTCATCGGATTGCAGGTGCTGGACTTTTTCAACATCTCGCTGCAAAGCTTTCAGGTTGGCGGTGGGCTGCTGCTGCTCATCAGCGCCATGAATATGCTCAACGCGCGCCCTGCCGAAGACCGCCGCCCTGAAGACACCCTGGAAGCCGGTGCCGAAAAGGCCGCCATGGGCAACAGCATTGCCGTGGTGCCGCTCACCATCCCGCTGCTGACGGGGCCTGCGGCCATGTCTACGGTGGTGATTTATGCCGATCAAGCCGCCACCTTCTGGCAGCATTTGGCGCTGGTGGGTTATGGGGTGGTGGTAGCCGCCGCCGTGTGGGCCAGCTTTTCCATGGCAGAGCCGATTGCCCGCGTATTGGGCAAAACCGGTATCAACGTGATGACACGGTTAATGGGCCTGATTTTGGCCGCCCTGGCGGTGGAAGTGATGGCGGGCGGGCTGATGAAAATTTTCCCGGTTCTGGCCGGGTAAAGCCGCTGTACAGCGCCGCTGCTCCACCAGACTGCAGTTGCCGCTGCGGTCTGGATGCTTGAAAGCAAGCAACGGGAGGTTGGCAGTGGGCCGGTTTACAGCGCTGCCTGCGCCACTTTGTCCGCTTGCTCGGCGTGCTGATCGTGGTCCTGGGGGGTGGAACATGCGCCACCGCAGCCGCTGATCAGCGCTGGCGGCAACGCCTGTGCGTTGCTGACGACACCAGAGACGGGGTCAAACCCCACGCTGTCCATGTGCTGTGCCAGCGCCGCATCCATGGTCTGCGCGTGGTAGCTGAACCAGGAGGCCAGCTCCGGCGTCATGCCGCGAATCATGGAGGCATCGCCTTCGGCATAGCGTTTGCCGCCTTCGCGCATGATTTCCAGCACCACCTTGTGCTGCGTTGCGTGGCAGTTGCCGACGGAAAAGCCCGTGGCCACCATCCAGCGGTCTTCCTGACCAAAGTGCGCCTCAGTGTGCGCAATCAGCGCTTGCCACAAGCTGCCCAGCTGCTCGTTGTCTGCGCTTTCCACGGCGGCCAACAGCTCGACAAATTCTTTGTGCGTTTCATCCATGGCTGGAACGTTCAGCACCAAGTCTGCGCTCCACTCAAGTGTTGCCATAGTGCAACTCCTTTGTTATATGGGTTGTTTCAATGGGCGTCAGCTTAGGGTTGACAGTTCTTAAGGATTTGCGTCACATCAAAGTCCGCCCAGCACAAGGCATTGCCTTACACCAGTGTTTTGCCCAACGCAAAAGCCCCGACAAGCGGGGCTGCAAAGCGCGCATGCGGCGTATGCGCTAAGGTTTGGCGGGCACGGCTTGCTGCAGCCATTGCTGCAGCTGCCCCCACGGCATCCACGGCCTGCGACAAGGCTTGGGCGCCCCTGCGGCATTGGCTGCGCCAGCGGTTGGCGCACCTCAAACACCTGCTGCGCCAGCAAGACATCACCGCGTGGCTGGATCGACCAAGGTGGCGCGAATGCGCACCCAGCCCACGCTGTCACGGGTGCTGCTAAACACCTGGCTGAATTCTTCCAGCGACAGGCTCAGCACCGGCACGGACCGCCCCTGCACCAGCGGCGGCAATTCCCCGGGCTGCGCCGACAACACCACGCGCCCGCCTTGACTCAAATGCTCACGCAAACGCTGTTGCACCATTTGCGCAGGTTGCAGACTCCAGCGGGCCTGGGCATAGGTGCGCAGCTCCTGGGCATCGGCGTAGGCCAGCCGGTAGCGCAGCCCCGTGCTGCCTTCAACTTGCAGCGGCGCCTGTATCTGCGCCAGCGCAATCGGTTGCAATGGCGCGCTGGCAGCCACCAGCGCAGGGGCTGCGCCGAGGTCATAGCGCACCAGCGCCTGCGGGGGGCTGGGCAAATTGCTGCAGCCCGCCAAGAACAGTGCGACGGCACCAGCCGCCCACCACGATTTTTTGTAGAAGTGCATGTGCATCGCGCGTGACCTCATGGTGCTGGTTGGGGTGCCACAAAGCCGGGCTCACCCGGGCCGGGCTTGCCGCTGACGCCATAGAGCAAAGACTGCGGGTTGTCGCCAATCCCCGCCGCCGCACTGCCCATACGGCGTGCGGCAGAAGACACGTCGCTGGCAGCCTGGCTGATGCCTGGCAACGTGGCCCGGTCCAACCGATCGGCCGCACGCGCCATGCCCTGGGTGCTGGCCGTGATTTGTTCCAGCGCGCCGCCGGGGCCTTGGATGGCCACGGCTATGGTGCGCACATCCTGGGCCAGCGCCCCGGCTTCATTGCCTGCGCGCTCCATGGCTTGCATGGCTTTGCGCGCATCCTGAGCCAAGCCGGGAACTCTTGCACCGCAGGCACCACCTGTTCGCGCAAGGTGGTATTCATGGCCCGCGTGACTGCGCTCACATTGCCTGCAGCATCCGACAAGTTGCCCAGCAAACTGCTGAAGCGCTCCTGGTTCTCATCGCCCAGCAGTTGATTGATGCGTTTGGTGGCCTCATCCACCTTGCTCAAAATGGTCATGCCCTGGTCTGCCAGCACACTCAAGGGCGAGGATTTCATGGGCAAACGCGGCAAGTCGCTGGCACCGTGGGGCAGCTCAGCCATTGGCTCGGTCACATCATCGAGCTGGATGTGCGCAATCCCCGTCACCCCCTGGTAGCCCAGCATGGCGTACGTGCCGGTGGTGGACACGGGTGCTTTGCTATCGACCGCAATCCGGATCAGCACATTGCCTTTTTGCACATCGTCAAAGGTAATGTCAGTCACCTTGCCCACAGCCACACCTTTGTAGCGCACCGTGGCCTGGTTTTGCAGACCGCTGATGGTGTCCGATGTCGACAGCTCATAGAGTTGGTACTCATGGCGATCGCGCGTCAGCCACAGGGCAACGCCCGCCAGCAATACGGCCAGCGCCAGCACAAAGGTGCCAGCCGCCATGGCGTGTGATTTGTTTTCCATGCTTAATGCTCTCCCACCGGGGCGGGTGCCATCGCTCTGCGACCGCGTTCGCTCTGAAAGAAAGTTTCAATAAAGGGGTGCTGAAACTGCGCCACCTCCCGCGGCGTGCCCGTCACCAGCACGCGTTTTTCGGCCAGCACCGCGACGCGGCTGGACAAGGCAAACAAGGTGTCCAGGTCATGCGTCACCATGATCACGGTCAACCCCAGCTCGGCATGCAAGTCACGCAGCAGTGCGCAAAACTCATCCGAACTGGTGGGGTCCAGCCCCGCCGTGGGTTCATCCAGCAGCAGCAGCGGCGGGTCCATGATGAGTGCCCGCGCCCGCGCAACACGCTTGACCATACCGCCCCACAAATCTGCAGGCATGCGCATGGCATGCTCCCGCTTGAGGCCCACCATCTGCAGCTTGATCATGGCAGCCGCATCCACCATCGCATCCGGCAGGGTGCCCTGCTCACGCAGCGCAAAGCCAATGTTTTCCAGCACATTGAAGGCGGAATACAGCGCGCCGTGCTGAAACAGCATGCCCACCCGCGCCGCCGCCCTTCTTGGCACAGCTCTGCCGCCGGCCGGCCCAAGGTGGTCACCGTGCCTTTACCCGGGTGCAGCAAGCCCAAAATCTGGCGCAGCAGCACTGTTTTCCCTGTGCCAGAGCCGCCCACAATAGACAGCATTTCGCCCCGGTACACCGTCAAATCCAGGTCTTGGTGCACCGCAAAAGCTTTGTCGCCCTCGCCAAAGATACTCCACAGCTTGTCGACCACGACGACCGGTTCAGTGTTGTGTGTGCGCTCCATGGCTCAGAACCCCACATCCTTGAAGGCGATGGCAAACATCGCGTCCACCAAAATCACCATGGTGATGGAGGACACCACCGATGCCGTCGTGCCTTGCCCCAAGCTTTGGGTATTTGGTTTCACGCGCAGGCCCCAGTGGCAGCCGATCAAGGCGATGAACACGCCAAACACCACCGACTTGGCCACCGCCAACACCAAATTGCCAATTTGCACGGCATTGGGCAAGGCCTCCCAGAAATACGCGGCAGAAATACCCATGGTCGCATCCGCTGCCAGCATGCCGCCGCCCAGCGCGGCCAGCGTGGTCCACAAGCTGATCAAGGGCATGGCCACGGCCAACGCCATGGCACGGGGCATGACCAGCCTGAAGCCGTGGCGAATACCCATGACTTGCATGGCGTCCAGCTCTTCGGTTACACGCATCACGCCAATCTGCGCCGTGATGGCGGAGCCGGAACGCCCGGCCACCAAAATGGCAGCCAGCAAGGGGCCCAATTCCCGGATCAGCGAGATGCCCAGAATGTCCACAATAAAGGCTTCTGCGCCAAACTGCCGCAGCTGCAGTGCCATCAAGTAGGCCAGCACCACCCCAATCAGAAAACCCACCAGCGCTGTAATCGGCAGCGCCGTTGCACCCATGCTGTAGAGGTGCCCTGAAAAATCCCGCCACGGGCCTTTGCGCGGGTTGCGCAGCAAATGCCCCAAGTCCAGGGCCAGCTGGCCAATCAGCTGCACCAAGTGCTGGAAATGACCCAGCGCCCGCAACACCAGCAACCCCAGTTGGTTGATATGCCCCATCCAGCCCAGTGCCGGGGCCTCGGGCACGGGGGCCTGCTGGAATGCCGCAATGCGCGCCAGCATGGCTTTTTGCGCATCGCTGGCTTGGAGCCTGGCGGGCCATGCTTGCTGCCAGTGGTTCCACAGCAACTGTGCGCCAATGTGGTCCAGCCATTCCAGCTGTGCTAAATCCCAGCCTTGATCGGCACCCGCAGGATGCCTGCGCAAGGCTTTTTGTACCGCCTCCCAGTTCGCACGCTGCCCCAATTCCGCGGCACCCCAGCGCCCCTGCAACTGCACCCACGCACCCTCTGGGGTCGAGGTGGGGTGAAGGCGAGGGGTGCTGTCTTTCATAGTGCGGGAGAGAGCCAAGTTGCCTCAAGCTTACAAGCTTTCTGCGCCGACGCCGAAGGTTCAGCGCCAGCACGCCTGTCAGCCAGGGCTGCACACCCCGTGACAAAGTAAGCCATGGACTACACGCTTTCCCTATCGACAGGCGGCACCAGCCCTCCAAAATGCTTGCTGCGGCCCCACCCCGGAGGCTTGTTGACAAGCGCACACCATGAGCGAAACCACATTCGACTACATCATTAT
>NZ_CADEPJ010000005.1 GCF_902829245.1 Comamonas jiangduensis | reverse complement strand
CTGCATGTCGACCTCTCCCGTGGATTTTTGGTGCAGGCCACCAAGCACAAGCCGTGCCTGCGCAAAGCAGGCGTGCATGCCACCACGTAAAGCAATCTCAACTAATGCTTGTCAGACACCGCACCCGCTCCTTGCGGGAAATCCCCGATGCACCATCCCGAAGCAAGGCTTACATTGACCCCACTCTAGCGCGCACCAAGGTGTGGCAGCACGGAGGGCCCGAGGAGACAACTCGATCCACAACCAGACCAATATCTACAAAGCATCCACCAATGAGATGCCTTTCCAAAGCGCCGGCACCCCCGGCGCTTTTTGTTTGGGCAAGTGACAGCTTGGGGCAACCAGCCAGCGCACAATGCAGCCCATCATGGAATGGATCTTTGTTTCTCTGGCTTCGGCCCTCGCAGGTTTTGTGGATGCCATCGTGGGCGGTGGCGGGCTGATTCTGGTGCCCGCCATGTTTGCTGCTTTCCCCCACGCCGCGCCTGCCACCTTGTTTGGCACCAACAAAAGCGCAGCCGTCTGGGGCACGGCCATGTCCACCTGGCAATACAGCCGCCGCATCTCCATCACCTGGGCCACGATCACGCCGGGCATCGTGGCCGCAGGTGGGCGCTTTGTTGGCGCATGGGCGGTGACGCTGGTCAACCCGACTTTTGCGCAAGCTGCTGCCTTATCTTGCTGGGCGTGCTGCTCTACACACTGGCCAAAAAGAGCTGGGCCGCGACCACGCCCCGCCACAGCGTGCGCGCCACGCAGTGGCTCACCGCAGGCATTGGTCTGGTGATTGGGTTTTATGACGGCTTTTTTGGCCCCGGCACGGGCAGTTTTTTTGTGTTTTTGCTGGTGCGTCTGCTGGGCTATGACTTTTTGAATGCCTCCATCAACGCCAAGCTGATGAACGTCACCACCAACATCGCCGCGATTGCCCTGTTTGCGCTCAAAGGCCATGTCTGGTGGCACTTTGCCGTACCGCTGGCGGTGGCCAACGTGCTGGGCAGTGTGCTGGGCACCTGGATGGCCCTGCGCCACGGCGCGGGCTTTGTGCGCGTGATTTTCATCGTGGTGGTGGGCCTGCTGATTCTCAAAACCGGCTGGGATGCCTTTGGCGCTTAGCCCGCTGCACGGCGCGACTGGGCATAAAGCCATCGGGGCTGCTCCAGCGCCCTTCTGCATCAACGAAGGCTGACTTCTATAATCACGCGCTGCTTTCGCCCTCAGGCCACCCCGTTTCGGTGCATTCAGCACCGTTGGTCGGGTGGCACAGCGGGCATCTTGTGCCCTGCTGTGGCCCCTATGTTTCCGCGCCGCGTGGTGCGTGCGGAGGCTCCAAACCCTTGGAGCCGGGGGCCGGACCCTGCGACTGTCTCCAGGAACTTCTCATGAAACGCATTTCCGTGATCGCCGCTGCCGCATTGGCAGTATTGGCTGCTACTGGTGCCCACGCCCGTAGCTTGGACGCCATCCAAAAGGACGGCACCCTCCGTGTGGCCACCGAGGGCTATTACGCCCCTTTTGCCTACTTTGAAGGCAAGAAGCTGACCGGCTTTGAAGTGGACTTGACCGAGCTGATGACCCAGAAGATGGGCCTGAAGCTGGAGTGGAAGACCATTTCTTTCGACGCGCTGCTCACCGGCCTCAAGCAAGACCGCTGGGATCTGGTCATCTCCTCGCACGGCATCACGCCCGAGCGTGAAAAAGCCGTCACCTTCACCCTGCCCCACTACTGCTCGGGCGCGCAGGTGATCTCTACCGACGCTGCCATCCAAGGCGCCAAGGACCTGAGCGGCAAGACCGTATCGGCCCAAACTGGCACCACCTACCTGGAGTACGTGCAAAAGAACGTAGCCGGTGTGAAGCGCGTGGTGAACTTCCCCACCAACGAAGCGGCCATGAACGCGCTGATGACCAAGCGCGCCGATGCGTGGGTGACCGAGCGTTTCCTGGCCAAGGAGATGCTGCAAAAAAACCCCAAGATCAAGTTCCACCAGGGCGAGGGGGGGGACAGAGGCAGGCAAGCGGCCAACCCGGCCGCACCCAATTGCTGGAGGCAGTGGCGACGAGGAAGATTCGGTGCAGGCTTGAGAGGGGGCATGGCGTGCTCGGTTATTGGCTGGGAATACAGCATGTATCTATCAGTATCTGATAATCGACTAAGCGCATGCTGCTTGTTGGCAGTTATTTGACGCCAAGTATTAATGTTAAGAGGCTGGGTTTTATCTTTCCAACCTGCAGACAAGCTGGGAACTCGCGTATCGGCATGACCCATCGGTCGCCGACATATGGCTGAATCGGCATGCACAAGCTTCAACAGTACAAAGACAAACATCTCTGGCATGTGATCGCAGTCGTGGTCATCGTGCAAGTTGTACTTGCTTGGGCAGGCATGCACGTCTATACAGAGCGTGAGCTGCGTTATCGCCACCAAATAGAGAGTGGGCTCAAGAGCAACAACGACCGGGTACTCCAGAGTTTGGCCAAGTGGCGGGCCAGCACGCTGGCTGCAGCTGAGTCGCTGATGGACGACAGGCTGTTTGCTCAGGCTTTATCGCGTTGGCTGGTTCAGCACGAAGCACTGGTGCGCGATGATTTGAAACCGTCTGCGCAGCCTGACGGAGCGCAATGAATTTGCCAAGGTGCTGCTACTTGATGCAGAAGGGCGCATCCTGATAGCAACGGCGGGCGTGGAGGAGCGCACGCTCCTGAGCGTGAACAAGCGGCGTTGCAACAAGCCTTGCTGCAAGCGCAAGCGGTGGTGGTTGAACCTTACCGACAAGCCCAGTTTGCGTACCCCACGTTCTCCGTGCTCACCCCTTTGTACGATGGTTTGCAACCTTTGGGGGCGCTGTGGATGGTGGTGGACTTGCGCGCCAACCTGTTCCCTGCTTTGAATGCGATTCAGCAAGGCAGTGCTACCGCAGAATCGATGTTGTTGCAGCGCGAAGGCTCGGACGTGGTGCACATCAATCCGTTGCGGCATCGCATTTCCCAGCCATTGGAAAGGCTGGCTTCGGTTGAACAGGATGATGACCTAGTGGCGGTGCAGGCCTTCGCTGGTATTCGTGGCGTTCTTTACGGTCCTGACTATCGCAGGTACCAGGTGTTGGCAGCCAGTGGTGTGGTGCCCGATTCACCCTGGTTGCTGGTGAGCAAAATCGATGTGACCGAAGCGTTTGCCCACGATCAGCGCAAAGAAGGCGTTTTTTTGGGCTTGCTGATTGGGGTTTCAGCATTTCTCATGTTGTCCACGGTGCTGTACTGGATATGGCTCACGGGAAAGCGCGAACATGGGCTCAAACTCGAACTCGAAAACCACATGAGGTGGCTGGAGCGAGCACAGAAAACGGCATTGCTGGGCTTTTTCTCGATTGATTGGTCTAACCAGAAGATCGCGCTGTCTCCGATGGCGGCAGAGATCTTGGGTACGCAAGGGCTGCAGCAGCTCACTTTCTCGGATTTCGCACGCTACATACCCCCAGAACAAATCAAACCCATACTGCGCAAACTTTTGGAAGTACGTCGTCACAGGACGGTGCAAAAAATTGAATTTGATCTGCGTACTCAGCACCAGCAAGCACAGATACGTACTGTCGAGTGCTGGTGCGAACTGGAAGATGTCGCTGTATACGATCAAACAGCCAAGATCATTGGAACCATCCAGGACATCACGCAACGCAAGGCAACAGACCAGGCTCTGGAGCAATACCGCAACTTGCTAGAGCACCAGGTACGCAAAGACAGCTTAACGGGGCTGTCCAACCGCCGCGCCTTGGATGAGGAGCTGGATCGAGCATGGCGACATGCCATTCGTGAAAACCAACCTTTGGCGGTTTTGGTAATTGATATTGACCATTTCAAAGGCTACAACGACCACTATGGCCATTTGCAGGGGGATGTGTGTCTGCAGCAAGTCGCCCAAGTCCTTGAAAAGCATGTGCAACGCGGTCACGATCATGTATTTCGCTTTGGCGGGGAAGAGTTTGTGGTGTTGCTGCCTAACACCACGCTCTCGCAGGCGCAGCAGATGGCTGCCCATCTTTGCCAGACCGTTCAAATGCAATCCATCGAAAATGAAGCTGCGCCTGAGAGCCAGGTGATCACTATCAGTGTCGGAGTTGCCAGCATGACACCGACCAAGAGCGATAGTCTGAGGGCCTGCCCTTTGCTGGAAATGGCGGATACCGCGCTGTATCAAGCTAAAAGTGCTGGGCGTAACCAAGTCTGCGTGCAAAGACCAGACTGACCTTGTCCGGGTATTTTTGAAAGCTGCTCCGAGCGGCGCCTCTGCACACATCCAGTGTGGGGCTAGCGTTCCTCCAAGCTGAATCACACCGGGCTGTGTGGCGGCGAGTGCGTGTTTACCTTGCCAAGTGCTCAAGGATTAGCGCTGAGGTAAAGGCGATGTACCCGACATCCGGGCTGTCATAACGTGTAGTGGACGATAGCGTCGATTCGCCGAAACACCTGCCTGCCTTCGTTGCACTGGCGGTATTGCCTCTTATCTAACCGCCGGGGATGTCTTCGTCTGGGGTGTGCAGCCTCGGCAGCAGTAAATTGCATCGCAGTGCTGCTGCCCGAATGTCATCGCCCTCGCAGGCACTATCCGTGAGCAGACAGACAAGTGCAGGTTGTGGGTCAAGGACGGCTTTTACGCCTACAAGCCGTCCTGCTGATCTGTTCGGTGTGACAGCAGGCGAGTAATGCGCGCTCTTACAACGAGCGGCGCATTGCGCCCCATGCAGGGTCACTCTGGCTTATTCAGGGTGCGTGGTACGTTGGCTGATGAACAGGCGGTGAACACTTTGTTCATCTTGCCTTCAGGACGATCTTGCAACAATTTCACAACGCAGAAAACTGAACCCATGCTTGCTGTCGTTCCAACGGGAATTGGCTTGGATGGGCGCAAGCAGGAGGAGGGTTGCGTGACCCGCGCATTGTCATAAGGCGTCGACTGTGCAAGTCTGTATGCATGGGCCATTTGTTGTAGGAACTTTCGATGAAATATCCACTTTCTTTGCGCCGTAGCTTGCTGGTGCTGTCGCTGGGTCTGAGCGCCTTGCCCACCTGGGCGGATGACGATTGCGAAGCACCGTTAAATCGCTGGCAGACACGCGAGGCGGTACGTAAAATGGCGGCTGCACAAGGCTGGCAAATTCAGCGCCTCAAGATTGACGATGGTTGCTATGAAGTACGCGGCATAGATGCCCAAGGGCGCGGCTTCAAAGCCAAGATTGACCCGGAAACGCTGCAGGTGTTGAAGATGAAGCAAGACCACCGCCAGCGCACTCGGGAGCATGCGCACGATCACGAGGAGGGTGAGGCGGAGCAGTACAAACGCTCACCGTCATCGGAAGGCGCGCCGATGTCTACCCCTCACCTGCATCTGGCTCCATTCCACGTGGCCAGGTTGAGTAACTGCTGTTCTTCATTCTCACGAGGAGTATCACCATGTCCAAGCCCATATCTACCATTTTGGCCACTGCCTGTGCGCTGGCTCTCCCCACACTGGCGCACAGCCGCCCACTCACATTGACCGCACAGCTCAAGAACTACGGTGGTGATGGCGCTTACCTGGCTGCGTACTTGACCGATGCCAAGGGCACGTATGTCCGCACCCTGTGGGTGGCTGGTGGCAAGGCCAAGTACTACAAACACTTGGCAGACTGGAACCGGCTCTCGGCCGGTGATGCCAAACGTCTGAACGGGGTCACTGGTGCCAGCGTGGGTGCGGGGCGTACGCTCAAGGTGACGGCCGATCTGGCCGATGTGCTGATCGACGCTGGCTATGAAATCCGCATCGACGCAGCGGCCGAAGACATGCGGGACAGCCCATCGGAGGTGCGTATTCCGCTGTCCAGTACCAATGCGGGTAAGCCCCAGTCTGGCAAGCAGTACATCCAGTCGGCCACCTTCCAGCCCGTCGAGACCCTGGTCACCGTGGGCATCACCTACTTGGTGCTGACCACGCTGGTCACCCAGGTCACCGACGCCATCGAGTACCGCTTTGATGTGGAGGGCCGCCAGAAATGAACGCCACCTGCAATACCCGCATTCCTTACATCGTTTGCGAGAACGTCACCAAAAGCTTTGGCAGCCACCAAGTG
This sequence comes from Comamonas jiangduensis, assembly GCF_902829245.1. Classification (GTDB taxonomy): domain Bacteria; phylum Pseudomonadota; class Gammaproteobacteria; order Burkholderiales; family Burkholderiaceae_C; genus Comamonas; species Comamonas jiangduensis. The sequence continues at coordinate 7,951 of NZ_CADEPJ010000005.1, read as the reverse complement.
CTCCAGGGCGTCTCCACCGCGTTCAGCAAAGGCGAAGTGACGGTCATCATCGGCGCTTCCGGCTCGGGCAAATCCACGCTGCTGCGCGCGCTGAACCGCTTGGAGCCGCACGACGGCGGAACCATCACCATCGACGGCGTACCTGTCACCGACCATGAAGCCACGCTGCAAAAGCAGCGCTGCGAAGTGGGCATGGTGTTCCAGCAGTTCAACCTGTTTGGCCACATGACGGTGCTGGACAACATTACCCTGGCGCCGCGGCGCATTCACAAAACCCCGCGCGCCACGGCCAATGCCAAAGCGCTGCAGCTGCTCGAGCGCGTGGGCATGCAAGACCATGCGCACAAATATCCGTGGCAGCTGTCCGGTGGCCAGCAGCAGCGCGTGGCGATTGCCCGTGCGCTGGCCATGGAGCCGCAGGTGATGCTGTTTGACGAACCCACCAGTGCGCTCGACCCCGAGATGGTGCAGGAGGTGCTGGAAGTCATGCGCGGACTGGCCCAAAGCGGCATGACCATGATCGTGGTCACCCACGAGATGGGCTTTGCCCGCGAAGTGGCCGACCGCGTGATGTTCTTTGACCAAGGCTGCATCGCTCACGAAGCGCCCCCGGCCGAATTCTTTGCCCGCCCCGCCAACGAGCGTATCGCCGCCTTCATTGGTCGCGTGGCACACTAGGCGCTGTTTTCACACCGCCCTGCGGCTTATCAAACTAAGGAGCTATCAGCGCCCGTGTTTCAAGGGTTTGAGCATTCTTGAATGCTCAAACACAGAAAACACCAGCGCTGGCAGCTCCCTTTTTTTACGTCTGTTATTGGCACATGCGTACCGAACGTTGGGGCCTTGTCGCCCTGCTCACCGTCACCGTGGTCTGGGGCACCACCTTTCCTGCGATGAAGCAGCTCACCGCCGACCTGAGCGCGCTGCAGATCATCTGGCTGCGCTTTGGCATCGCGGCCGTGGTGCTGCTGCCGCTGTGGCGGGGCCTGCGCCGCGCAGAGCTGCGCTGGGGGCTAGGCCTGGGCGTGCTGAACTTTGTCGCTTTCTGGCTGCAAATTGAAGGTCTGCAGCACACCACCAGCAACCGCAACGCGTTTGTGACGGGGCTGAATGTGCTGATCGTGCCGCTGCTGGCCTGGCTGCTGCTGCGCCGCCGCACGGGCTGGCACATCTGGGCAGCCTGTGCACTGGCCGTGGCTGGCATGTGCCTGATGTTTTTTGAAGACGCGCCGTGGAACTGGGGCGACACGCTGACGCTGTGCAGCGCCGTGGTCTACGCCCTCTACATTTTGGCCATGGAAGCCGCCGCGCTGCGCAACCAGGCAGCGCCCTTGCGGGCGCCGCGCATGGCCGCTGCGCTGGCAGGGTCGATGTGGGCCTGCACCACGCTGATGCTGCTGGTACAGCCGCAAGGCATGGTGCAGCTGTATGCCCAGGCCACCGCGCTGCCTGGCAGCGGCTGGGTGGCGATCGTTTACCTGGGCTTGATGGCCAGCGCCCTGGTCGTCGTCTTGCAGGCGTGGGGCCAGCAGTATGTGGACGCCATGCGCAGCGCGATTGTGTTTGGGCTGGAGCCGGTGTTTGCCGCGCTCACCGCGTGGTGGCTGATTGGTGAGCGCATGGGCCTGGTCGCCCTGTGCGGTGCCGCGTTGATGGTGGTGGCCCTGATTTTCAGCCAGTACGCGCCGCCGCCACCTCGCACTGCGCGCCAGCGCGGCGGGCCAGCCCGGGTGAACGCGCCCAGCACTTAGCGGCGCTGAGGGCGCCACCGCTCGCGCAGCGCCTTAATCCTCAACTTCCGGCTCGGCCCCCGCAGGAGCGGCCAGCTCCGGCGCACGCGGCGCGGCCACGTCGCCCCCACTGAGGTTCTCCAGCACGCGGGCAGCGCCCACACCGGGCAGGGCCATGCGCTCGTACCGGGCCATCATGGCCTGGCCGCTGCGTGGCGTACCGATAGGGCGCCCCACCTGCCCTTTGCGCACTGCTGCCATGTCTTCTTCGCTGGGGTACTGATCCAGCAACCAGTAATCAAACACCGGCGCGCGATAGGGGCCGCAGCGGCAGCGCCAAAACCGGCGTTTTCCACAATCAGTGCAACGGCAATCTTGGGGTTTTCGGCCGGGGCATAGGCGATGTACAGCGAGTGATCGCGCTGGTGTTCGGCCAGCTTGGCGGCGTTGTACTTTTCTTTCTGGCCGACCGTGACCGCCTGGGCCGTACCGGTTTTCCCCGCCGAGGTGTAGGGTGCACCACCGAACACAAAGCGCGACGTGCCCTCCACCGTGACCGCCGCCAGCGCGCTGCGCACGGCTTCCACGTGCTCAGGCTTGTAGCCCATGGAGGTGCCTTCTTCGCGGTACAGCGGCTTGAACTGGCGGCTTACGGCATCGACCGTGCCCTTGCCCAGATGCGGGGTATGCTGAATGCCGTGGTTGGCCAGCATGGACGTGGCATACGCCAGCTGCACCATGGTGAAGTGGTTGTAGCCCTGGCCAATGCCCAGCGAGATGGTTTCGCCCGCATACCACTTCTTTTGCTCGGGGCGCTTGTAGGTGTTGCGCTTCCACTCGGTGCTGGGCAGCACGCCGCGGCCCTCGCCCACCAAGTCAATCCCGGTCTGGCGGCCAAAGCCCATGGGCGACAGATACTCGTGGATGGTGTCCACCCCCATGTCATTGGCCAGCATGTAGTAGTACACATTGGACGACTTGATGATGGAGCGGCGCAGATTGGTCGGGCCGTTGGGGTGGCCCGAGCGGAAGGTGTGGCCTCCAAACGTCCAGCTGCCGCTGTCCTGGATGGTGGTTTAAATCTGGCGCTTGCCCGACTCCAGCCCCGCAATCGCCATAAAAGGCTTGTAGGTAGAGCCCGGTGGGTAGGTGCCGCGCAGCGCACGGTTGAGCAAGGGGCGGTCGATGGAGTTGTTGAGAAAATCCCAGTTTTCCTGGTCAATGCCGTCCACGAACAGGTTCAAGTCATAGCCAGGCTTGCTCACCATGGCCAGCACTTCGCCGTTGCGCGGGTCCATGGCCACCAGCGCACCACGGCGCTCGCCGTACAGGTCTTCCACCAGCTTTTGCAGCCCCACATCCAGGCTCAGCCCCACGGTGTCCCCGGGCGTGGCGGGGCGGCTGTTGAGGCGGCGCACCGCATAGCCACCGGCCGTGGTTTCCAGCTGCTCCCACCCCGTGGTGCCGTGCAGCTGTTTTTCGTAGCTTTGCTCAATGCCCAGCTTGCCAATCACCTCGGTGCCCCGGTAGTTGGCATAGTCATCGCTGTCTTCCAGCGCCTCTTGTTCGCGCTGGTTGATGCGGCCAATATAGCCCACCACATGGCCCGCCACATCTTCCAGCGGGTAATTGCGGAAAAAGCGGGCCTTGATATCCACCCCGGGAAAGCGCCAGCGCTGCGCGGTAAAGCGCGCCACTTCCTCATCGCTCAAGCGGCTGCGCAAAGGAATCGATTCAAAGCGCTTGGAGTCGTCCATCAACCGCTTGAACTTGCGCCGGTCGCGGGGGGTGATTTCCACCAGTTGCGACAGCTCATCGATGGTGGCCTCCAGATCCGGCACCTTGGAGCGCGTAATCTCCAGCGTGTAGGCGGAGTAGTTGGTGGCCAGCACAATGCCGTTGCGATCCAGAATCTGCCCCCGGTTGGGCACGATGGGCACCACCGCCGTGCGGTTGCTCTCGGCACGCTCGGCAAAGCTGTCGTGGCGTACCACTTGCAGCACAAACAAGCGGTAGAGCAGCACACCAAACATGAGCAGCACCACCAAGGCCACCACGGCAATGCGCACACGAAATTTGTAAAGCTCCGCTTCGCTGTTACGGACTTCGAAGCCGCTCATGCCAGCTCCTTCCAATCAGGGGCACACCGCGGACAACGCATCGCGCCCGCCTTACAAAGGACGGTTGCTGTCAGCATCGGGCGCACGGCGCTGGGGCGCCAGCAAGATCGCACTCACAAGGGGCCACAGTACCATCTCCAGCACCGGGGCCAGCGCAATGCTGAATCCGGGGAACATTCCGCCGGCCAACATGCGAATGAGCATTTGCAGCACATGGGCTGCGGCAAACACGGGCAGCAGCTGCAGCGCCTGCGTCAGCGGTGAAAACCACATCATGCGGCGGCTAAAGCGTTGCGAAAAATAAACCACCAGCACATAAGTGAGCGCATGCTGACCCAGCAAGGCGGTCTGCTGCACATCCACCCCCAGCCCCAGCAAAAACGCCACACTCATCGGCATGCGATGGGGGTGGTGCATGGCCCAGAACATCAGCACCAGCATCAGCAAATCGGGCATCCACACAAAGCCCCCCAGCGGCAGCAGGCTCAGCAAAAACACCAGCGCCACGCTAAAGGCAATAAAAGCCGGGCGCACCGGCATCAGCAGTTGCTGACCACGCGGCATGATCATCGTTGACCTCCTGCACCGGGCAAATTGGCCTTGCCCAAGGCTCGGCGCTGGGCGGACTTATCTTCGCGCTGCTGCTTGGTTTCGGCCTCTGAAGGCGCAATGGGCGCCGCATCGGGCGAATGCTGGGCCTTCACCATGTTCAGCGGCGTCAGCACCATCACATGGCGGGCGCCATCCAGGCGGGCAATCGGCTCACAGTAAATCCGCATAAAAGGCGACTGAGCGCGGCGCTCCACCTGCACCACCCGTGCAACTGGCAGCCCCGCAAGGTAGACCCCGTCCACACCGCTGGTGACCAGCTCATCCCCCACCAGAATGTCGGCATCGTTGGACAGGAAGCGCAGCTCCATGCTGTCGGTGCGCAAATTGGAGGCGTCACCATATGCCACGCTGCGCACGCCGGTGCGCGCCACCATCACCGGGATGGCCTGGTCGCGGTCAGACAGCAAGGTCACTTCACTGGAAAACGGTTGCACCCGGGTCACTTGACCCAGCACCCCCAAATCATCCAGCACAGGGCTGCCCGCCTCAATCCCGGCAACCTGTCCTTTGTCCAGCACCACGCGGCGGGTGTAGCTATCGGGGGTTTCGTACATCACCTCCGCCGCCACCGTATCTACCGTCAAGCGCGGGCGCAACTGCAGCAAATCGCGCAGTTGCTGGGTTTCTTCGTGCAAACGCCCGGCCTCGTGGGCTTTGAGCATCATGGCAGTCATTGCCTGGCGGGGCGCTACCGCTTCTTGTTTTACCGAGGGCTCGTCCAGCACGATGCCCTTGTCGCGGGCGAAAATCAGGGTATTGGCTGTACCCAGGTCAATGGCCAAATCGGTGGAGAAGTACCGACGGAAAGCACCGAACATTCAAATTTCCTCTCAGGCACAGCACGCGCTTCGGCTTGCTATCGCCAGGGTATAGATCAACAGGAATCAGGGGGGAGTCAAGTTTAGGCTTTTCTGCACAATCGCAGCCATCCAAAGATGGCAATTGCGCAAAGACCAGATAATACCGTATCCCCTGTGAATAACTCATGGCGGCGCACGCCGTCTGACAGCTTTACATCCGGTTTCGAACCGCAGAAAACCTATGGCACTCACCTCGAACGACATTGACCGCATCGCCAACTTGGCGCGGCTCGAACTCTCCCCAGAAGAAAGTGCGCGCATGCTCTCGCAACTCAACGGCTTTTTCGGCATGGTCGAAAAGATGCAGGCTGTGGATACCTCGGGCGTGCTGCCGCTGGCCCACCCTGTAGCCGCCATCCAAGATGTGGTGCTGCGCCTGCGTGAGGACGTGGCCAGCGAGCCCAACCAGCGCGAAGCCAATATGCGCAACGCACCCGCCCAGGGCGAGGGTCTGTTCCTCGTGCCCAAGGTCATCGAATAAGCGCAAGGCAAAAAAATTTCATGAGCACTACCGATCTGCACCACCTGGGCGTGGCCGAACTGGCCGCCCAGCTCAAGAACAAGCAAGTCTCCGCCGTGGAAGCGGCCCAGCACTTTCTGGCCCGCGCCCAGCAGCACCAGCACCTGGGCGCGTTTGTGGCCATCAACGAATACGCCACCCTGGCCCAGGCCAAGGCGGCCGATGCGCTGATTGCCGCAGGCCAAGGCGGCCGACTGGCCGGTGTGCCGATGGCGCACAAAGACATCTTTGTCACCAAGGACTTCCCCACCACCGCCGCCAGCAAAATGCTGCAGGGCTACCAGTCGCCGTTTGACGCCACCGTGGTGCGCAAGCTGGCCGACGCAGGCATGGTCACGCTGGGCAAGCTCAATTGCGACGAATTCGCCATGGGCGGCGCCAACGAAAACTCCGCCATCGCCCCCGTGGGCTTTGCTGAGCCCCAGCCCGTGCGCAACCCCTGGAACACCGAGCGCGTGCCCGGTGGCTCTTCGGGCGTTCGGCCGCAGCGGTGGCGGCCCGTCTGGCCCCTGCGGTCACCGGTACCGACACCGGCGGCTCGATTCGCCAGCCTGCATCGTTTTGCGGCATCACCGGCATCAAGCCCACCTATGGCCGCGCCAGCCGCTACGGCATGATCGCCTTCGCCTCGTCCCTGGACCAGGCCGGCCCCATGGGCCGCAGCGCCGAAGACTGTGCGCTGCTGCTGTCCGAAATGTGCGGCCCCGATCTGGACCGTGACTCCACCAGCCTGGACCACCCCGCCGAAGACTTCACGCTGCAGTTGAACGACAGCATCGAAGGCCTGCGCATTGGTATCCCTGCTGAATTTTTTGGCGAAGGCCTGTCGGCCGACGTCCGCGCCGCCGTGGATGCCGCGCTCAAGGAATACGAAAAGCTGGGCGCCAAGCTGGTGCCCATCAGCCTGCCGCGCACCGAGCTGTCCGTGCCCGTGTACTACATCTTGGCGCCGGCCGAAGCGTCGTCCAACCTCTCGCGTTTTGACGGCGTGAAGTTCGGCCACCGCGCGGCCAAGTTCAGCGACCTGAACGATATGTACAAAAAGACCCGTGCTGAAGGCTTTGGCGACGAGGTCAAGCGCCGCATCATGATCGGTGCCTACGTATTGAGCGAAGGTTATTACGACGCTTACTACCTGCAAGCGCAGAAGATCCGACGCATGATCGCCGACGACTTCCAAGCCGCGTTCAAGGAATGCGACGTGATCGCCGGTGCCGCAGCGCCCACCACCGCATGGGCGATTGGTGGCAAGGCCGACCCCGTCAGCAACTACTTGGCCGACGTGTTCACCCTGCCCGCATCGCTGGCCGGTTTGCCCGGTTTGAGCCTGCCCGCAGGCTTTGGCGACGGTGGCATGCCCGTGGGCTTGCAGCTGATTGGCAACTACTTTGCCGAAGCCAAGTTGCTCAACGCGGCGCACCGCTTCCAGCAAGCCACGGACTTCCACCTGCAACGCCCCGCAGGCTTTTAAACCATAGCTGCCAGCGTAGGCTGCATCAACGCTAGAGGCCAAAAACACTACAAACTCTAGCGCCCCGCTTGCACTGGCACCCCGCATTGATTGCAGCAAGGACTTGTACCGAACATGACTGCCAAACTCATTCAGGGCTACGAAGTCGTCATCGGCTTTGAAACCCACGCCCAACTGGCGACCAACTCCAAAATCTTCAGCCGCGCCAGCACCGCCTTTGGTGCCGAGCCCAACACGCAAGCCTGCGCGGTGGACTTGGCCCTGCCCGGCACCCTGCCCGTGATGAACAAAAAGGCCGTGGAATGCGCCATCAAGCTCGGCTTGGCGCTGGGGAGCCACATCGCGCCCCGCTCGATCTTCGCGCGCAAAAATTACTTCTACCCCGACCTGCCCAAGGGCTACCAAATCTCCCAGTTTGAGATTCCCGTGGTGCAAGGCGGTGAGGTGAGCTTCTACGTCGGCGACAAGCTGCACACCGTGCGCTTGGTGCGCGCGCACTTGGAAGAAGACGCGGGCAAGTCCGTGCACGACCAGTTCCCCACCGAGTCCGGCATTGACCTGAACCGCGCAGGCACCCCCCTGCTGGAAATCGTGACCGAGCCCGATATCCGCAGCACCGAAGAAGCCGTGGCCTACGC
>NZ_CADEPJ010000004.1 GCF_902829245.1 Comamonas jiangduensis | reverse complement strand
CCAAACCCAAAGGGACGCAGGTAGCAGAGTTGTCTTTCTTTTGGTTCCTTTTCTTTGACGAAGCAAAGAAAAGGAACTCGCCTCCGGCGCGATAAGCCGGTTCTGCCCTCCACGCCTGCGCAGCATCAAGCTCGTAAAGACGTTTTCAATAAAAGTAGCTGAAAGCGCAAGCTATACAAGGGCTAAAGCCCTATTTGGCTTCATCCCACGCGCCACAGCAAAACCCTTTTCAAGCCCACAGCGCCACGTATCGCCCGTTCCCTTCTGCCCCCGCCTGCCGCGCACAGCCGCAGACGGAAACAGCCAGACGCGCTGTTTGAGCGTGCGGTACGCACGCGAGTTTGCGGCTGGCCCGTCTGGGGCGCGCACGGGAGGTGGCCCGTAGCGCAGCGAAGGGTCGGGGGCAGCAGGGTGCTCTTTCCTTTGCTTACTTTCCTTTGAGCAAGCAAATGAAAGTAAGTCGCTGCCGCGCGATAAGCGGCCTCTGTACTCAAAGCAAAAGCAATGCCCAGACAGAAAAGTGCTTTTCAAAAGCAGTAGCTGCCAGCGCTTTCTACATCAGCGCCAGAGCCCAATTTGGCTTCAATCCAATAGACCCAAAGAAAAGTCCTTTTCAAGCCCGCAGCATCCAACCGCGCCCTATCCTTTCTGCCCCGCCTCGCGCACAGCCCCAGACGGAAGCAGCCAGACGCGCTGTTTGAGCCTGCAAAGCAGGCGAGTTTGCGGCTGGCCCGTCTGGGGCGCGCACGGGAGGTGGCCCGTAGCAGAGCGGAGGGTCGGGGGCAGCAGGGTCGCCTTTCTTTGGTTCCTTTTCTTTGGCGAAGCAAAGAAAAGGAACTCGCCCCGGCGCGATGAGCCGGCTCTGTCCTCAGATCAAAGGCGGCATCCAAAACGAAAAAACCTTTTCAACAACCATAGCTACCCACGCTTACCGCACAAGCCCTACACCCTCATTTCATCCAAAAAACTGCCACCTCACGCACTTCTCCTATAGTCACGCCACGGGCGCACCCGTACAACCGCACAGCAGGAGGGCTGCCCACCATGATGGACAAAGCGTGGCAAAAAATTCATGTAATGGAAATGATCGCCGTGTGCGTGCTGCTGGGCACGGCGTGGATGTATCTGAAGGCGTATTGGGACTTTGAGCACAATTACCAGACGTGGCTGGCAAACCCGAATGGCGAGGGCATGAGCCGCGCTGAGGCGCTGGGGCTGTCGGGCGATTTTTTGGGGGGCGTGCTCAATCCGATTTTGAGTTTTTTCTCGCTGCTGGCCTTGCTGTTCACCCTGCGCCTGCAGCGGCGCGAGTTGACCGCCACGATGGAGGAGCTGAAAAAATCAACGGTGGCTGCCGAATCGAATGTGCGCCTGTTTACCGAGCAGATTGCGGCGCAGCGGCTGGATGCGTTTGAGAACACGTTTTTCTCGCTGCTCAAGCTGTTTAACAACACGTTCGAGAAGATCAACGAGCACCACGATGCCGAAGCGGGGCAGCCCGCAGGCACCAGTTTGCAGCGGCTGATGCTGCATGCACGCAGCCAGCCAACGCTGGAAGCAGCGCGCGGAGTTGATGGCCGACCACAGCGAGATTGACCACTTCATCTCCATCCTGTTTGAGATGCTGAGGTTCATTGAGCAGAAGTTTCCGGACACCGCCCATGGTGACCGCATGTTCTACGCCAACATTCTCAAAGCCATCATCAACCAGGATGCGTTTGAGGCGGTGGCCACTTACGCCGCCACCCCCAAACCGCAAAGCCCGTACATGGAGATTAAGCAGCCGATTGGAAAATATGAGTTGCTGCAGGAGCCGGATTTGCGCCCCGCGCAGCGCCAGAAGTTCATGGCGGGCTATGCGCAGTACTTTCCGCAGCTGCAGCCCCCTGCGCCGCTCTAAAGCCCCAGGCGGCGCAGCGCGCTGCAAAGTTCTTTTCAAGAATGAGAGCTGCCAGCGCTTGCTGCATGGGCGCCAGCGGTCTATTTAACTACCAGGCTGCTACTGTGTGCAACGTGCTTTTCTACCGCCTTTAGCGCGCGGGCCCTGCAGGCGGCGGGCATTTTGGGGCCGTGTGGCGCGCACGCAAACCCCGCCCGGGGTGTGCAGAACGTAGCGCCGCTTTGATCCTATGCCAGGGCAACCGGGCACGGGCAGCGCTACCATCGCCAGCATTGCCATTGCATTTGATTGCCCCGGCAGCGTTGCTGCTGCCGCCGCCCAGCGTTATGAACATTCTCTCGATCCAGTCCCATGTCTCTTATGGCCACGTTGGCAATTCCGCCGCAGTGTTTCCGCTGCAGCGCCTGGGGCATGAGGTGTGGCCGGTGTACACCGTCAACTTCTCCAACCACACGGGCTACGGCCAATGGGGCGGCTCGCCCATTCCCGCCAGCGAGGTCGGCGCCATCGTGCATGCGATGGAGCAACGCGGCGCACTGGCCAAGGTGGATGTGGTGCTCAGCGGCTACCAGGGCGGGGCTGACATTGCCGACGCCATATTGGCCACCGTGGCACGCGTCAAAGCGCTCAACCCGAGGGCCACCTACACCTGCGATCCCGTGATGGGCAACGCCAAATCGGGCTGTTTTGTGAACCCTGCCATTCCCGTGCTGTTGCGCGAACGCGTAGTGCCCCAGGCCGATTTGGTGACCCCAAACCAGTTTGAGCTGGGCTACCTGGCAGGCATGCCGGTGCACACACTGGCCGACACGCTGAAGGCGGTGGATGCCGTGATGGCCCTGGGCCCGCGCGCCGTGCTGGTCACCAGCGTGCACTGCCCCGATGCGGCGCCGGGCACCATCTCCATGCTGGCGGCCGATGCCACGGGCGCATGGCTGGTAACCACGCCGCACCTGCCGTTCAAGGCCAATGGCTCGGGCGATGTCACCGCGGCACTGTTTACCGCCCACTACAGCCAGCATTTTGGCCAAAGCGGCTCGGCCCAGCGGGCGCTGGAGCGCACCACGGCCAGCATGTTTGAGCTGCTGCAGCACACCCACCAAAGCGGGGAGCGTGAATTGCAACTGGTGCAGGCCCAAGACAGTTATGTGGCCCCGCGCGCCCACTTTGCTGCTGTGCCCATCCGTTAAGCAGGCCCTGTTTTCGCCATGCGGGGGCCACGGCCCCTTGCCCAATCGACGCGGGCGCAGCCACAATCCGTGAGCACCATCCCAAGGAGGCCGCATGGAACTCACCCTGCTGCGCGAGCAAGATGCCACTACGCTGTGGGCTTTTGAAAACCAGCACCGTCTGTACTTTGAAAACTGGATCAATCCCCGGGCCGACAGCTTCTACACCCCCGAGGGGTTTGACCAGGCGCTGCAGACTGCACTGCGCCAGCAAGCCGCTGACCAGGCCTTTCACTACCTGATCTGGCTGGGTGGCGAACTGGTGGGCCGCATCAACCTGACCCAGGTGCGCCGCGACCACTTTCACAGCGCCTCGCTGGGCTACCGCATCGCGCCCTCGCACAGCGGCCAGGGCCTGGCATCAGAGGCGGTAAAACTGGTGATGCAAAAAGCTTTTCAGGTTCACCACCTGCAACGCCTGGAAGCCACTGCGCGCCCTGAAAACCCCGCCTCCATCCGCGTGCTGCTGAAAAACGGTTTTCAGCAGTTTGGGCACTCGCGCTGCAGCTTGCAACTGCACCGCCAGTGGTTTGACTTGCTGTACTTTGAAGCGCATGCGCCGGGGTTTCACAGACCCGGGGCGGTGCTGTAGCACCCCGGTTCAAAGCCGATCCCACGGCCCAGCGAAGCGGTACGACGAAGGCGGTGCTGCAGCCGCAGGCAGTAAGAACGCACGAATGCTTGGATGCCGCGGCACCGTGAAACCGCGCTGTATGGGGAGTGTTTGAGGCGTGCCTAGGGCGTGCCATCAACGCTAAAAAGATAGCTCCTAACGCTGGATACATAAGCGCTAGAGGCCATTTTTATGAAAAAAGCCTTGTGGCATTCATCCACAAGGCTTTTGCGCGGCGGGCAGGCACACAGCCTTGCCTTCAACGCTTAAAAGGTTTCCCAAT
>NZ_CADEPJ010000003.1 GCF_902829245.1 Comamonas jiangduensis | reverse complement strand
ACGCGGGAGATTGCAGTGGTTGCGCACTGCCACCTTGCAGACGGAAGATGGACACGGCATGCACCAGCTCATCGGCTTGCTTGCGCAGGCCCTCGGTTGCGCCCGCCATTTCTTCCACCAACGCAGCATTTTTCTGCGTGGTTTGGTCCATGTGCGTGACCGCCTCGGCCACCTGTGCCACGCCGTTGCTTTGCTCACCGCTGGCATGGCTGATGTCGCTGATCAGCTGGGTGACTTTGCGGATTTCGGCAATGGCCTGCTCCATGGTCTCACCCGCATGGGCCGCCTGGATATTGCCTTCATGGATTTCAGCCACGCTGGTGCTGATGAGCTGCTTGATCTCTTTGGCCGCGTCGGCGCTGCGGCCTGCCAGGGCACGCACTTCCCCCGCCACCACGGCAAAACCACGGCCATGCTCACCGGCACGCGCCGCTTCCACGGCGGCATTCAGCGCCAGGATGTTGGTCTGGAAGGCAATGCCATCAATCACACCGATGATGTCGGCAATCTTTTTGCTGCTGGTGTCGATGCCCTGCATGGTTTGCACCACTTTGCGCACGGCTTCACCACCTTCGGTGACCACGCGCTGCGCTTCGCGGGTGAGTTTGTCGGCCGATTGCGCATGCTCGGCGTTGTGGGCCACCGTAGAGCCCAACTCTTCCATGGCGGCGGCCGTTTCTTCCAGCGCGCTGGCTTCGCTTTCGGTGCGGGTGGCCAGATCCATATTGGACTGGGCAATTTCCGCACTGGCCATGGCCACGCTGTGCGCCTGCTCATTCACGGCACGCACCACGCGCGTCAGCCCGGTGTTGGTGTTGTTCATGGCATCGAGCAGGTGCCCGATTTCATCGCTGCGTGTGCTGGGGATGCGCACGGTGAGGTCGCCTTCGGCAATGGCGTCTGCCATGCGGCTGGCTTCATTCAGGGGGCGCACGATCATGCGACGAATCAGCCAGAACCAGACCGCCGCCAGCACCAGCACCGCCATCAAGCCCATCACCGCAAACTTGATGATGAGGCTGCGGGTCTCGGCAATGAATTCATCGGTATACGCGCTGGAAGACACCACCCAGTTCCAGGGAGCGTAGTGGCCGAACACAGCCAGCTTTTCGCGCGCCTCGGTTTCGCCGGGATTCATCCACGGGTAGGTGATCGCGCCTTGCTTGCGCTCCAGCATGTCACGGATAAACAAGGTGCCATTGCTGTCTTTGGCATCAATGATGTTGCTGCCTTCTTGCGCAGGGTGCACCACCAGTTCGCCACGCTGGGGGCCATCTTCCGCCCGCAGCACGTAGTAATAGCCGGTGTCGCCCACTTTCAGTGCCCGCACCGACGCTTTGAGGTGGTTGAGCTGCTCCGAAAAGTCTTGCCCCACAAAGGCAATGCCCACTATTTTTCCTGCAGCATCTTTCAGCGGGCGGTAATGCGTCATGTACTGGCGCCCAAATAACTGTGCCAGGCCCATATAGCTCTGGCCTGCCTGCACGGCGGCATACGCGGGGTGGCTACGCTCCAGCACGGTGCCTACCGCCGCTTCGCCCTTGTCATTTTTCAAGGTGGTGGCAATGCGCACAAAGTCTGCGTTGCTTTGGGCGGCAAAAATAGTGGCCACCGCCCCGGTGCTGCGCGTAAACGCGGGCAGATGCGTGGCATCCCCATTGAGCGGCTCTCCATTAAGGCTCAGCAGTGGCTCGGCACCTGCTTGCTCCAGGCTGAATGTGCCCTGCAGGTGGTGGGCCAAGCTATCTGCCAGGAACTGGGTGCGCTGGCGCAGATCTTTGTCGCTCGACTCAATGAAGCGCAGCAGCATTTGAACGCCTTGCTGCATCTCACCATGCATTTTGGTTTGCAGGGATTGGCTCACACCCCACGCAATCGCCAGCACCAGCACCCCCAAAATAGAAGCGACCCAGACAAAATTGGTGATCGCCAGCTTGACGCCCAGGCCTTGGCGCCGCCAAAAACGTTGGCCGATGTGCATTGAAAACTCTCCTCTACGGCCCCTGTGGGCCACTCTTTTTTTATCTGGCTGTGCGCCCGGGCAGGTGTCTTCGCAACACATGGCAGCATGGATCTGCGCCTTCTACATGCCTGTCTGACAGGGGCCCCAAGAAGCAGGCTGCAGCGTAGCGATATGGCATCAGAAAAGATTGACGCACATCAAGTGGTAACTAAGTGTTGCAACCATTTTCTGCATCCAGTGCCCCTCATTGGGCGATGGGGCCATTCACGGGGGCAGCAGGTGAACGCTGCGCACCATCGCTGAGCGCGGACTCGTCATGCGGGATGTAATAAAAAGGGGGAGCGGGCCAATCTATACAACGCTAGCCAGCGGCTCGCTGTGCCCAACTTCTTCTTTGGACTGGTACAGCGCTACATCGGCACGGTGCAGCGCCGTATCGAGGGAGTCCATTTCATGCACTAGCGCCAGCCCAAAGCTGGCGCGACAGTTATCCAGCGATGCAAAGCGTGGCAGTCCTGCTTGGATACGTTGTACCAAGGCCTGCGCCTGTGCCATATCCAGATCGCGCAAGGCCAAGGCGAATTCCTGCGACCCGATACGGGCGACGAAATCGCCCTCTCGCACAGAGCGCAGCAGCAACTGTGCAAAGCATTGCAGTGCGAGCGCAGAACACGCCCCCATCGCATAGCGCGGGTGCTTTTTGTCTTTGAGCTCACACAGCACCACCACCGTAATCCGGCTGGCTGCAGGCAATGCACCGCAGACCACATCCAGGCCTGAACGGTTGAGCAAGTTGGTCACTACATCACGGTAGCCCGAGTTCCGGGGTTTGGTCGCGCCATCGCGCCAGGCACACCATGCCATGGTGACGCTGCAGAGGGCGGCGAGCAGGAGTGCTGCATCTGTGAAAACGGAGAGCGACAGCAGCAGCGGGCCCAGTAGCACCCAAGCGGTGAAGCCACTGTAGAGCCACCGCAACCATTGATCCAGCTGATGGCGCACTGCCCCGCGCCACGCCAAGGGCAGGGCATAGGCCAACACCAAACCCATGGCCATGCTGCCGGCCACCCGCGTATGGGTGCGGGCAACGCGCTAGCAGCACCTATCCAAGTGACCGCCAGCACACAGCCAGCGCTGCTCACGACGACGTAGACATTCACCGACTGCCCGTAGTGGGCCACCATGGCCTGTGCGAGGGCCCATGCCGCGCCCCACAGCATCCACACCACCATCACCTGCAAAGACCACGGCACCGGTGCTTGGTGTGCCAGCGCGTAAGCCAGAGCGAGCAGCAGCATACCCAGGGCCTGCCAAAGCACATAGCGGTACGCACGTCGCTGCAACCAGACCACCAGGAGGCCAGCCGCCAGCACCCCGCACAACCAGGGCATGCTCAGCAATTCCAAAGTGGTTGGTAGCAATTTCATGCAGAAATTCCAGAGCGCAAGGGGTGAGGCATACAACAACTTGTATTTCAAATTTTTGTTACACAAGGGTATGACAAACAGGCCGATATGCGCGACAGACAATCACGCAAGTTGCACCCTTCAAACAGGTTTTAACAATTGAACACCTGATTCGTCCACCTCACACCAAAAACTGCGGATGGGCGGTCTTCAAGCACACGTGACACGCAAGGCGTGCGGAACTGGCTCTGTACGAGCAATGAGACCTTGCACTTCGCATGCAGGCAGAGACTGACCATGTACGAGGCAACAATTTGGTCTGCGTGTACTGGCCTTGCAGCAACCAACGACTGTTTGCCGCGCGTTGGATGGCGAGCGATCAAACGCAAGGCAATATGCGCATCCTCCCGCCGTACTTGCAGATGCAGATGCAGATCCAAATCAAGTGATCTAGCGACCGGAAAGAAGCCTTTGGCCTGTGCTGCCGATCATCGAAGCACGTGATACCGCACATGCGCTGGAGCTAGCCCATCTCACCGGATTTGGCCTTTACTCCACGTCTATGCCCACAACGTGGACGCGGCGTACGCTTTGCGCGTGGCATCAAGATCACTATGGCACACATCAACACCATGTCTACCGCCAATCAGAGCAACCCCTCTTTAGGATGGAGAGCAACGCTGCGCCGAGCCTCATTAATGGCTGCAAGATTTTGGAAGCCTTTACCAGTTGGTACTGGCTCACCTTGCAAAAGCAAGACCAGAACCCTTTGCCCCTGTACGTCGCCACCCAGGTGCACAACACCTCTTGTGCCGTTACACAAGCCATGCCACATTGATGACTAGCGCTTTGTCTACGTCTTTTGAGGAGTTCTGCGATGACAACACCTATGCCGATCAATTTGGACAAACTGCGCAATGCCGTGCAAAAGTTCGGAGCGATGAGTTTTACGACCTCTCAGATCGCCGCCGATTACCATCAAGGCGAAAGCTCCATCACCGATCAGGATGCGCTGCAATTTGACAGCTTGCTGCACCGTCACGCCGCGTTGCTGGGGATTGCGGCCCAGCCCTCCAGCGCAGGAGGCGATACCGTGTGGCAAGCGCTCTGAGCGCACCGCCAAGCCTAAAAGCAAAAAGCACGCTGTATCAGCGTGCTTTTTTCTAGCCCCTATCTCCAGGTCTTCAAGACGACGAATCTGCCGCTGAAACGCTGGGTTGCTGCGACTTCCACAGAGGTAACAGCCGCTGCAGATCCGCATCAAAGCGCTTGTGAATGCGCTGCACCTCATCCGCCTGCGCAGCGAGCAATGCACGCTGCTCTTGCTGGGCTTTCTCCACGTCCTGCAAGGCGCTCTTCAAGCGCGCTGGCGTCTTGCTGGAGTCTTGTTGATAGAACTGCAACTCTTGATCCAATTGTTGCTTCTCTTTGTCCAACTCTTGCAGGCGTTTGCGTGCCAACGCTTGCATCTCTTCCATCTGCAATACTGCATCACGGCGGGCCGCATCGTGCAAGGATCGCTCGGGATAACGCGCGAGCAACACCGCATCGCGCCGCCGCTGCTCTTGCAGGCGCTGTAGTTGCAACTGCTCATTACGCCGCTGCTCTAAACGCTGTGCCATTTCCGCCTCAGTAAGAGCTGGCCCCAGGCGGCCACGCTCTACCCCTGATGGGCTCAGTACACGCTGCTCCCGATCCGCACATTGGGGAATGGGACGATCGGCCGTAATACGATGGCCGGCGGCATCGATACAGCTGTAAATGCCACTCTTGCCCGATGGCTGCGCCATCACCGATGCGGTTAATGCAATGCTGCCCAGGACACCAAACCCCACATGGAATGCCAACCGCATACGGTGATCTTTATTTAATCGTTCACTCCATAGCGCTGGCGGTAGGCCAACACCCGTTCATGGTGTTGTGCCGCTTCGCCATCGCCCCCCCGTGACCCCAAATAGGCCAGCAGGTCGGACAACGTGGAAATTGCACACACCTGCAAACCCAGTTGATTGCGCACGTATTGCACGGCGCTGTGGTCTACATCTTTGCCATTCTCTGTGGCTTTCTCTTGGCGGTCTAGTGCAATGGCCACAGCATGTGGCGTAGCCCCCGCAGCTTGAATCAACGCAATCGATTCACGCGCAGCGGTGCCTGCACTCATCACATCGGCAATGATGAGCACGCGCCCTTTGATGGGTGCGCCCACCAAGGTGCCGCCTTCTCCATGGTCTTTCGCCTCTTTGCGGTTGTACGCAAACGGAACGTTCTTGCCCATGCGCGCCAGTTCCACAGCGACCGTCGCCGCCAACGGGATGCCTTTGTAGGCGGGCCCGAAGACCATATCAAACTCCATGCCGCTGGCCACAATGGCTTTTGCATAGAATTCGGCCAAACGGGCCATCTTGGCACCGTCGTCGAACAAGCCAGCGTTAAAGAAGTACGGGCTCATGCGCCCTGCCTTGGTCTTGAATTCACCGAAACGCAGCACCCCTGCGTCTACGGCAAACTGCACAAACTCTTGCGCCAATAAATCGTTCTGTTTTGTTGCGCGCCACTGATAGACATGGATTCTTCCCTTTTAAAATGGACCAGCCTCAACCTCAACGGCATCCGCTCTGCCGCATCCAAAGGTGTGGAGGAATGGATTGCGGCGACCGGCCCGGATTGTATTTGTGTGCAAGAGGTCAAGGCGCAAGCTGCGGATATTGCGGGAAAGTTTGACACCTTGGCGGGCATGCCCGGCGTTTTCCATTTTGCGCAAAAGAAGGGCTACTCCGGTGTAGGCATTTACAGCCGCCATGAGCCCAGCGATGTCATCGTGGGCTTTGACCCGGAAGAATTCGATGCGGAAGGCCGCTATGTAGAAGCGCGCTTTGATACACCGACCCGCAAGTTCTCCATCATCAGCAGCTACTTTCCCAGTGGCTCATCCGGCGAAGAGCGTCAAAGTGCGAAATTTCGCTTTTTGGCCAAGATGCACACGCACTTGATGCTGCTGAAAGCTGAGCGTGAATTTGTGCTGTGCGGTGATATCAATATCGCTCACCGCAAAGAAGATTTGAAAAACTGGCGCGGTAACCAAAAAAACAGCGGCTTCACCCCTGAGGAGCGCGCCTGGATGGACATGCTGCTGGCCGAAACCGACACCGGCGGCATCAAGGACGTCTATCGCTGCTTGCAACCCGACACCACCAACGCCTGCTACACGTGGTGGAGCAACCGCGGACAAGCGTATGCCAACAACGTGGGGTGGCGTTTGGACTACCACCTGGCCACACCCGCCATCGCTGCGCTGGCCCGTTCTGAATCCATCTACAAAGGCGAGAAGTTTTCAGACCATGCGCCAATCACGATTGGCTATGCGATGAAGCTCTGACCAGCAGCATGCACACACCTGTACGTATTCGCAGAGAGCTGGCTCCGCTGGTATTGCGCGAATGCGCAATACCAGACCATCAGACCGCACGCGATGAAGAGGCCAACACGGTTTTCCCTTCCAGCTGGCATACGCCACCCCAGAAAGCCACCAAGGCAAATAGATAAAACATGTTGCCGCTGTTGTGGACGAAAAAAACCTGTGTCCATCCAAAACCGAAATAGGCAATTGGCAGCAAAGTAGCTGCCACACGCAGACTCAGCAACCGATCGCGCACGATCCATGGCACCTGCGCCATGCGTTTGCGCGTGGGCCAAAACACTGCCAGCGGAACCCCATACAGCAGAAGCAGCATCACCAGACCCAGTACGCCGCGTTTGGCCAGCATGTCCAAAATTTCATTGTGCGCATGGCCATAATCCATGACAGAGGGATGGGCCAATCCTTGATCTACACGCAGCTGCTTGCCTTGTGCAAACCCCTGCGTGCCCCAGCCCAGCAAGGGCTTTTGCTCCCACAGCGCCCATGCCAAGCGCCATTGCTCCAACCGCTGACCAATTGAAGTTTCAGCTGCCTGCACGGGGTTAGCGGCATACGCCTGCAACTCCACCACCGCAGTATTCGCGCGGGAGGTAAATTTTTCACCGTACGGGATCACCATTACAGCAACAGCCAGGACCATAGCCACCACGGCTATGCCTGCCAACTTGGCCTGGCCATACTGGAACATCCACACCAGCAGACACAACACCAGCACAGGCGCCACCACCCAAGCACCCCGCGTCTCCGACAGCAACGACCCCAGCACCGCACAAGCCCCACCGACAGCAAACGCCAGGCGCGCGGGCCATTTTTGTTTGCTCAACAGAGCCACAGACCATGCAGCCACACCCAAGTACATGGAAATATCCCCATACTGGATCGCATTGGTATGGCCAGACGCTTTATTCATACCCAAAACCAAATACTGGTAGGCCGCAATCCCCAAAGAGCCCAGGCCACCAGCAGCAATACCGTAGGCCACCCACGAAAAATCAATGCCTATTTTTGCAACGGCCAGTACACACACCGCTGCAATTCCGTATTTCACCCAGTAATCTGATTTCGTCATTTCGAAAATATTTTCAAAAGAATGACTCCAAAAAATACCGGCTGCAATTAATAGCAAGCACAAAATAATCGTTGGCTTATCAAAATTCCCATGCCGCCACACATTAAATCCGAAAATAGCCGTCAACAAAAACAATAAAGATCCATAGGAATACCCGGAAGGAAATGCAATTACCGCCGCGAAAAAAACAAAAGCGGAGATATTTGCCATTTTTTTATTATTGAATTTCAACATTTCTTACACCATTATCTTTTTGCAAAAAACTTCAATGAATCTCTATCATATTCCAGAGCTGCATATCTAAAAAATGCTTCCAATGCATGGAAAATTGCATAAAGAAAACCAGCCCCACCACACATAAATCCACGGTGCAAAAAATACAATCTAAAAAAAATTGTAAATCCAGAAAGAAGGCCACGACAGACCCCACCCTTCTTTCCTTGTTCCGATCTCTTCAAAGCACCCAGCATGACATATTGTGTCATTTTATTCAAACTACTTTGAATGCTTTCTCTGGAAGAATGCAAAACAGCATTTTTAATCAAATAACGCTTTACATGAGGATTTCTCAACTGCGCCTTCTCATGGACAACACCTTGAAATTCTTTGATATTATCTCGCAAAAATAGTCGCTCTACATAAGCAGTACTTTTCAAGTATTTCAACTCATGACCAAACGCTACGATTCTCCATTTAATCTTCCAGACGGCATCTTCACCAGATTGAGTAACTGCTTCAATCTCTTTTCTGCACGAATCATTGATAACTTCATCAGCATCCAAAAAGAAAATGTATTTACCCTTGGCATGCTGTAGCAATCTGTTGCGCTGCACGGCAAAACCTTGCCAGTCTGGATAACTAAATACTTCAGCCCCCATTTGACGGGCAATAGAGACCGTATCGTCGGTGCTTCCCGAATCTACAACGATCACTTGGTCTGCAAAGCTAGCACTCTGGAGGCAGACGGCAATGCGGTGTGCCTCATTCATGGTGAGCACACCAATCGTCAGCAACGGCTTTTGCAGTTCATCTTTCATTATCTATCCTTCATGCTTGATGAAGCTATTCATACAACATTTAAATTCCTCAAGAAGCAGCAAATCCTTCTTCAAGGAGTGGGTTTTGAATATCTTCAGATCCTTCGTCCAAAGAAGCTGTCGCAGTTATCACCAATCATCGGGCTCTTTGAGTTGAAAGCAATTTCACTAATCTAGTTGCTAATCGAGAATAAATGCAGCATGGTTACACATCCTTTATGCTTGAAAATTTCAACTTGTTCAAAGCAATATCCATGAGCACAAATATAATCGAAAAAATTCTTGAATACGTATATCCCGTGCTGAAGCCATAAAATATTAGCAATCGTCAACGAAAAACAATTTGAATGCATCAAGCAGAATCTGTTAATATTTTTTATTAATTCTAATATTCACAATATTAAATTCAGCTGCATTTTTTGCAAAAATTCCACGAGTTGAATGATTTTTTTCTCAGGTGCCAAACCGAGCACAGTACATCAAACCCAATCACAACAGCGTATTCACAAGCACAATTTTTCAAAAAAATATCAACGCCAAGTGCATGGTTTGGGTAGCCCACATTTCGCCACCTTTCATGCTGCACTTCATGTAGCGCAGGTTTTTTCGTCATAACTTCGGAGCTCTGAAGCCTCCCGCTGTCTTACATCAGCGATGGTGCGGAGAATTCGCAGCTTCTGCCCGCAGTTGTGCCACGGCTCATTCCAGCCTCACATCAATGCCATCCAGACTTATCAAATAAAAATGATCATCATGACGCTGGAAATTGCATAAAAAAATCAACTGAGATTCAGTTGATTTTTAATTGTCGTACGAAGCATAGTACGCACTCCCGCCAACAACGCATGCATTAGCCGTTGGCGGGCAGCTGCCACATGCTCAATGCCCACCGGCAAAAACCTCACCTGCCTTGAGCTTATAGACCGTTCCGCAGTACGGGCACTTGCCTTCGCCGTGGTGGGCGACATCGATATACACCTTGGGGTGGTTGTTCCAAAGCTGCATATCTGCCTTAGGGCTGGGGCAGTAAACACCGCCTTGCTGGTTCAGGTCTTTGGCAGCCAGTTCGACGACGGCAGTGGTAGGCATGGTGGGTGTCTTCTCGCAGGTGGAAGCAGCCTGTACATGCAAGCTGCATAAATGAAAATCTGGGGCCAGCCTCCGGCGCCAGCCGATCAAGCTGCTGATTTTAATGGCTCACGCAGGGCTTGGGCCACTGTCCGAGCCGATAGGTTCCGGTTTGGTGGGGCGCTCCAGCGTCCATTTCGCCAAACGGCCATGGACAAATTCGCACGTCACGTGCGAATCCGTACCGTCCGTCCAGCGGTATACCTCGGGCTCTTGCCCTTCTTGTGAAATGCGCACGCCCAAAGAGCGTGTCATGGCCACCACGTGCATCAGATTCACTTTGGGCTTGAGTTTGGCGTTGAGCATCACGGCACTACCCACATAGCCGATGGGGCGCTCTGCAGCGCGGCGCATCACCGTCATCAGACGGGTGAAGTGCAGCAGCAACCACATCAAAATGCCGCCACCCACGGCGGCCACACCCTGCCAGCCCAGCGAATCGTAGGCCACATAAATCAACGCCGCCAAGCCCAGCGGAATCACAATATTGCGCATATTCATGGGCTTATTGTCTTATGGAGTGACCTGCTCCGTTTTGCGGGCAGTGCGTATGTCCTATGGACTAATCCAGCCCGCGCACGACTTGCATGGCCTCGTCCACGCGCTCCACGGCATGGATGGTCAGCCCCGCAATCGCTTTTTTGGGCGCATTGGCTTTGGGTACCACGGCCACAGTAAAGCCCAGTTTGGCGGCTTCTTTCAAGCGATCTTGCCCGCGCGGGGCCGGGCGCACTTCGCCCGCCAAACCCACTTCACCAAAGGCAAAAAAGCCTTTGGGCAAGGGTTTGCCCCGCAAGCTGGAGGTGATGGACAGCATCACCGCCAAGTCGGCCGCCGGTTCGTTGATGCGCACCCCGCCCACGGCGTTCACAAACACGTCCTGATCAGCGCAGGCTACGCCCGCATGGCGATTGAGCACGGCCAGCAGCATGGCGAGGCGGTCTTTGTCCAGCCCCACCGACAGGCGCCGCGGCGCAGGGCCAGCGCTGTCCACCAACGCCTGAATTTCCACCAGCAGTGGGCGCGTGCCTTCCAGTGTCACCATCACACAGCTGCCGGGCACGGGCTCGGTGTGCTGGCTCAGGAAGATGGCGCTGGGGTTGCTCACGCCCTTGAGACCTTTTTCGGTCATGGCGAACACGCCAATCTCGTTCACCGCGCCAAAGCGGTTTTTGATGGCGCGCACCAAGCGGTGCGGGCTGTGGGTGTCGCCCTCAAAGTACAGCACCGTGTCCACCATGTGCTCCAGCACGCGCGGGCCTGCCAGGGCGCCTTCCTTGGTGACGTGGCCCACCAAAATCACGGTCACGCCCGTGCCTTTGGCCATGCGCGTGAGGTGCGCGGCGCATTCGCGCACCTGCGCGACCGAGCCCGGGGCACTGGTGAGCTGGTCGGAGTACGTGGTCTGGATGGAGTCGATGACCACCACCGCCGGCTGCGTGGCCTCCACCGTAGCCAGAATTTTTTCCAGCTGAATTTCGGCCAGCAAATTGACCTGGCTGCCATCAATACCCAGACGGCGCGAGCGCAGCGCACCTGGGCGCCGCTTTCCTCACCGGTCACATACAGCGTGGGCAGGCCCGCGCTGCAGAGCATCCATGGCCTGCAGCAGCAGGGTGGATTTGCCAATGCCCGGATCGCCCCCAATCAGCACCACCCCGCCTTCCACCACGCCACCGCCCAGCACGCGGTCCAGCTCCTCGATGCCGCTGGGGGTGCGTGCCACGTCTTGCGCTTCGATGGCAGACAAGGGCGTGACGGGCTGGGCATTGGCCAGGCCTGCGTAGCCTTGTGGAGCGCTCAGGCGGTTTTTACCGCCTGATGCGGCCTCGGGCACGCTTTCGATCAGGCTATTCCAGGCGCCGCAGTTCGGGCATTTGCCCAGCCAACGCGGCGTGCTGCCCCACAGGCGTTGCAGGTGTAGATGGTTTTGTCTTTGGCCATAGGCGCTCACTATATCGGCGCGCCTCGGCAGCAAGGCGCGGCGCGCATCAATCCATAAAAAAGAGAGCTGTCAGCGCTTATTTAACAAGCATTTTCGATGCTTATGCATCTGAAATGCCTGCACATTCAACGCCAGCAGCTCTCTTTTTAAATTCAATCCCCGCGTTATTTGCGTGCGGGGGGTGCCTCGTCGCTCACTACCGGCACGCGGGGTGCCACGGCGCACATCAGCTCATAGCCGACGGTGCCGCCCGCAGCGGCCACCTCGTCAATGCTGAGCACCGCGCCCGTACTCGGGCTTTGGCCCCACAGCACCACTTCGCTGCCCATGCCCGCGCCGGGCACGGGTGTTAAATCGACACAGATCATGTCCATGCTCACACGCCCCAGCAGGCGCGTGCGCACGCCGTTGACCAGCACTGGCGTGCCCGTACCACAGCTGCGCGGGTAGCCGTCGGCATAGCCGCAGGCAATCACACCCAGCTGCATGGGGCCGTCGGCGGTGAAGGTGGAGCCGTAGCCCACGGTGTCTCCGGCCTTCAGCGTTTGCGTGCCAATCACCTTGGTGGACAGCGTCATGGCGGGCTGCAGCCCCAGTCATCGGCCGTGCGGGCCGGGTAGTCGGGGCAGATCCGTAGAGCACGATGCCCGGGCGCACCCAGTCGTTGCGCACCTGGGCATCGCCCCCAAAATCAGCGTGGCCGCGCTGTTGCAGTCGCTGCGCTCACCCGGCAAATCGGCCGTCACTTCCATGAACACTTGCCACTGGTGGTCAATGCCACGCACACTGTCGGCATCGCTGAAGTGGGTGATGAACGATATTTCTTCCACCTGCGGCAGCGCATTCAGGCGCGCATAGGCGCTGCGAAAGCGCTCGGGCGTAAAGCCCAGCCGGTTCATGCCGCTGTTCATCTTCAAAAATACGCGGTGTGGCACCTGGGTTTTGTGGGCGGCCAGCCAGTCGATCTGTTCATCGCAATGGATGGTGTGCCACACCCCCAAGCGCGAGCACAGCTCGAGGTCGCGCGCCTCAAACACGCCTTCCAGCAGCAAGATGGGGCCGCGCCAGTCCAGTTGGCGCAGGCGCTGGGCTTCGGCCAGCTCCAGCACGGCAAAGCCGTCGGCGGCGCGCAGGCCCTCAAACGCGCGCTCCACCCCGTGGCCATAGGCGTTGGCTTTGGTGACACACATCAATTTCGCATCCGGCGCCGCCTGGCGAACACGTTCCAAGTTATGGCGAATCGCTTGGGGATGGATGGTGGCAAGAATGGGACGCGGCATGACGAAAGGTTTTCTCAGAGCAAACAACAGGCATTCTGGCACTTGTGGCTAAGGCCTGCGTGATATAACCGTCTGTCGTTCGCCACTGGGACAAACATTTCCGTGCGCTTGCCCCAGAGGGCAGGGGCGCGCCAGCATTTCATGAAGCGCGGTTTCTACACCATCATGTCAGCGCAGTTTTTCAGCTCGCTGGCCGACAATGCCCTGTTCGTCGCAGCCGTAGAGCTGCTGCGCACGGGCGGAGCACCCGAGTGGCAAAGTGCCGCCCTGGTTCCCATGTTCGCGCTGTACTATGTCGTGCTGGCCCCGTTTGTGGGGGCGTTTGCCGATGCCCTGCCCAAAGGGCGCGTCATGTTCATCAGCAACGCCATCAAAGTGATTGGCTGCTTGCTGATGCTGTTTGGCCACCACCCGCTGCTGGCCTATGCCGTAGTGGGGCTGGGCGCTGCGGCCTACTCCCCGGCCAAATACGGCATCTTGACCGAATTGCTGCCCGCCTCGCAGTTGGTCAAGGCCAATGGCTGGATTGAGGGCTGACCATCACCTCCATCATCCTGGGCGTACTGCTGGGTGGCCAACTGGTCGGCCCGGTCATCTCCGGCCACCTGCTGGCGCTGAACGTGCCGGGCGTCACCACCGCCGCCGAAGCCGCCATTGGCGTGCTGGTGTTCATCTACGCGCTGGCATCGATTTTTAACCTGCGCATCCCGCGCACTTCGGCCCCCTTGGTGCCGTTGCGCCAAGATCCCGGCAAGGGGCGGCTCACCAACGCCTTGGCCTTGCTGCCCGATTTCTGGGATTGCAATGCCCGCCTGTGGCGCGACAAGCTGGGGCAAATTTCGCTGTCCACCACCACGCTGTTTTGGGGCGTGTCGGGCAATCTGCGCTACATCGTGCTGGCCTGGGCCGCCGTGGCGCTGGGCTATGGCACCACACAAGCCTCGGCCTTGGTCGGCGTGGTGGCGATTGGCACGGCAGCGGGCGCGGTGCTGGCGTCCATGCGCATGCGCCTGCAGCACGCCACCCGCGTGATTCCCATGGGCATTGCCATGGGCTTGCTGGTGATTTGCATGAACTTCATCAGCAACCTGTGGGTGGCCGTGCCGTTCCTGATCGTGCTGGGCGGCTTGGGCGGCTATCTGGTGGTGCCGATGAATGCGCTGCTGCAGCACCGTGGCCACAACCTGATGGGCGCGGGCCGCTCGATTGCGGTACAAAACTTCAACGAGCAGGCTTGCATCCTGGGTCTGGGCCTGTTCTATAGCCTGAGCACCATGTGGGGGTTGTCGGCCTATGGCGCGATCACCGGCTTTGGCTTGGTGGTGGCCTTCACCATGTGGCTGATCCGGCGCTGGTACCTGTACAACTGCCGCAACCACGGCGGCGAAGTACGGCGCCTGCTGAACGTGGCCCGCCACGACCACCACTAAAAACTCCCTTATTCATAGCTACCGGCGCAGGTACTACCTGCGCCGGAGTCATTTTTAGCCATGCATTCTGCTTTGCCATATTTGTCCCTGCTGTTCAACGCCATGGTGTGGGGCCTGGCTTGGTGGCCCTTCCAGACCATGCACGCCCAGGGCCTGGTCGCGCCCTGGGCCACCAGCATGATTTACGGCCTGCTGGCCGTGGGCACCGCACTGTGCGTGCGCAGCAGCTTGCCGGGCTTTTTCTCGCACCGCGTGCTGTGGCTGCTGGCCCTGTCGTCCGGGCTGACGAATGTGGCCTTCAACATGGCGGCCTCTACCGGGGATGTAGTGCGCGTCATCTTGCTGTTCTACCTCATGCCCGCCTGGACGGTGCTACTGGCCTGGCGCTTTTTGGCCGAGCGCCCTACCGCTGCCGGGCTGCTGCGTCTGGTGCTGGCCTTCAGCGGCATGGCCCTGGTCATCCTTCCGCAAGGCACGGGGCTGAGCCGTTTGACGGCCGACATCGGTCTGCCCGAGTGCCTGGCCCTGTTCGGCGGCTTTTGCTTTGCCTGCACCAACGTGATCTTGCGCCGCAGCTTCCACACACCCAGCATGTCGCGGGCGCCGGCCATGTTTAGTGGCTGCATGAGCGTGGGGCTCATCACTGCCAGCACGGGTTTTGCCACGGGGAACTTCCCGCCCATTCCGCCGCCCAACCCCGTGTGGCTGAGTTGTGCCCTCGGCATGGGGGTGCTGGCCGGGGAGGGTTCATGGGCGCTGCAGTACGGCGCGGCCCGCGTGCCCACCGGCACACCTCACTCATCATGCTGTCCGAAGTGCTGTTTGCCAGCAGCTCGGCGTGGCTGCTGGGCGCTACGGAACTGACCCTGCGCATGCTCATGGGTGGGGTGCTGATCGTCGGTGCCGCACTGCTGGGGGTGTTGCAGAGCAATAAGCGCTAGGCCGCCTGGCAGCCATCAAAAAAACCGCCCGTGGCCTTCATAGTCACGGGCGGTTTTTTGATGGGTTACCGGCTTCAAGGTTTTTCTGCGGCTGCCGGAGCAGATGCAGGCGCAGCTGCTTCAGGCAACAACTCCGCCACTGGCGTGGCGGGCCGGCTGTGGGCCACGTAAAAACCATAGCCCATGCCGCTCAACAGCACGATGGCAGAAAGAATCAATGCCGGAATGCCGTCTTCCAGCACATAGGGCAGCAATCCGCGTTGCATGGTGCACCTCCTTGATCGTGTCTTGCAATATGCGCTAAAAATTTACTCCAGATCACGCCACAACTCAAATCACACCCGTCCGTGCGGGCCACGGCAGCGCGGCAGGTGGTGGCAAGATGCATGCCTTCCCTGCTTGCTCCAAGGCCCACCATGACGAGCTTCTACGATTTTTCCGCCACCCGTATCGACGGCCACAGCCACGCTCTGTCCGATTACCGCGGCAAGGTGGTACTGGTGGTCAACACCGCCAGTGCGTGCGGCTTTACGCCGCAGCTGCAAGCCTGCAGCAGCTGTACCAGCGCTATGCCGACCAAGGGCTGGTGATTCTCGGTTTCCCCTGCAACCAGTTTGGCCAGCAAGACAAGGGCAGCAACGCCGAGATTGCCAGTTTTTGCCAGCGCAACTATGGTGTGGACTTTCCCATGATGTCCAAGGTTGATGTGAATGGCGCCCACGCGCACCCCTTGTTCACCTGGCTCAAAGCCCAGACACCGGGCATTTTGGGCACCGAGATGATCAAGTGGAACTTCACCAAATTTCTGCTGGGCTGCGATGGCCGCGTGTTGCAGCGCTTCGCCCCCAGAGACACGCCGCAAAGCCTGACCCCAGCGATTGAAGCGGCCTTGCAAGCCCGCCCCACCGAAGCATGAAAAAAGGAGCCCTGGAGCTCCTTTTACTGGGTGCAATCTGCCAATCAGGCTTGCGCTGCCTGCAACTGGCTGGCACGGTGCAGCTGGCGCATCACCGCGCGGGCATCCATGCCGTACATCTCTGCAAACGCACGGATATCACCGGAGCCGCTGGCCACGTAGGCACGCTGCACCGCCTCGGCCTTGGCGTCTTGCTCGGCCACTTCATTCAGCGCAGCATCCAGCAGCGCCTGGGTGGCTTCATCGCGCACTTGCACGCGTTCTGCATAGGCTTCACGGCTCAAGCCTGAAGCCACAAAGGCCTGCGCCATGCGGCGGCGCAACGTCGCTTGCAGATCCTGACCTTCACGGGGCTTTTTGCGCTTGAACACCTCCACCAGCGCATGGAACACGTGCTCGGGGGCCATGGCCTCCACTTCCTTGCCGTCCAGACCATGGCGGGCAGCGCCCGAAGCCACGGCATTCAGGTAGCGCGTGGAACGGGTGTGGATGGACAGCGCCAGCTTCAAGCCGGCCTTGTCCAGCGCTTCGCCGTGCAAAGCCAGCAGGTCTTGGAAGATGCCGCGCTTGAGCGGCAGCACATTCTCACCAAACAGCACGGGGTGCAGTTGCGCCAGTTGCACCAGCACGGGGTGCAGCTCACGCGCAGGGCGGGCCGCCGGTTTGCCAGCCGCAGCATTGCCACGGCCACGACCGCCACGCTGGTTGGGGCGGCGGTCTGCGCTGGCAGGTGCTGGCGCAGGCACAGCGTTGTCAACAGTGGTGGTCACAGATTCAGTCATGGGCGAAGGGCCAATACGAGAAAAATCAAAGCCGCGATGATGCCAGCATTGCGGGCTGCGTGTGAACCTGCTCCCCTATGACTGCATCGGACTTATTCCATTTCCCTGCTTTCGGGGTGCAAAACTGCGCTGCAGACCTTGCTGCAGCCAGGCCGGGCAAGAGGTTCAAAGACAGGGTCAATGCAGCAACGGCATCAGGCCTGCAAGGCTTCATCCAGCACTTCCACCCAGTGGCGCACGGGCACATCGGTGCCACTTTGCAAATGCACAATGCAGCCGATATTGGCCGACAAAAGTCGCAGGCGCCGCCACTGCGTCGTCCAGTGCTTTCAATTTGCGATCGCGCAAGGTTTTGGAGATCACGGGCTGCAACACCGAGTAGGTGCCCGCAGAGCCGCAGCACAGGTGGGACTCGGTGCGTGCCGTAGTCAGCTGAAAGCCCAGCTTGGCCAGATTGCTTTCCACCACGCCCTTGAGTTTTTGCGCGTGCTGCAGCGTGCATGGCGGGTGGTAGGCCATGGGTTGGGGTTGACCTGCACCCGGCCTTGCAGCTTGTCGGCCAGCTCCGGCAGCAAGGCGGGCAGCAACTCGCTCAAATCCTTGGTCAGGGCGCTGATGCGCGCTGCTTTCTCGGCATACGCTGGCTCATGGCGCAGCACATGGCCCCAGTCTTTGAGCATGGCGCCGCAGCCCGAGGCATTGCTGACAATCGCCTCGACCTCGCCCGCTTGCACCGCAGGCACCATGCATCGATATTGGCGCGCATTTGGGCCTTGCCGCCGTCGTGGTCGTTGAGGTGGAACTTCACCGCGCCGCAGCACTGGCTTTGCTGCACCAGCACGGTTTCAATGCCCACCGCGTCCAGCACGCGTGCGGTGGCGTAGTTGATGTTGGGCAGCATGGCAGGCTGCACGCAGCCCATGTGCAGCAGCACCTTGCGGGCATGACTGCGGCTGGGCCACACGCCGTGTTCGCTCTTGGGTGGCACCTTGGCCTGAATGCTTTCGGGCAGCAGGCTGCGCACCGATTGCCCCAGCTTCATGGCTGGCGCAAACAGCGGTGAGGTCAGCCCTTCTCTGAGCGCCCAGCGCTGCAGGCGCTCACCCATGGGGCGCTTGACCTTTTCTTCCACCACTTTGCGGCCAATGTCCACCAGGTGGCCGTATTGCACACCGCGGGGCAGGTGGTTTCGCAGTTGCGACAGGTCAGGCAGCGATCCAGGTGCTCTTGCGTGGCGCGGGTGGGCTGCTGCCCTTCCAGTACCTGCTTGATGAGGTAGATGCGGCCACGCGGGCCGTCCAGCTCATCGCCCAGCGTTTGGTAGGTGGGGCAGGGGGCGGTGCAAAAGCCGCAGTGCACGCATTTGCGCAAAATGGCTTCGGCCTCTTGGCCCGCCAAGGTGCCAAGGTATTCGGGGGCGAGATTGGTTTGCATGGGGTGTCTCTTTTTTTAGTGGTCAGAAGCTGGCCCTTGCCAGCGTTGGCGCCAATGTTTTGCATCGGCCCACAGCGGTGGCAAAGACACCGCCATCAATAACAGCGCCAGCGGCACCACGCAGACAAAACCCCAGCGCTGAAAGCCCAGAGCCCCTGCGATGCCACCGGCTAAAAACATGGCCAACAGGCCGCTAAACAGCCGCACCCGCGACCAGTTGGCATGCACTTGTTGCGGGGCTTCACGCCCTGCACGGTTCCAAAACAGCATCTTGCCCAGCTCAATGCCCAAGTCCGTCACCACCCCTGTCATGTGCGTGGTGCGGATGGTGGCGTGCGACATCTTGGTCAAGGTGGCGTTTTGCACCCCCATGGTGAATGACAGCAGCAGCACCGTCAGTGGCACGGCAAACCAGGTGGTCCAGTGCGTGGTCACCGCACCCACCAGGCCGAAAACCAGCACCAGCAGCGCCACCAGCAGCAGCGGCAGCGCATAGGTGCTGCGCAAATGCATGTGCCGCGCCCAGTTCACCAAGATGGCCGACACGGCCGCGCCGGTCATGAAGGCCAGCAGTGCGCCCAGCGCCGACAGCACCAGCGCTGTGTTGCCCAGTACCAGGTTGTCGGCCAGCATGGACACGAAGCCCGTCATGTGTGAGGTGTACAGGTGCAACACCATGAAGCCGCCTGCGTTGATGGCACCGGCATTGAAAGCCATCAAGTAGCCCAGTGCACGGTTGGTGGCACCAGTGCGGTGGGAGCTTGTGAGATGGCGCAATCTGCGCATGGCTCACCCTTGAGCCATGGCACGCCCGGGATTGAAGATACCGGCCGGGTCAAACGCCTGCTTGAGTTGTGCGTGGATGCGCTGCATGGCTGCAAGTTGTGGGTCAAAAATGGCTTCCGCGCTTATCTGGCCTGCGCTTTCAGCTCTAAAGAGTGAAGCGCTCCCGCCCACTTGCTGCGCCAGCGCCTTGAGGGTGGCGCCCATGCTGCGCGGGGCTTGCACCCAGCGCAAGCCACCGTGCCATTCCACCAAAGGTGCGGCCACCCCAGCAGGCAGCGCCAAGGCTGGTGCCGTTTGCGGCACCGACAAGCGCCACAGGCAGTCCGTGGCAGCACGTGCGCTGAACCAGGGCAGTGTTTGCTCGCGGCATGCTATCCAATTTGGAGCTGCCTGCGCCGCATCCATGCGGGTTCCGCCCATGTTGTGGCATGCCGCTTCGACGGCTGCCACCGCACCACGCAGCCGCACGTACAGCGTGCCCACGCCGTTGTCTTCGACCCAGCAGCTGGCGTTCAGCGGCAAAGGCTGGCCGCCCCACTGGTTCAGGCGCTGCAGCGCTTCGGCCTGGCTGATGCCTTCAAAGCGCAGCGTGGCTTCACCGGTGCCACCGGCAGCACTTTGAGGCTGACTTCGGTGATCAAGCCCAGCGTGCCCCAGCTGCCCGCCATCAGGCGCGACACGTCGTAACCGGCCACGTTTTTCATCACCGTGCCGCCAAAGCGCAGCAGCTCGGCTTGGCCGTTGATGATTTCAATCCCCAGCACAAAGTCACGCACGGCACCCACGCTGGCACGGCTGGGGCCACTCCAGCCAGCAGCCACCATGCCGCCTACGGTGGAAACATCCCCCTCCACACCAGCAAAGTGCGGGGGCTCAAAGGCCAAGCATTGGCCTTGCTCAGCCAATGCGGCTTCCAGCTCCGCCAAGGGCGTGCCGGCGCGCACCGTCACCACCAGCTCGCTGGGCTCGTAGCTGACGATGCCGTGCAAACTGCGGGTGTCCAAAATAGCGCCCTGCAACTGCAAGGCATGAAAGTCTTTGCTGCCGCCCCCGCGAATGCGCAGTGGCGAAGAATCAGCAACGGCAGCGCGTACGCGCTCAAGCGTCTGGTGAAGGGCGGTATCCATGGGCTGAATCGTAGCCGCCTCACGCGGATTTGCCTGCGCTGACCATGTGAATTTTTTGAATGCCCACCGTGAATCAGACTGTGAGGGCCAAAAAAAAGCCGCCCCGAAGGGCGGCTCTGGTACCTCCAGCAGGCACTGCGCCTGCCTGCGCACTCTGCTTAACGGTTGTAGGCGGACTCACCGTGGGTGGTGATATCCAGACCTTCGCGTTCCGCATCTTCAGCCACCCGCAGACCCACCAGGACATCTGCGATCTTGAAGCAAATGAAGGAGACCACACCGCACCAGACGATGGTGACGATCACGCTCTTGAACTGCACCCACACTTGGTGTGCCATGTTGAAGCCTTCGGGCTCCACGCCGCCCAGGCCGG
Source organism: Comamonas jiangduensis (assembly GCF_902829245.1). Taxonomy (GTDB): domain Bacteria; phylum Pseudomonadota; class Gammaproteobacteria; order Burkholderiales; family Burkholderiaceae_C; genus Comamonas; species Comamonas jiangduensis. The sequence continues at coordinate 6,895 of NZ_CADEPJ010000003.1, read as the reverse complement.
CAGCGCAGAACACGCCGGTCAAGATGGCACCCAAGATACCGCCGACACCGTGTACGCCAAATACGTCGCACACATCGTCCACCTTCAGCAGGCGCTTCAGACCCGAAACCCCCCACAGGCACAGAGGGCCAGCAATCAAGCCCATCACGATGGAGCCCATGGGGCCCACAAAGCCTGCCGCAGGCGTGATGGTGACCAGGCCCGCCACCGCACCCGAGGCCGCACCCAGCATGGAAGGCTTACCCTTGTGCAGGCCTTCGGCCACGATCCACGCCACGGCTGCTGCGCCGGTCGCCAAGATGGTGTTGATGAACGCCAGACCCGCAATCCCGTTGGCTGCGCCGGCCGAGCCCGCGTTGAAACCAAACCAGCCCACCCACAGCAGCGATGCACCCACCATGGTCAGTGTCAGGCTGTGCGGGGGCAGGGCTTCTTTGCCAAAGCCGATGCGCTTGCCCACCATGTAAGCACCCACCAGGCCCGCCACGGCGGCGTTGATGTGCACCACGGTGCCGCCCGCGAAGTCCAGCGCGCCGTCTTTGGCCAGCAGGCCACCGCCCCACACCATGTGTGCCATGGGGATGTAGCTGAAGGTGAACCACAGCACAGAGAAGATCATCACGGCCGAGAACTTGATGCGCTCGGCAAAAGCACCCACGATCAGCGCCACGGTAATGGCTGCAAAGGTGGACTGGAAGGCCACGAACACATACTCCGGAATGGTCGCCAGCGTTGCAGAGAGCGTGTCCGGGGTAATGCCTGCCAAGAAAATCTTGTCAAAGCCGCCAAAGAACTTGCCCTCACCACCAAAGGTCAGCGAGAAGCCGTAAATGGCCCACAGCACGGTAATCAGCGAGAAGATGGTGAACACCTGCGCCAGCACGGACAGCATGTTCTTGGAGCGCACCAAACCGCCGTAAAACAGCGCCAAACCGGGGATGACCATCAGGATCACCAGCATGGTGGAGGTCAGCATCCACGCGGTGTCACCCGCGCTCAGTGCAGGAGCGGCTTCGGCCGCAGTTTCCACCACAGCCTCAACGACGGCAGCCACCGCGGGGGCCGCCTCTTGGGCCCAGGCACCGGTTGCTGCGGCCATCAGGCCCAGACCCAGTGCAATTGCAGGGAGTGATTTTTTCATGTCAGTCTCTTGCCTCAAGGGTTGCGTTACAGGGCATCGTTGCCGGTTTCACCGGTACGGATACGCACGACCTGCTACAAGTCATACACAAAAAGCTTGCCGTCGCCAATCTTGCCGGTGCGCGCGGCACCGTCGATGGCTTCAATGACTTGCTCGAGCACCGCGTCATCGACGGCAGCTTCCAACTTCACTTTGGGCAGAAAGTCCACGACATATTCCGCGCCGCGGTACAGCTCGGTGTGACCTTTTTGGCGGCCAAAGCCCTTGACCTCGGTCACGGTAATACCCTGTACACCAAGCTGCGACAGGGCTTCTCGCACCTCGTCGAGCTTGAAGGGCTTGATGATGGCTGACACCATTTTCATGAGACGTTCCTCCGGGAAGCGGGAAGTTGTAAAAAGTGTTGTGACAAGCCCTTTAAGCAGGGAGCGTGCCAACCAGCGGGCTTGGTGCAGCGCGGCCGGGCGTCCTACAGTGGCAAACGTGGCAATCGCCTCGAAGCACCAAGTTGGTGCAGCCGGATGGGACGTTTGCTGCTTTTTTACGCACTGTTTTAGGGAGAAACACGCCATGAGTTTGGCCTGCGTGCAAAGCCGGGCGCTTTTGGGGCTGCAAGCGCCGTCTGTCACCGTGGAAGTGCATTTGGCCAACGGACTGCCCAGCTTCACTTTGGTGGGGCTGGCCGAGGTTGAAGTCAAAGAGGCGCGGGAGCGCGTGCGCTGTGCGATTGCCAACAGCGGGCTGGAATTTCCCACCAACAAGCGCATCACCGTCAATCTCGCGCCGGCCGACCTGCCCAAGGACAGCGGACGTTTTGACCTGCCGATTGCCTTGGGCATCTTGGCGGCCAGCGGGCAAATCGATGCCACGCGGCTGCCCGGCTGGGAATTTGCGGGAGAGCTGTCGCTCTCGGGGGAGCTGCGCCCGGTACGCGGCGCGCTGGCCACCAGCCTGGCCTTGCAGCTGCAGCACATTCAGACCCGCTTGGTGTTGCCCATGGAAAGCGCGGCAGAAGCGGCCTGCGCGCCCCAGGCCGAGGTCGATGGCGCCCAGCATTTGCTGGACGTGGTGGCCCAGCTGCTGCCGCCCTCCGCATCGCCGGATGCCAGCAACGCGCCAGGCTGGCACAAGCTGCCCACCCCGCCACGTGCGCGCTTGCAGGGGACTGCCGACATGGGCGAAGTCAAGGGCCAGACGCCCGCCAAGCGGGCGCTGGAAATTGCCGCAGCAGGTCAACACGGCGTGCTGCTGGTGGGGCCGCCGGGCTCGGGCAAATCCATGCTGGCCCAGCGCTTTGCCAGCATCCCGCCCCCGATGACCGAGCAAGAAGCTGTAGAAAGTGCCGCGATTGCCAGCCTGTGCGGGCGCTTCAAAGCCGAAGAATGGGGGCTGCGCCGCACCGCCAGTCCGCACCATACGGCCAGCGCCGTGGCGTTGGTGGGCGGCGGCTCACCCCCAAAGCCAGGGGAGATTTCCTACGCCCACTTTGGCACTTTGTTTTTGGATGAATTTCCGGAGTTTTCACGCTCGGCGTTAGAGGCTTTGCGCGAGCCCCTGGAGACGGGCCGCATCACCATTGCCCGCGCGGCGCACAGCAGCGAATTTCCGGCCCGCTTTCAGTTGGTGGCGGCCATGAACCCGTGTCCCTGCGGGTTTTGGGGCAGCGCACAGCGCGCTTGCCGCTGCACGCCCGATCAGGTGGCGCGCTACCAGGGCAAGCTCAGCGGGCCGCTGCTGGACCGTATTGATCTGCATGTGGAAGTGGCCCACCTGCCCGCCGAGCAGTTGCTGACCACGCGCCAGGGCGAGGCCAGCGCCGCCATCCAAGCCCGCGTCACCCAGGCGCGGGCCATGGCCTTGGCCCGCCAGGGCTGCAGCAACCAGATGCTGCAAGGTGATGCGCTGGACCAGCACCTGCAACTGGACGAAGCCGCCGCCCAGCTGCTGCGCAAAGCCGCCGACCGTTTGGGCTGGAGCAGCCGCGCCACCCACCGTGCGCTGCGCGCGGCGCGCACGATTGCCGATCTCGCAGGCAGCCCCAGCGTGGCGAGTGCCCATGTGGCCGAGGCCATGCAATACCGCCGTGCCCTGCTGCACACGGCGACGTGATTAGATCGGTGTGGCTGCGGTCGCGACCATCGTCACTGCAGCACCCTCCATTCCCAGCTGCTGCACCAGGGCGCGCAACTGCGGCGACCAGCCCTGGGGCTGCGGCGCCACCAACCACGTGTCGACCACGCCAATCTGGCTGCGCAAGGGCTCCGGCAGCGGCGTGCAGTGAATGCCAAAGCGCGCTTGCTGCGTGTGCATCAAGGCACGGGGCATCAGCGCAAAACCCATACCTGCGGCCACACAGCCCAAGATGGCATCGAGCGTGCCCATCTCCATGATGCGTGCCGACGTAATGCCCTGGCTGGCCAGCAGCAGCTCAATACGCTGGCGGTAGCTGCAACCTTGGCGAAACGCCAAAAACGGCGTGCGCAGCAACATCTCCGGGCTGGGCAAGCCGGGCAGCGGCGTGGGGCTGACCAGCACCAGTTCTTCTTGGAACACCTGCTGCCCCCACCAGCGGGGCTGCGGAGGTTGGCCAGCCACAAAAGCACAGTCGAGCAGGCCGCGCTGCAAATCCTCCAGCAAACTTCCCGTCGGCCCGGTACGCAGTTGCAAATCCATGTGGGGCTGGGTTTGGTACAGCTGCGCCAACACCGGCGGCAGGCGCAAGGCGGCGGTGCTTTCCATCGCCCCTATGCGCAAGCACCCTGCGGGTGGCGCGCTGCCGGCAAACAGCGCGCAGGCTTGGTCATGCGTTTGCAGCAGGCGCTGCGCGTGGGGCAGCAAGGTGTGGCCTGCGGGCGTGAGATGTACGGGGCTGCTGCTGCGCTCAATCAGTTGCACCTGCAGCTCATCTTCGAGCTTTTGGATATGGGCCGTCACATTGGACTGCACGGTGTGCAGGCGCTGGGCCGCCGCCCCAAAACTGCCGGTACTGGCCACAGCGTCAAAAATGCGCAGGGATTTGATTTGCATGGCACCAATGCTTTCGATCTACAACATCATGAAAAACGATGATGGATTTCATTTTGAATCATTGGACATGATGATGCCAGCCCCTTAATCTGCTGCCCATTGCTCTGCAAGGCCCCCTGTGATTCAACGCTCTGAACTTCCCCTCTTTTTCACCGGCTTTCTGGCCACGCTCAGCGGCGTGGGACTGGCCCGTTTTGCCTACACCGCGCTGATGCCGCAAATGGTGCTGGCCGGCTGGTTCACGGGCGAGCAGGTGGCCTACCTGGGCGCCGCCAACCTGCTGGGCTATCTGATCGGTGCACTAGCTGCAGCCCCGCTGGCGGACCGGCTGGGCGCGGTGCGCGTGCTGGTGCTGTGCTGGGCGGCAGTGGCGCTGAGCTTTATCGGCTGCAGCTTTGCCCAGCCCATGCCCGTGTTCTTTGTCTGGCGGCTGATTTCCGGCATGGCAGGCGCCACGCTGATGGTGCTGGGTCCCTCCATCGCCATGGCGGCCACCCCGCTGGCGCGGCGGGCAGCCCTGGGCCCGCTCATGTTTTGCGGCATTGGCGTGGGCGCCCTGCTGTCGGCCACCTTGGTGCCCAGCCTGGCGCTGCAAAGCCTGGGTGCCGTGTGGTGGGGCCTGGCGCTGGTGTGCGTGGCTGCGTTATGGGGCGGCTGGCGCTGCGCACGCTTGCTGCCCGCTCCAGCCCCCATCACCATCACCCCACAGGCCCTCGCCTCGGCCTTGCCAGCGCCGGCCCTCTGGACGCTGCCCGTGGTGCTGGTGCTGCTGGCGTATGTCACCGACGGTTTTGGTTTTGTGCCGCACACCGTGTTCTGGGTCGACTACCTGGCGCGCGAGCTGCATCTGGGCGCCAGCTACGCCTCCACCCAATGGGCTATTTTTGGCCTGGGCGCCGTCGCGGGGCCGCTGTGCGCATCGCTGTGCGCCACGCGCTGGGGATGGGGGCGCCCCACCGCCGGGGCCTACGCCCTCAAAGCCGCCGCGATTGGCCTGCCGCTGGTGTGGGCGGACTTTGCCGGGCATGCGGTATCGGGCTTTGTGGTGGGGCGCTGTCGCCCGGCATGGCCGCCATCACCTCAGGCTATGTATGCAGCTGCTGGGCCCTGCACAGCACAAAAAATGTGGGCTATGCCACCGCTGCATTTGCCTGCTGCAGGCCACGGCAGGGTATTTCATGGCCTATCTGTACGCCAGCACGGGCAGCTACCACAGCCTGTTTATCTGGGGCTGCGCGGCACTGAGCCTGGGTATGCTGCTGATTGTATTTTCCAGACAAAAAGCGGCTTCTACGCCCGTCTAGCAAGCGCCATCCGCTCACTTTTTATTTCTCTACCTTTTCACCTTTGCCATGCAACTCTTCCTCAACGCCACCTCCCCCTTTGCCCGTGTGGCCCGCGTGGCGGCCCTGCACCACGGGCTCGCCGATCAGCTCACGCTGGTCTGGAGTGACCCGTGGAACCAAGACCGCCTTGCTCGCGGCACACCCGCAGTTGCGCATTCCGGTGCTGGTCACCGGCGAGGGCCACGCCATCAGCGAATCGCTGCTCATCGCCCAGTATCTGGAGCACATCGGCAGCGGCCCGCCTTGGTGCCTGCTGACCACAGCGCCGCCGTGCTGGCGCGCGCCAGCGTGGCCTACGGGTTGATGGAATCTGCATTCAACGTAGTGATTGCGCGCAAATACGAGGGTGCAGCGGTGGCCGATGCCAGCGTGCTGGGCCAGCGCCGCCTGGCCGCCCTCAACCGCGCGCTGGCGCTGCTGGAAAACGCGCCGCCCGCCCTACAGGAACACCTGACGCTGGATGTGCTGTGCACCGCCGTGACGCTGGACTATGTGCGTTTTCGCCTGCCGCAGCTGCTGCCAGCCCAGCGCTACCCGCAGTTGCATGCGTGGCTGGCACAAGCGCTGCTGCAGCCCCATTTGCACGCTACGCGGTTTGAGGGCTAAGCGGCCCAGCTGCACATATCCGCTCATCCGCGCACTGCTGCACCAAGCTGTGCGCGGATGAGGGCTGCAAAGCGTTTTTCAGACGCCCAAATACTGCTGGCGCACCTGGGCATTGCCCGCCAGTTCGGCCATAGGGCCGCTGTGCACGATCTGGCCTTTTTCCAGCACATAGGCGCGGTCGGCCACCACCTGCGCAAACGGCAGGTTTTGCTCGCTCAGCACAATGGCAATGCCCTGGGCTTTGAGCTGCAAAATGGTTTTCGCCATTTGCTCCACGATCAGCGGCGCCACCCCTTCGCTGGGCTCATCCAGCAGCACCACATAGGGCTGGCCCATCAACGTGCGCGCTACGCTGAGCATTTGCTGCTCGCCACCGCTCATCTGGCCGCCGGGGCGCTGCGGCATTTCGCCCAGGTTGGGAAACAACGAAAAAGCTTTTCAGGCGTCCAGTGCGGCAGCGCTCTGCCGTCGGGCCAGCTGCGCGCTGCTTGGCGGCCCACTTCCAGGTTTTCCAGCACCGTCAGCTCGGTAAAGATGCGCCGGTCTTCGGGCACATAGCCCAGGCCCAGCCGCGCAATCTGGTGTGGGGCTTTGCGGCCGATGTCAGCTCCCATGAAAAGAACTTTTCCTTGGCGCCGCTCCACCAGCCCGACCATAGATTTGAGCGTGGTGGATTTGCCCGCGCCGTTGCGCCCCATCAGTGCCACCACTTCGCCGCGCCCCACATGCAGCGACACGCCGTGCAAGATGTGTGCGGCACCATACCAAAAAAAAA
>NZ_CADEPJ010000002.1 GCF_902829245.1 Comamonas jiangduensis | reverse complement strand
ATCTTTGATGACCAGCACTAGCGCAAACGTGGCCAGCAGCTGAAACAGCTCCGGCGCTTGGTAGATGCGGCGCAGCAGGCCGATTTCCGTCAACGCGCCCAGCAGGCCGCAGGCCAGGGGCGCCAGCAACAGCGCGGGCCAAAAACCGATGTGGGGCGCGAGCGACTCCACGCTGGAAAACGCAAGGTAGGCGCCCAGCATAAAAAACGAGCCGTGCGCAAAGTTGATGGTGCGCGTGACCCCAAAAATCAAGGACAGGCCCACCGACACCAGAAACAGCGACGAGGCGCTGGCCAGTCCGTTGAGCAATTGGGCCAGCAGGCCAGATGCACTCATATATTCCCAGCAGTTTGCTGTAAAAAGATAGCTGCTTGCGCTCGCGGGTATTGCCTGAGAGCGCCAAAACGCTTCAAACTCACCGCCCTGCGCAAGCAGCTAGTTTTTCCATGCGCCGTGGCGCTTTATTGCGCGCTGGCAGGGCGCAGCTTTTTCACCTCAGCGTCCGACGGCTGAAAGTCTTTGCCATCGGCATAGTAGAAGTTGGTCATGATGCCGCGCTGCAGCTCTTTGCTGTAGGCGGTGGTGCCCACATACGCGCCCATGGTGGACTGGTTGTCCTGGGCACGGTAGGTGATGGGGCCCCAGGGCGTGTTCACGTTCAGGCCCTTGAAGGCCTTGATGAGCGCTTCGGTGTCGGTGCTGCCCGCCTTGGTGATGCCGGCCGCCAGCGACTGGATGGCGTTGTAGCCCACGATGGTGCCCAGGCGCGGGTAGTCCTTGAACTTGCCCTGGTAGGCCTTCAAGAACGCATCGTGCGCAGGCGTTTTGATGCTGTACCAGGGATAGCCGGTGACGATCCAGCCCTCGGGCGCTTCTTGGCGCAAGGCGTCCAGGTATTCCGGCTCGCCCGACAGCAGGCCCACCACAGTGCGGTCTTTGAACAGACCGCGGGTGTTGCCCTCGCGCACAAACTTGCCCAGGTCCACCGAGAACAGCACGTTGAAGATGGCATCGGGCTTGGCATCGGCAATCGCTTGCACGACAGAACCGGCATCGATCTTGCCCAGCGCCGGCGCTTGCTCGGCAACAAACTCAATGTCGGGCTGCGCCTCTTTCATCAGCTGCTTGAAAGTGGCCACGGCGGATTGGCCATATTCGTAGTTGGGGTAGACGATGGCCCAGCGCTTTTTGTTGAGCTTTTTGGCCTCTTGCACCAGCATGGCCGTCTGCATGTAGGTAGAGCCACGCAGGCGGTAGGTGTAGCGGTTGCCGTTTTGCCAGACCACCTTGTCGGTCAGCGTTTCGGAGGCGAGGAAGAAACGCTTTTTCTGCCCCGCGTAATCGGTCAGTGCCATGCCTACGTGCGACAGGAACGAGCCGGTGAGCACATCGATCTTCTCGCGGGTGTACAGCTCTTCGGCAGCACGCACGGCATCGCCGGGGTTGCCGTTGTCATCGCGCGTGACCAGCACCACTTGCTTGCCCAGCAAACCGCCCTGGGCGTTGATTTGCTCTACCGCCAGGTCCATGCCTTTTTTGTAGGGTTCCAGAAAAGCCGGCATGGCTTTGTAGCTGTTGATTTCGCCAATCTTCAGCACCCCAGGTGCTGCCCACGCAGGCAAAGCAGCCATGGCCAGCACAGGCAAAGTCCAGCGCAATTGCATAGGTCGTCCTCCACGGTGTGGCACACACCATTCCTATTAATACTCAAATTGAGTATATGTAGTGGTAAAAAAAGCGCCGAGGCCTTGGGCACCCAGCACGAGCGCATTATGCTAAATCCGAGCATTAATCAATGTCAAGGTTTCCGTCACTTTTGCCCGCAGCGCAGCAGCTTATTACTAATCCATCTCAAACCAAAGACCGCAACCGCCCCCCAGGCCTGGCATTTCTCGGACAATACGAGTTTGAAATATAAAAAGTCGGCCTGCTATACCCCTTGCGCATATGCGCAGTACCTCCGGGTTCGCCAACTGGCTTTTTAAGCCCGGGCCGGTTGTGCCCGTTTTTACGCTATCCAACCCTTTTCATCATGAGTGCTTTTCTCGAAGAACGCGTCCTGTCCGTGCACCACTGGACCGACCGCCTGTTTTCCTTCACGACCACCCGTGACACCTCGCTGCGCTTCTCCAACGGCCACTTCACCATGATTGGCCTGAAGGTGGACGGCAAAAATCTGCTGCGTGCGTACTCGATTGCCAGCCCCAACTACGAAGAGCACCTGGAGTTTCTGTCGATCAAGGTCGAAGATGGCCCGCTGACTTCGCGCCTGCAGCACATCCAGGTGGGGGACACCATCATCGTCGGCAAAAAGCCCACGGGCACGCTGCTGATCGACTACCTGCTGCCCGGCAAGAACCTGTACATGATTGGCACCGGCACCGGTCTGGCCCCTTGGCTGGCCGTGGCACGTGACCCCGAAACCTACGAAAAGTTTGACAACGTAGTCGTGGTGCACGGCGTGCGCGAGGTGAAAGAGCTGGCCTACCAGGAAATGTTCGAGCAACTGCCCGAGCATGAATTCCTGGGCGAGATCGTCAAGGGCAAGCTGCACTACTACCCCACCGTCACCCGCGAGCCTTTCCGCAACC
>NZ_CADEPJ010000001.1 GCF_902829245.1 Comamonas jiangduensis | reverse complement strand
GTCCATAGATACCGCCCAATGTCAGGCCATTGAGCACTTGCTGCAGGAAAACGTCCATCACGCCCTCCCGCTGTATGAGCGGCTGTGCATGGCTGCAAAGCACGCTCCGTGGTTGTTTGGCATCCCGGTCTCCTTGTCTGTTGACGGTGCAGTTTTTCACTGCGGCGCAACCAGACTAGGGCGAGTTTTTCCAAATAACCAGCCGAGAATTCCGCTGTGCAGAACTTTTCGGGCAAACCCCGAGCAATTTTCCTCGCGCGCTGTAACGCAGTTGACGCGCGCTGCGGGGAAACCTCATCAGGGTAATAACGGTGTGCTGCCAGGGTTTGGCAGAAAGCGCAAAATTGCAGCCATGAGCGATACATCCACCCTTTTGCGTCAACAGCTGCAACAACTGGAAGCCGAACTGCGCGCGGCTTCGCTGTGGAGCGCCCAACCCCCTTCGGCAGAGGCGATGGCGTCTGCCATGCCTTTCATGTACGACACCTTGCAAATCGAAGAATGGCTGCAGTGGGTGTTTGTGCCACGCATGCATGCGCTGCTCGATGCCAATGCCGGACTGCCTGATAGCTGCAGCGTGCACCCGCTGGCCGAGCATGAATGGACCAACCGGCTGCCGCACCGCACCCATGGCGCCGCACTCCAGCTGCTGGCAGACATCGATGCCACGCTGACCAAGGCCTAAACCTCACTTTCACCGCCAGGCAGTACGCCTGCCATCTGGGCGTACCCCCTCAAATCTCAGGCCACCGCTGGCTGCCTTGAGAGCCTACGCTGCATGGCACCATCGCCCGCTCGGGAGGCAAGCCCGCCAGGCTGGCTTCGCTTCGCAACACGTTGCGGCGGTGCTGCATCTCCCACGCTTTGGCACAGCTGGCCCCCAGCAGCAAAATGGCCGAGGTGACATAGATCCATATCAGCACCACCACCAGTGAGCCTGCAGCCCCGTACGCGGACACCACCGCCGCTGTGGACAAATACCAGGCCAGCGCCTGTTTGCTCAACATGAACAAGGTGGACGACACCACTGCGCCCAGCACCAGATAACGCAACTGGGGTTTGCGGCCTGTGCCTATGCGCATGAGGCCCACAAACAGCACCGTCATCACCACCAGGGACACACCTTCGTTGACCAGACTCACCACCAGCCGCTCCATATTGAGCCAATTGCCTGCCAACTGGGTGAACATCTTGATGGCGGTCGACAGCACCATGGTCACCAGCATCAAAAAACCCACCACCAGCACATACGCCAATCCACGCAGTCGCAGCGTGGCCAGCTTCCACCATGCTTTTTGCGGCGGCGGTGGCTCGTCAGCACCAAACCTCCACAGTTTGTTGAGCGAATTTTGCAGTTCAACAAACACCCCCGTCGCGCCGGAAAGCAGCAAGACAAATGCAGCGATGGACGCCAAACGCCCTTGTGCAGGCGCTTGGGCGCTGGCCAATGCCCCTTGCACCACGCTGGCACCACGCTCGCCCATCACGCCCCGCACCTGATCGAGCAAGGTGCTTTCCACCACGCTGCGGTCCATCCACCAGCCCAGCAAGCCGACGATCAGCAGCACCAGCGGTGAAAGACTGAGCAGGCCGTAAAACGTCATGGCTGCGCTCATGCGCAAGCCGTCGGCATCCAGCCACAGCTTGATGGCATCCACCAAAGGTTGAAATGGGCGCAACCATCGCGCGAGGTGCTGGTTCCAGCTGGAGCGTACAAAAGCCATAACCGCCATTGTGGCGGGCACCCCCAACCTGCGGGTGTCAGCGCACGCCGCTGCACGCTATCACCCCTCCCCGTTCGCCTGCAATGCGGCAGCTGCCCAAACGCAACCGACCTTGCTGTACCTTGGTCTATGCGGACTGCTGTCCTGCTGGCACATGATTTTTGCCTGCTGATACCCGCGTTTTCCCTGATCAAGAACTCTGGTGTGCCAGCCCCCCGCTGTGGTCAACTGCGGGTTGCCACTTAGGGCGAAACCCGCAAAAAGACCAATAAACACTGTTTGAACGACAGTCAAATCAGGGAGACGACATCCATGCAAACCACTTTCACCGCTGCATCGCCCGCGGACCGCGTGCTGTGCCCCGCACTGCTAGAACGCATCATGACGGCCGACCAGGCCGCCAGCCTGATCCAGTCCGGCATGACGCTGGGCATGAGCGGCTTCACGCCGGCCGGCGCCCCCAAAGCCGTGCCCCAGGCGCTGGCGCGTCGCATCGAAGAGCAGAACGCGCAGGGCGGCAACTTCCGCATCAGCCTGTGGACGGGGGCATCGACCTCTCCGGAGCTGGACGGTGCCCTGGCCAAGGTGCACGGCATCGAACGCCGCCTGCCCTACCAGTCCGACCCAACGGTGCGCAAGGAGATCAACGACGGCCGCATGCAGTACGTCGACATCCACCTCTCGCACGTGGCGCAGTACGTGTGGTTCGGCTTTCTGGGCCACCTGGACGTGGCGGTGATCGAGGTGGCGGGCATCCTGCCCGACGGGCGCCTGATTCCCTCGACCTCGGTGGGCAACAACAAGACCTGGCTGGAGCAGGCCGACAAGATCATCCTGGAAGTCAACAGCGCCCAGCCGGCCGAGCTGGAGGGCATGCACGACATCTACTACGGCGCCGCCGTGCCGCCCAAGCGCAAGCCGATTCCCATGGAGCACCCGTTCGACCGCATTGGCGACCCGTACCTGCACTGCGACCTGAGCAAGGTGATGGCCGTGGTGCCCACCCAGCAGCGCGACAAGCTGGCCGGCTTCACGCCGCCCGATGCCGACTCGCAGCGCATTGCCCAGCACATCATCGACTTCCTGCAGCACGAAGTGAAGGTGGGCCGCCTGCCGCCCGAGCTGCTGCCGCTGCAGTCCGGCGTGGGCAACATCGCCAACGCAGTGCTGGCCGGCCTGAACCACGGCCCCTTCGACCACCTGAACGCCTACACCGAGGTGCTGCAGGATGGCATGCTGGACATGCTGGAGTCGGGCAAGCTGGACACCGCCTCGACCACCTCGCTGGCGCTCAGCCCCGCGGCCATGGAGCGCTTTCTGGCCAACATCGATTTCTACCGCCAGCGCATCATGCTGCGCCCGCAGGAGATATCCAACCACCCCGAGCTGATACGCCGCATGGGCCTGATCTCCATGAACGCGCTGATCGAGGCCGATATGTACGGCAACGTCAACAGCACGCACGTCATGGGCTCGTCCATCATGAACGGCATCGGCGGCAGCGGCGACTTTGCGCGCAACGCCTATCTGTCCATCTTCATGACACCGTCCGTGGCCAAGAGCGGCAAGATCAGCTGCATCGTGCCCATGGTGTCCCACGTCGATCACACCGAGCACGACGTGCAGATCATCGTCACCGAACAAGGTCTGGCCGACCTGCGCGGTCTGGTTCCGTGCAGCGCGCGCGCTTGATCATCGAGAAATGTGTGCACCCGGACTACAAGGCTGCGATGACCGACTACCTGGAACGCGCCCTGCGTGATGCCCCCGGCAAGCACACACCGCATCTGCTGGACGAGGCCTATGCCTGGCACCAGCGCTACCTGAAGACCGGCAACATGCAAGCGCCCGACAGGTGCTGCGCGCGGCATAAGCCACATAAAAAGTGGATGCATGCGCTCCAGGATGCATCCACCGCAACAAAAATAGACATCAAAACAGCTTGCAACGCTTGATATACCAACGCTGCAAGCTATTCTTTTAGAAAAACACCACCCGCACCCAGGGCGCAGCCAGCACGTTCACTGCGCCGGCAATCAGCATCACCAGCGAGGCCACCACGGCCTGCACTTCGCCAAACTGGCGGGCCTTGGCCACCCCTGTGCCGTGGGCGGCACCGCCCAAGATGGCGCCGGTAGCCATCTTGCTGCGCACATGGGGCAGCACACGCAGCAGCACCCGCCAATCAGCATGCCGGTGATACCGGTCATCACCACAAACAGGGCTGCCAAATCGGTGGGGCCTCCCAGCACGCGTTCGGCCTCGATCGCAAACGGGTGTGACGCTGCGTACGGCCAAACCTTTTGCAGTTCTTCGTTCAAACCAAACCAGTCCGCAAACCACACGGTGGTGGAAATCGACACCAGACTGGCCACCACCACGCCCGTGGTGATCGACAGCCAGTGCTTGCGCAGCAGTTGGCGGTTTTCATGCAGCGGCAGGGCAAAAGCCACGGTGGTGGGGCCCAGCATCCACGCCAGCCAGCGCGTTTGGGCAATGTATTGCGGGTAGGACACGTGGGTAAGCAGCAGCAGTGCAATCAACACCAGCGGCGTAGCCAGAATAGGCATCAACAGCGGTGTCGGAAAGCGGCGGTACAGCTGCTTGTTCACGCCATAGCAAAGCACGGTCACCAACAGCGACAGCACGCCAATCATTTCGTTGGACATGGCTTACTCCTTGCGCGATGAGCGGCGGCGTGCCAGCCACAGTTCCAGCCGGTAAACGCGGTCCACGGCCCAGGCGGTCACCACCATGACGCAGGCGGTGCTGGTCACGATGACGGCCAAAATACGCAGGCCCTGGTGGGCAATCAGCTCGGGGTACTCCGTCACCACCAGCACAGCAGGCACAAAAAACAGCAGCATTTCTGCCAGCAACCAGTTGGTGCCCGCCTTGAACCACTGCGCTTTCACCAGCCCACTGAACAAGCCCACTGCCAGCAGTGCAAAACCAATCAGCCCCGCAGGCATGCTCCAGCCAAAATGCTGACGCGCCACATCCATGCTCAGCCAGATGGCACTGAGCAGCACCACCTGCAGCAAGGCTTTGAGCGATTGCTGGGTGTGGTGCAAGCCGCGCTGCACGGAAGAAGCGGTCAGAGGAAACGATGACATGGATCAAAGTCTAGGGTTTTCACTCAAATTCGTAAAATGAATAATTTCCATAAAAGCAATTCTTAAAAGGAATCCCTATGGATTTGCGTGCCTTGCGCTACTTTGTCGAAGTGGTGCGCGCCAACGGCTTTACACGGGCGGCGGAGCATCTGCATGTCACCCAGCCCACCATCAGCAAAATGGTCAAACAGCTGGAAGACGAGCTGGGCGGCCCGCTGCTGCTGCGTGAAGGGCGCGGCGTGCAACTGACCGATGCCGGGCAGGTGGTGTATGAACGCGGGCTGCAGGTGCTGGCCCAGGCCCAGCTGCTGCGCCAGGAAGTGGCCGAGGTGGATGGGATTGCGCGTGGTGAACTGAGCGTGGGCATCATGCCCACCGCCGGCCATTACATGGCGCCCGTGATTGCGCTGTTTCAGCAGCGCTACCCGGGCGTTACGCTGAATGTGCAAGAGTCTGGCGCACGCGCGCAGCGCCAGCTGATGCTGGAGGGCAAGCTGGACATGGCGCTGGGCCTGTTCAACGCCCCCGACGAGGCCTTGCACACCTACACGATTGCCCACCAGCTCACCCGCGTGGTGATGGCACGCCACCGCGTGGTCGATGAAAACGCGCCCGTACGCTGGCAGGAGCTGGCCGATCTGCCATTTTTGCTCTACACCAGCGACTTTGCGTTGCACGAAGCCGTGCTGCAGCACTGTGCCGAGGCGGGCTTCTCCCCGCGCGTGCAGCTGCAAACCCGCTACTGGGACTTTATTGGCCACCTGGTGGCCGCAGACATCGGCGTGGCCGTGATGTTTGAGCACGTGATTGCCAAATACGACGCACAACGCGTCGCCAGCCGCCCGCTGATTGGCCCCCAGATGGGCTGGGACGTGGTGCTGATGTGGCGCCCCGGCTACCGCTCCCGTGCGGCGCAAGCATGGCTTGATTGCGTGCGCGAGGTCTATCCCCAGCCCTTGTACGGTGCCACACCACCGCCAACAGCTTCTATAGAAAAATAGCCTCTAGTGCTTACCCATCAAGCGCATACAGCTATCAAAAGCATATTCACCTTCACAAAAAAACCCTGCAGTTGTGCGCAGGGGTTTTTTTCTTTGGTCGTGGAGTGCGCCGCTTAGAACTGCCAGCGCACCTCACCCAGACCCTCAAAGCACACCGTCACCAAATCACCGGCCTGCACCTGCGGGCAACCTGTCCAGGTACCAGTGGTCACCACCGTGCCCGCCGCCACGGTGCCGTAATGCTGCGTCACATGCTGCAGCCACGCGGACAACAACCAGGTTGGGTCTTGCAGGCTGTGGGTGCCGGTAAAGCCTTGCACCGCCCCGTCATTGACCTGTAGCGAGCAGCGTTGGGCTGACCAGTTGTGGGTACGCAGCGGGGCAAAGTCTTGCCATGGGCCCAGCGCCAGACCGCCGTGGCATTGGCCGTCGGCCAGCAACGTCAGTGCCGGAGCTTGGGTGCCTTCGCGCCAGCGGCTGTCTACAAACTCTATAGCGACTGCATAGGCATCGATCAAGTCGATGGCGGTTTCTGGCGTCAGTGCTGCCGCTTGGTCTGCCGTCACCGCCTGCCGAATTCGCAGCGCAATTTCACCTTCTACACCACGCAAGCTAAAGACCTGGGCTGGGGCTGCAGCCGTGGTTACATCGGTGTGCACCCCGGGTTCCGGCAGCGGCGCATGAATCAGCGCTGCCGCATCGCGAGCGGTGCCACCTGATTTCCAGTACCGGGGCACACTGCCTGCCGGCCACCATTTGCGCGCCACCGCCAAGGCGTTGTGGACTGCGCGCGCATCCGCAGCACTGGTCAGCATATAGGCCACGTCCTCGCCGCGCGCGGAGCGCTCGCCCAGCTTGTGGCACCACCACAGCGCATCGGCAATGGAATAGGTGTCTTGCGGCAAATCGGGCGCAATTTTGGGCCAGTCGGGCAGCACGTCCTCGGGGTCGTCCTGGGCCAGCAGGCTCAGGCCCAGGGGGCTGGTTGGCAAAAGGCGATGGCCCTCCAGTTTGGGGAGCACAAAAGCCTGTGGGGCAATCTTTTTCGATTCAGTCGACATGGGCGCCATCATGGCAAAACTGTGCAGCTTTGTGCGTCGCAGGGAATTGGTGCCCACCGCCCAGATGCTGGATTCCTGATACCCCTTTGCGGTCTTTGGTATGCCCTCCATGCTGCAAAGACCGGGATTGATTTTTCTGCAATGGATTTATGTGCAGATTTAGCGTTCAATGGGATGCGACTTCTGTGTTTTCGCGCATTTTGCATGGTTATGCAAAATATTTATAGCAACGCAAGCAAGCGGCCTTGGACAGCACACCACAGCCTGCGTACGCTGAAAAAAGCACGCCAAGCCTTCTGTTTTCCACGGTTTGGTTGCATTACTTTTTCGAGGTATTTATGCCTGCACATGACTCTTCCGCGCATCTGATAACCCATGCTTTGCCGTCTTATCTGAACCCCGACGACGTCGGCCCTGGGGCACCTACCTGCAGCAGGTGGACCGCGTCACACCTATCTGGGCTCGCTGGCCCGCTGGGTCGAGACGCTCAAACGCCCAAAGCGCATCCTGATCGTGGATGTGCCCATCGAGATGGATGACGGCTCGATCGCCCACTTTGAGGGCTACCGCGTGCAGCACAACCTCAGCCGTGGCCCCGGCAAAGGCGGCGTGCGTTTTCACCAGGACGTCACGCTGTCAGAAGTGATGGCGCTGTCAGCGTGGATGTCGATCAAGAATGCCGCCGTCAACGTGCCGTACGGCGGCGCCAAGGGCGGCATTCGCGTAGATCCGCGCAAACTCTCCAAGGGTGAGCTGGAACGCCTGACCCGTCGCTACACCAGCGAGATTGGCCTGCTGATTGGCCCCACCAAGGACATCCCCGCACCCGACGTCAACACCAACGGCCAAATCATGGCCTGGATGATGGACACCTACTCCATGAACACGGGCGCCACAGCCACCGGCGTGGTCACCGGCAAGCCCGTGGATCTGGGTGGTTCGCTGGGCCGGGTTGAGGCTACGGGCCGTGGTGTGTTCACCGTGGGCGTAGAAGCGGCCAAGCTGATCGGCCTGCGGCTGGAGGGGGCGCGAATCGCCGTACAAGGCTTTGGCAATGTGGGGGGCACGGCAGGCAAATTGTTTGCCGATGCAGGCGCCAAAGTGGTGGCGGTGCAAGACCATACGGGCAGCATCTACAACGCCCAGGGTCTGGATGCCCTTGCCTTGCAGGAACATGTGCGCACCCAGGGTGGCGTGCAAGGCTTCCCCGGTGCGGAAAGCATGGAAGCGGAGGCTTTCTGGGCCGTCGACTGCGACATCCTGATTCCCGCTGCACTGGAAGGCCAGATCAACAAGGACAACGC